>CALBZE010000017.1 GCA_937889645.1 uncultured bacterium
CGTTCACGTGCGGCTTCGTCCGCTCAAACTTCGCCTTGGCCATGGTCTCCCCTCGAAGATTTCGAAAGCTGGTCCCACCAGGAGCTCGCGACGGGGATTGAACCCGTGACCTCTTCCTTACCAAGGAAGCGCTCTACCACTGAGCTACGCGAGCGGAAATACAGGAATCAGCATTCAGGATCCAGCGTTCGGCGGAACCCGGCCCCGAACGCTGAATCCTGGCCTCTGAGTCCTGTTTTGCAGAGCGGGAGACGGGACTCGAACCCGCGACCCTCAGCTTGGAAGGCTGATGCTCTAGCCAACTGAGCTACTCCCGCCCATGCGAGGAGCTGACGAAGGGACTCGAACCCTTAACCCCCTGCTTACAAGGCAGGTGCTCTACCGGTTGAGCTACGTCAGCGCCAAGACAGACTGGTATTATAGGAAAGTGCGGAGCCCATGTCAAGGCGCGCGCTTCCAACGCGGACCCTGGGGGGTGTCCTCGATGACGACGCCGGCGCGGACGAGCTCGTCGCGGATCGCGTCGGCGGTGGCGAAGTCGCGCCGAGCGCGAGCGGCCTGCCTCTCCTCCAGCCGGGCCTCGACCCAGGCCGCGAAGTCCTGGTCGACGGTGGCTGCGGCGCGCGCGAGGGGGAGGACGCCGAGGACGTCGTCGAACCGGCCGAGGGCGCGGCGGGCAGCCTGGAGGTCCGCGGGGAGCGCCGTCGGGGCGCGGTCGAGGGCCGCGTTGGACTCCCGGATGAAATTGAAGACGACGGCGAGCGCGCCGGGCATGTCGAGGTCGTCGTCGAGAGCGTCCTCGAACGCGCGCAGCGCGCCGGCCGAGATGTCCTGGAGGCCGGACTCCGGCGCGTCTTCCGACGTGGGCGTGCGCCCGAGCCGGTCATCGAAGTCGAGGATGCGGCGGATGGCCGCCTGCGCGTGCTCGAGGCCGTCGAAGGTGAAGTTGAGCTCGTGGCGGTAGTGCGCGGACAGGAGCAGATACCGCACGGCGGCGGCGGTGTGGCCCTGACCGACGAGGTCCCTGAGCGTGAAGACGTTCCCCTTGGACTTGGACATCTTCTCGCCATTGACGAGGAGGTGCTTGACGTGGAGCCAGAACCGGGCGAACGGCTTGCCGGTGGCCCCCTCGGACTGGGCTATTTCGTCCTCGTGGTGCGGGAAGACGAGGTCCTCGCCGCCGGTGTGGATGTCGAAGGACTCGCCCAGCTCGGCCATGCTCATGGCCGAGCACTCGATGTGCCAACCGGGGCGTCCGAGCCCCCAGGGCGTGTCCCACGCGGCCCCGACCTGGCGGTCGATGTCCTTGGCGGCCTTCCACAGGGCGAAATCGCGGATGTCGCCCTTCTCGTACTCGTCGGCGGCGACGCGCTCGCCGCGGCGCACGGCCGAGAGGTCGACGCGCGAGAGCTTGCCGTACTCCGGGAAGGAAGAGATGTCGTAGTAGACCGAGCCATCCGGGGCGACGTAGGCGTGCCCGCGGTCGATGAGACGGCGGATGATCTCGACCATGGCGTCGACGTGGCGGGTGGCGCGGGGGTAGACGTCGGCGCGCCGGACGCCCAGGGCATCGAGGTCCTCGAAGAAGCCGCGGATGACCGGCTCGGTGAAGGATTCGAGCGAGACGCCCTGGCGGAAGGCGCCGTCGATCGTCTTGTCGTCGACGTCGGTCAGGTTCATGACGAACTTGACGCGGTACCCCTTCCACTCCAGGTAACGGTGCAGCAGATCGTTGAAGAGGAAGGTCCGGTAGTTCCCGATGTGCGGGAGCTGGTACACGGTCGGTCCGCAGCCGTACATGCGGACGGTGCCGGGCTCGATCGGTTCGAACTCGTCGAGCGAACGGGTGAGCGTGTTGTAAAATCGCAGTGCCATACCGGAATCTTCCTCTCGATCGAGTGCTAGGCGCGACGATCTGGGTGTTCGCGGTCGGGGGCCGGGTCGGACCCGCGCCCGATTGTGTCCGCGAACGGCATCTGACCCGCGCCCCAATAGACGGTCACGTGCGGGAACGGGATCGCGATCCCTTCCTCCGCGAAGCGGTTGAGGATGCGGCGCCGCAGCTCGCGGGCGACGTCCCATTGCTTGAGCGGGAGCGTCTTGGCGATCACGCGAATGTCGGCGGAATGCGTGGTGAATCGCTGGATGCCGAGCACATCCGGGTCCTCGAGCATGAGCGGGCGCCACTGGGGATCCGCGTAGAACTCGGCGACGATTCGGCGCAGGACGTCTATAACGCGATCCACATCCTCGCGAAGCGCGACGGGGACGTCGAGAACGGCCCGGGACCACGCCTTCGTCAGGTTGCTTACCCGGGTGATCTCGCCGTTGGGCAGGATGTGGACGACGCCCTCGATGTCACGGAGCGTGGTGGTCCGCAGGGTGACCCGCTCGACCATCCCGGCGATCTCGCCGACGCGGATGACGTCTCCGATCCCGAACTGTCCCTCGATCAGGATGAAGGTCCCGCTGATGATGTCCTTGACGAGGGACTGCGCGCCGAAGGATACGGCGAGGCCGAAGACGCCGAGGCCGGCGAGGAGCGGCGCGATGTCGATGTTGAAGACCGTGCTGAGCACGGTCAACCCCGCGCCGGCCACGATGAGGACGAGCGCGATGTTGTTGAGCAGGCTCGCAATGGTGCGCGCGCGCTGTTCCCTTGCCCGCTTGACGAGGGGGTCCTCTTCGGAGATCTCGCGTTCGAGGCGCCGCGTGAGGAGCTTGACCAGGCGATAGGCGAGGAACGCGAGGACGAAGACGATCGCGCTCTGGACGAGGCGCGGCAGCAGGCCCTGCCAATCGAGGAGGGCGCCCCAGTCGACGCGAACGGGCGTGCGCGCCGCGGTATCGGGGGTCGGCCATTCGAGCTGGGCGGTCACCATCCCGGGATCGAGACGCGGATCTCGGTGAGGCGCCAACCGTCCTTCTCCTGGACGAGGCCGAGGAACACGGTCGTCGGCTGGCCGCCCTCGGTGCGCCAGATGAACTCGCCGTACCCCCGGGGCTGCGGTCCGCCTATGAACTGGATGGACCGTCGCTCGAGCCGAGCGATCCCGATCGATTCGAAGAGGTCGCGGAGGAGCGCGGCGGCGTGCCGGCTGCCGAGGGGTCCGAAGGAGCGTCCGGCGACGTTGATGAAGAGCCCCCCGCGGGTGGCGAGCGCCGCGATGGCCTCGGCGTCGCCTCGCGCCCACGACTGGCTGGCGGACTCGAGGACGCGTTGGAACTCGACGTCCTGGGCGTGGGCGCTGGCGGCGCCGACGAGGAGGAAGGCGGTCGCGACGAGCAACGCGCGAGCGGTCACGCGCTCACCTCCGAAGCGCGACGGATCTCTTCGTTGATCTCCGTAATGGTGGCGACGGGGTCGGGCGACCGGAGCACGGGCCTTCCCACGACGAGGAAGTCGGAGCCTGCACGCACGGCTTCGGCCGGCGTCGCGGTCCGGACCTGATCCCCGGCCACGGCGCCCGCAGGCCGGATCCCGGGTGTGACGACGAGGAAATGTGCGCCGTGGCGCCGCTTGAGCGCCTCGGCCTCGAGGGCGGAGGCGACGACGCCGTCCAATTCGTTCTCGGCGGCGATGGCCGCCAGGCGCGCGACTTCCTCGCGCATCGAACGCAACTCCTTGTCCCACACCTGCTCGATGTCCCCGGCGGTGAACGACGTGAGCAGGGTGACGCCGAGGAGGCGCGGCCCATCGGGGCCGACGGCGTTGCGCGCGGCGCGCAGCATCGCCGACCCACCCGCAGTATGCAGCGTCAGCATCGCGACGCCCAGCTCGGCGGCGGCTTCGACGGCCTGAGCCACGGTATTCGGGATGTCGTGATACTTCAGATCGAGGAAGACCTTCTTTCCTCGAGAATGGAGCGCATCGACGACGGCGGGCCCGGACCGGGTGTAGAGCGGCGCGCCCACCTTGTACCAATCCACGGCGTCGCCGAGCCGATCGACGAGGGCGAGGGCGGCGTCGGCCGTGGGGAGGTCCAGTGCAACGATGGTCGTAGCCATGATCGCAGGAATCGACCGTTTCAAGCATGCAGCGCCGCGCCGACGAGCTCCCGGATGTCGGCGACGCCGTGCCGGGCGCCATAGCGGCGCAGACCAGAAAGTACCCGCTCGGCGGCGCGGGGATCCGAGAAGCTGGCGGTGCCGATCTCGACGAGGGACGCGCCGGCGAGGATGTACTGCAGCGCGTCGTGGGCCGTACGTATGCCCCCTACGCCGATGATCGGGGCATCCACGCGGCGGCGCGCCTGCCAGACGGCGTGAACGCCCATGGGCAGGATTCCGGGTCCGCTCACCCCGCCCGTGCCGGCGCCGAGGACCGGACGCCGGGACTCGAGATCGACGAGGAGTCCCGGGAACGTGTTGATGAGCGTCAACCCGTCGGCACCGGCGCCGATCGCAACCTCCGCCATGCGTCCGATGTCGGGGACGTTGGGGGCGAGCTTGACGATCAGCGGCCGCCGCGTCGCCGCACGGGCGTGGCGTACGACGTCGGCGAGCAGCTCTTCGCTCGCGGAGAAGACGGCCCCGCCCTTCTTGACGTTCGGGCAGGATACGTTCAGCTCGAAACCCAGGAAACCCGTCTCGCCGTCGAGCGCTTCGATGACGCGGACGTAATCTTCGACCGTGGCACCGGCCACGTTCACGAGCACCCGGGCGCGCGTGAGGTTGCGGGCGAGCCACGGCAGCTTCTCGGCCCGGAAGCGCTCCAGCCCCACGTTGGCCAGGCCGACCGAGTTGAGCATGCCGGCGTCGTACTCGGCGACGCGAGGCGCGGGGTTGCCGGCGCGCGGCTCGGGAGTGACGGCCTTCGTCACGATCCCTCCCAGCGCGTCGAGGTCGAGGACCTCGGAGACTTCCTGCCCGTAGCCACAGGTGCCGCCGGCGAGCAGGACCGGGTTCTGGAACTCAGCCCCGAAGAGCTCCTGTGCCAACCTCACGTCGACACCCCGGGCATCAGGTCGTCTCGTCCGACACCCACAGGTGTTCGTGGGTGCGGAAGAATTCTTCGATCGCGTCCGCCAGCGCGCGGCTGATGCGCGTCTGGAACTGGGCGCTCCCGAGGAGCTCCGCCTCCTGCCGGTTGGAGATGAAGGCCATCTCGACCAAGACCGCGGGCATGAACGCGCCGATGAGGACCCGGAACCCCGCTTGCTTGACGCCCCGGTTCGGACCGGGGTGGATCTCCCCGATCTTCCGCTGGATCACCTCGGCCAGGTCGTTGGACGCGCGCAGATAGAAATCGTTGCGCAGGGTGTTCAGGATCCAATCGAGGTCCTGGCCTGCGCCCGGGACATGCGCGTCCTCGAACTCGATGGCCGCGTTCTCCATTTCGGCGACGCGTTGTTCGTCCTCGGTCCGCGCGGCGGAGAGGAAGAACGTCTCGAACCCCCGGACCGATCGGTTGGAGACGGAGTTGGCGTGGATCGAGACGAAGAGCGCGGCGGGGCGGCCGGCCTTCCACTCGTTCGCCATGCGCGGGCGGTCGGCGAGCGCGATCAGCGTGTCGGTGGTCCTGGTCAGGTGGACCTCGTATCCCTCGCGCGATTGGAGCTCCTGCGCCAGGCGCTTGGCGACCTGGAGCGCGACGTCCTTCTCCCGGAGTCCGTTCGGGCCGGGCTTGCCGGGGTCCTTCCCCCCGTGTCCCGGATCGATGATGACGACACGCTTGTCGGGCGCGGGTCGGGCGGTCCGTGAAGGAGCCGGCGTCGCCGGACGAGGCGTGCTCGTATCCGCCGCGACGACCTGACCGTTCACGACCCGGAGCACGCCGCCCTCGAAGCGGAGCCGGTCGCCGTAGCGAGCCGGTAGCCACTCCGCAAAGAACTGGTGCGGCAGGTACAGGATCCCGCCCTCGGCATACACCGGCGCCACGAGCTGCTGCGGCCGCCTCGCCGCGAGGAAGAACGGCGACTGCGTCTCGAAAACGAGTGTGTCGCCGAAGAGGGCGATCCGTGCTCCTTCCGGCGTGGTGCGCAGATCGGCGCCCAGGCGGCGCAATGCCGTGACCGGGTACGCCGGGTAGCCGCGGTGCCGGGCGAGCGGGATCTCGACGACCTCGCCCGCCCCCTCGATGCGAAGCGGCTGCACCTGCGCCGAGAGCAGGTTCGGGGTTGCGATCAGCGCGATTGCGATGAGGAGGCGAATCATCTCAAACCCCTGGCGTCCCGCTCGATCTCCCGCTCCGCGGTGCGGCGCTTGATGGCCTCCCGCTTGTCGTGGAGCTTCCGGCCGCGGGCGAGCGCGAGGGTCACTTTCGCGTATCCGCGGCGGAAATAGATATCGAGGGGCACGAGCGTGAGCCCCTTCTCCTGGACGGCGCCGATCAGGCGTCGGATCTCGCGGGCGTGCAGCAGCAGCTTGCGCGGCCGGAGCGGATCGACGTTCCAGTAGCTGGCGGGGTCGTACGGGCTGATGTGCATGCCGTAGACCCATACCTCGCCATTGTCGATCCGTGCGAACGCGCCGGCCATGTTGACGCGCCCGGCACGCACGGACTTGACCTCCGGCCCGGTGAGGACGATGCCGGCCTCCCACGAGTCGAGGATATCGTACTCGTGCAGCGCCTTTTTGTTGCGCGCGATGACTTTTCGTCCCTCATCCGCCGGTTTCGCCATAGACGACGAATCTAGCCGCTCCCGGGGGTGAAAGGAAGGCAGGGCACGCGGCTCACCCGTGCAGGGCCGGCCGACGCATCAGTAGATCAGGATCGGTGTGCCGACATCGACGAGGTGATAGAGGGTGCGCGCGTCTTCGTTCGTCAGGCGAATGCAGCCGTGGGAGATGCGCCGCTGCTCCGGGTCGGGCTGGAGGACGAGTTCGGGCTCGCTGGTGCCGTGGAGGGCGAGCTCGTAGCCGATGTAGATGGCCGTGGTGCCGAGCATGCCCTTTTCGCGACGGAGCGGCGAGTTGAGCGGCGGGACCGGTTTCCCCTCCTTGATGTAGGCCCAGTCCGGCTTGATCCAGACCGGGTCCTTCTCCTTGCGCTGGACGCGGAAGACGCCGCGCGGCGTGTCGAACTGCCACTCCCGACCGCCGTCCTCGAGCCGGAACCCGGTCCCGGTCCCGACCGGCGCGGACCAGACGACGCGGCGCCCGTCCATGACGTACAGTCGGTTCACCGCGAGACGGATGACGACGTAGAGGCCATCCACCTGGAGCGGCGGCTCGAGGAAGAGCTCCTGGCCGGCGTCCTCGAAGGCGTCGATGGCCAAGGCATCGGTCGGGAGCTGGGCGGAAGCGGGTCGGGCGGCGAGGGCGAGTACGGCGAGAACGGAGATGGCGATTCGAATCATACTGCGAACGGCTCAGCGCAATCGCTCCTTCTGGTGACGTCGGATGCGACGCATTGCAAATACCTGTCCAACCTCGCCGCCGAGGATGAAGACCGTGGCCGAGTAATAGATCCACAGGATCAGGACGACCAGGGTCGCGAGGTTGCCGTACGTCGACCGGTAGTCGGCGACGTTGGTGACGTACCAGCCGAACGCCAGCTTGAGCAGCTCGAAGAGTAGGGCGGCGAAGGTGGCGGCGACGACGGCGGTCCTCCAGTGGATCTTCCGCGGCGGCAGGTACCGGTACATGAGCAGGAACATCACCCAGATCGAGAGGAAAGCGACGACGCGCCCGTAGAAGATCTGGAAGGGACGTGGAACGCCGGTCGCGATCCCGAGGGCGTCCAATCCGAAGCGTGCAACCAGTTCGACGGACACGGTGATACCGACGTTCAGGGCGAGGAGCGTCCCCGCAGCGATGACCATCTTCATGTCGAAGAGCTTGCCGAGAATGATGTTGCGCCCCTGCTGGATGTCGAAGACCTCCCGGAGCGCGGTGCGGAGCGTGCCGATCAGGCGAGTGGAGAGCCAGACGAGGAATACGGTGCCGATGCTGAGCAGTCCCGTGCTCTGATCGATCAGCTCACGGAGGATCCCGCCGACCATGGCCTGGAACTCGTCGCTGACGGGGGGCAACCCCTCGAAGATGTAGCGGAGGAGAGTTTCCGCCGGATCTGCCTCCTGCAGGCGCAGGATCGTGCCGGCGATACCGATGGCGGCGAGGATGAGCGGGGCGAACGCGACGAGGAGGTTGAACGCGATCGCCCCGGAGAGGAACGCGATGTTGTCCGCGTCGGCCTTGATGACGACGGCTCGGGCGAAATCGAAGAAGGCGTCCCAGGCCGAGCGCAGCCGCGCCGGGAAGGACGCAGCCGAACGAGTGGCGCCGTCGATCACCCGACGAAGTCGCCTTCGGCGAGCTCGCCCTCGCTGTCGCCGGTCGTTTGACCGCGGCCCCACTGCTCGCGGGCGCTCTCGACCCGGCGCTCGAGCTCGGCGCGGGTGCGACGCGCCGCCTCCCTGCCGGCCTCGACGGCCTGACGGGCCGAGGCGACCCGATCGGCGACTTGCTCGCGGAGCTCCTCGACGGTGGATGCGACGGACTCCTGCACGTCGCGCAGCGCGGATTCGGCGGTCTTGCGCCAACGTTCGGCGCCGCGCTTGAGATCCCGCCGCATCTCCTTCCCCGATCGAGGCGCGAGGAGGAGCGCGACGCCCGCACCGATGAGGGCGCCCCAGAGGAACGAGCCAAAGCCGCCGGAGCGGCGTTCGATCACGACATAAGGCAAATCTTCACGCTCGGCCATGGAACCTCCTTGGGAGGCGCCGCGTCAGCCGGCGTCGGCGCCTCATGGTTGATTTCGATCCTACTCGGCGGCCACGGGTTCGTCGACGATGGCCTTGAGCCGCTCCCGCAGCTCGGCCTCGGTGACGCCCAAGATCCGCGCGGTCTTGGCGTGGTCGCCGCCCGTGAAGGCGAAGGTCTTGAGCGTCAGGGCACGCTGGGCCTCTTCGAGGGTGGTGCCGATCGAGATGCGGACCTCGCGCTCGTCGAGCGCCATGTTGCGCGGCTGGAGGTCGCCGGCTTCGATCAGCTCGCCCTTCGCGAGGATGACGGCGCGCTCGACCGCGTTCTTCAGCTCCCGCACGTTGCCGGGCCAGCGATACGTCTCGATGAATTCGAGCGCGCCCTCCGAGAAGCCGGTGACCGGCCGGTTGTGCTCCTTTGCGAAGCGCCGCAGGAACTCTTCGGCTAGGAGTCGGACGTCGCCGCCTCGCTCGCGAAGCGGCGGGAGCGCGATGGGCATGACGGCGAGGCGGTGGTACACATCCTCGCGCAGCTTCCCCTTCTCGAGCGCCTCCCGGACGTCCTGGTTCGTGGCGGCGATCACGCGGATGTCGACGGAGATCTCCTTCTTCCCCCCGAGTCGCCGGAACGACCGTTGCTCGAGGGCCCGCAGGAACTTGACCTGGATGTCGGGCTCCATCTCGGCGACCTCGTCGAGGAAGAGCGTACCGCCGTCGGCCAGCTCGAAGCACCCCGGCTTCTCGTTGATCGCGCCGGTGAAGGCGCCCTTCTCGTGCCCGAACAGCTCGTTCTCGAGGATCTCCCGCGGGAAGGCGCCGCAGTTGACGGCGATGAACGGTCCCTTCTTGCGTTCGGAACGCTCATGGATCGCCCTGGCGACCAGCTCCTTGCCCGTGCCGCTCTCCCCCGTGATGAGGACGGTGACGTTGGACGGCGCGATCGTCTCGATGAGCCCGTAGATCTGTCGCATCTCCTCGGACTCGCCGATCATCTCGCCGAACCGGGTCAGGCGCTCGAGCCGGAGCTGGAGTTGCCGGTTCGCGGTCTTGACCAGGTACTTGTCCAGCGCCTTCGGGATGAGAGCCTTGAGTCGCTCCAGATCGAGCGGCTTGGTCAGATAATCGTAGGCGCCGCGACGCATCGCCTCGACTGCGGAAGCGACGGTGCCGGCGCCGGTGATGATGATGACCTCGCTGTCGATCCCCTGCTCGCGCATGCGGGCGAAGAGCTCGAGGCCGTCCATGCCGGGCATCTTGAGGTCGGCCAGGACGAGCCCGAATTCGCCCGACTGGACCTTCTGCCATGCCTCTTCGCCGTCGGTGGCCATCTCCGCCGCGTAGCCGTCGTCCGAGAGGATCATCTGGAGCCCTTCGGCGACGTGACGTTCGTCGTCGGCGATGAGGAGCTTGGGCTGACTCATAGCGTTGTATGATCCTCGGCCCCGCAGGGCGGTCGTCGTGAAAGTATTCGCGGGCGCAACGGCGGGTCAAGCGCCGGACACCCGTGGCAGCGAGATGACAAAAGAGGCGCCGCCGTCCGGTCCGCGGGCGGACTCGAGGAAGACGCGGCCGCCGGACTCCTCCATGAGCGCGTTGGCGACGGCCAGGCCGAGCCCGGCGCGGTCCGGGCGGGAGGAGAAGCCGGGGGTTCCGAGCCGCGAGATTGCGTGCGCGGGAACGCCCGGGCCGGAATCGGCGACGCAGATCCGGACCTCATCGGCCGTACAGGAGCCGGAGATACGAACACGGCCGCCGTCCGGGAGCATGGCGTCGATCGCGTTGGTGACGAGGTTGAGCAACGCGTGCCGGACGGCGGCGGCCGAGGCCTCGACGAGGGCGCCGTTGCCGAGCGGCTCGAACTGGACGTCGACCCTCGAGAGTCGGCAGACCGCTTCGATCAGCGGCAAGATCTCGGCGGTGACGTGGTCGAGCGAGAGCAAGCGCTTCGGCTCTCGCGCCGGCCGCAGCAGGCGCAGGAGCCAGTCGACGAGCTCGTGGGCCCGGCCGACCTGGGACTCGAGGGCGTGGACGCGTTCGAGCGCCGCATCGCCCTGTTCCGAGGCGACGCGGCGACGGATCAGTTCGACGTTGATCACCGCCGCATGGATCGGATTCTTGATCTCATGGGCGAGATCGTCGGCGAGGCGACTCAGTAGGTCGAACCCGTTCGCCCGAATCTGAAGCGGTGTTACGGCAAGAGTCCCAGGTTTCACCCGACGCGAGTAGCTGGTGGTGCGACCTGCACGCCGGCCCCGGTACCGGCACGGCGAATGCGACGCAGGATTTGTTCCCCTGGGCCTGCGCAGCCGCGGATCAGGCGATCACCCAGCGGTCCTCGATACGCGGTTCGGCCGGCGACTCGAAGCCCGGGCGCCCCATGCGCGCATAGGTGAGACGCTTGCCGAGCTCGACGCCGGGCTGGTCCAAAGGGTCGACGTGGTAGAACGCGCCCGCGTAGACCGTAGCGATCTGGAGCAGCATGAAGAGCTGTCCGACGGCGTGGGCGTCCACGGCCGGCAGGAGCAGCGTCATGTTCATGCGGCCTTCGCTGGCGAGGGCCTGGGCGGTGGCCATCCGCTCGGCGTCGAGGAGCTGGCCGAGCGTGTGCCCCTCGAGGTAGGCGAGCGCCTCGATGTCCGGGTACCCGCCGGGGATCTCGAGGTCGACGTCGTGTCGTTCGACGGCGAGGAAGGTGATCGTCTTGTCGAACGGCCCTTCCATGTAGAGCTGGACCTGGGAGTGCTGGTCGGTGGCGCCGAGCGCCTTGACGGGCGTGGGGCCGCGGAACACGTCGGCGCCCGAGCGGTCGCGACGCTTGCCCAGACTCTCGGCCCAGAGCTGACGGAACCAGTCGGCGACGGCGTAGAGGCGGTCGCTGTAGGCCATCATGACGTGGATCGGCGCCCCGGCCTCCGTATCGGCGAGGTACTGGAGCGCGGCGAAGAGGCCGGCGGGGTTGTCGGCCAGCCGGGCGGTGTCGCACCGCCCGATCGTGGCGCGGGCGCCGTCGAGCAGCCCCTCGACGTCGATCCCGACGAGCGCGGCGGGGAGGAGGCCCACCGCGGAGAGGACGCTGAACCGGCCGCCGACGGCAGGGGGGATCGGGAACGAGGCGATCCCTTCGCTGTCCGCGATCTGGCGGAGGACGCCTCGCTCGGGGTCGGTGGTGAAGACCAGGTTGTGGCGATACTCCTCGCCCAGCACGCGGACGAGGCGGTCGCGGACGATGAGGAACTGGGCCATCGTCTCGGCGGTCGTCCCCGACTTGCTCACGACATCGAAGAGGGTCCGGGAGAGGTCGAGGCGGTCGAGGAGCGGCGCAATCGTCGACGGGTCGACGTTGTCGAGCACGTGGAGCCGCGGCCGGCCGCCGCGGGCGGAGGCGTCCAGCTCGTTCCAGCGAGGCGGGAGAAGAGCTTCCCGGAGCGCGACGGTCCCGAGGGCCGATCCGCCGATCCCGAGGATGACGATGTCGTCGAACCGGCCTTCGACCTCCGCGGCGTACGCGCGGATCCGCTCGACGACGTCGTGATCGTCGGGGAGCGCGAAGAAGCCGAGACGACCCTCCTGCCTCTCCCTGGAGACGTCGCCGTGGATGGTGCGGAACCGCTCGGCGAGGGCGTCCAGGCGCGCCGGAGCGAGGCCGCGGCCGCCCAGGTGTGCGTCGAGCATGTTGTTGTAGTCGAATACGATCGGTCGCATCGTCGTGGTCGGCATACGTGACTCTTGGGACAGGGCGGGTTTGCGCGGGTCCGGAGGCCCGACGCAACGCCCGTGCCCTGCGCGTCAGATCTCGACGGCGAGGCCGTCGTACGCCGGCTCGATCCCGGCCGGCAGGCGGTCGAGCAGGTCGGCGTGCCGGACCTGGTGCGTGAGGTGAATCAGGTACGTCCGCTCCGCGCCGAGCGACCTGGCCACGTCCACCGCCTCCTCGACGGTGAGGTGCGTGGGGTGCGGCCTGCCGAAGCGGAGCGCGTTGAGGACAAGGACACGGACGCCCTGGAGCGCGCGCATCGTGTCGTCGGGGATACGCTTGGCGTCCGTGATGTAGCCCAGGTCTCCGACGCGGAATCCGTAAACGGTCGTGCTCCCGTGCGGCACCGGGAGCGGGAGCATCCGGAACCCGGCGACGTCGACGGCCTCGAACGCGTGGTATGTGCGCAAAGTGATGTCGGGGCGCGAGGTGCCGTCGTCGACGCGGAGCGCCGGGTCGAAGATATAAGGAAATCGGGTACGGAGCAGGTCGGCGCATTCGGGATCGGCCCAGACCACGACGTCGCGCCCCGAGAAAATGGAGAACGCGCGCAGGTCGTCGATCCCGTGGACGTGGTCGGCGTGGGCGTGGGTGTACCACACCGCGTCGATGGAAGCGACCTTCTCGCGCAGGAGCTGGAGCCGCAGCTCGGGCGGCGTGTCGATGAGGAGCCGCCGGGCGCCGTCGTCGCTCTCAAGGAGCGCGGCGTGGCGAGTGCGCCGGTCCCTGGGGTCCGTCGAGGTGCAGGTGGCGCAGTCGCACCCGATGACCGGGATCCCGAACGAAGTGCCCGTGCCGAGAAACCGAAGCTTCACAGCTCTTCCACCCGGAGCATGTTGGTGGTGCCGCGCACGTGGAATGGGAATCCGGCGGTCACGACGACCCTTTGCCCCGGGCTCGCGAGGCCCTGGGACACGAGGAACTCCCGGGCGCAGTCGAGCATTGGCTCGTAGGCGACCTGGCCGTGGCAGAGCACGGGGACCACGCCCCAGCACAGGGCGAGGTGCCGGTAGGTCCGGATCTGGTCGCTCACGCCGATGATCGGGACGGGCGGACGATAGCTCGAGACGAGGCGCGTGGTGAAGCCGCTCCGCGTCAGCGTCACGACGGCGGGCGCGCCGAGGAGCCGGACGGCCTCGACCGTGGCCGCGGCGATGGCGTGCTCGGTCGGCGTCGCGCCGGCGCGGAGGTGGCCGAAAATCGGGATGTCGTACTTCGGCCCATCCTCGAAGGCGCGGCTGCGCTCGATCTCGCCGGCTATGCGGACCATCGCCTCGACGGCGAGGACCGGGTACTTGCCGACGGCGGTCTCGCCCGAGAGCATGACGGCATCGGTTCCGTCGAAGACGGCGTTGGCGACGTCGCTCGCCTCGGCGCGCGTGGGCCGCGGCGCCTCGATCATCGACTCGAGCATCTGCGTGGCGGTGATCACCGGCCTGCCGTACAGATTGGCGAGCTGGATGATCTTCTTCTGCGCCATCGGCACCTGCTCGAACGGGAGCTCGACGCCGAGGTCGCCGCGGGCGACCATGACCGCATCGCTCGCCAGGAGGATGCGCTCGATGTTCTCGAGGGCGGTGTCCTTCTCGATCTTGGCGATGATGAGCGGCCCGTCGGGGATCCGGCTGCGGAGATCGAGGATGTCCTCGGCGCGCTGGACGAAGGAGAGGCCGATATACTCGACCTCGGCGTCGAGCGCGAATTCGAGGTCGTGGAGGTCCTTGTCGGTGAGCGCCGGTGCGCTGACCTGGATCCCGGGGAGGTTCATCCCCTTGCCCGACCGCAGCAGCCCGCCGCGAATGACGCGACAGTAGACGCGTGGCGCTGACACGTCCTCGACGCGGAGCTCGAGGAGTCCGTCGTCGAGGAGGATGCGGTCGCCGGGCGAGACGTCGCGGGCGAGGGCCTCGAACGTGGTGGGGAGCTCGCCGGGCGCGGCGTGGTCCTCGGGTGCGAGGATGACGCCGGAGCCCTCGGTGAGCTGGACGGGTTCGGGGAGTCGCCCGATACGGATCTTGGGGCCGGCCAGGTCCGCGAGGATCGCGATCGGCTTGCCAAGCTCGTCGCCGGCTTCCCGGACCCAACGGACGACCTGGCCGTGGCTCTCGGCGGTTCCGTGGGCGAGATTGAGGCGGAAGACGTCGACGCCGGCGCGGGCGAGGGCGAAGATCATGTCCGGCGACGCGGTCGCCGGCCCAACGGTAGCCACGACTTTGGTACGCAAGCTCATCCTCTTGCACAGGCGCCGGCCGGGCCGACCGGCGCATGATCGTTTTCTCGAGATGCATCGAGGATATCGCGTGCCGGGCCGGGAATCCAGCCCCCGGACCGGACGCATCGGCCCGACGGACGACGGCCGTCGCGACCCACGGCCCGGGCGTCGCCGTGGCCGGACGGGACCGAATCCGATACCTTGAGCCGATCGCCCGCCGTGCGGCCGGCATCTTACGGCACGGGGGTGGCGGGCGCAAACGCCGGCGGAATTGCGTTCACGTACGGGGGATAATGGAATACATCACGACGGAGCGGGGTCTGGAAGGCGCGGCACGACGGGTCGAGGCGGAGGACGCCCTGGCCGTGGACACGGAGGCGGCGGGTTACCACCGCTATTTCGACCGCGTGTGCCTCGTTCAGATCTCGACGCCGTCGGCGACGTACGTGATCGACACGCTGGCGGTGCGGCGGCTGGACGCGCTGCGTCCGGTGTTCGCCGCGCCCGGCGTCGAGATCGTGATCCACGATGCGGACTACGACCTCCGGCTCCTCGCCCGGGACTTCGGCATCCACGTGCGTGGCCTCTTCGACACGAAGATCGCGGCGCAGTTCCTCGGGGAGCCCGCGATCGGGCTCGCGAGCCTCGTCGAGAAGTACCTGGGGATCCGGCTCGAGAAGGCGTTCCAGCGGGCGGATTGGGCCCAGCGGCCGCTCCCGGCCGAGATGCTGGAGTACGCGGCGGAGGACACGAGGCACCTCCTGCCACTACGCGACCTGCTACGGGCGGAGCTGGAGCGTCGCGGCCGGCTGGCGTGGGCGCAGGAGGAGTTCCGGCTGCTGGAAGAGGTCCGGTGGGCGGCGCCGACGGCCGACCCGGACGCATACCTGAAGCTCAAGGGGACCCGCGACCTTCAGCCTCGGCAGCTCGCGATCCTGCGGGAGCTGTACGCCTGGCGCGAGGAGGTCGCGCGGTCGCGGGACGTCGCACCGTTCAGGGTGCTGACGAACGAGGCGATGATCGAGATCGCGCGGCGGGCGCCGGGAACGGAGCGCGCCCTTGCCGAGGTGCCCGGGATTCCGCGATCCCTGGCCGGGCGGCATGGCCGGGAAGTCCTCGCCGCGATCGAGCGCGCACGTGCGCTGCCGGAAGAGGCGCTCCCGACGCGCCCGCGCGGCCCGGGAAGGCCGCCGCCGGACCCCGTGTTCGACGCGACGTTGGAGCGGCTGCGGGCGGTACGGGACGAGGCGGCGACGTCGCTCGGGATCGACCGCGGTTTCCTCATGCCGCGGGCCCAGCTCGAGGAGCTCGCGCGGCTCCGGCCGCCGTCGATCGAGGCGTTGGCAGAGGTCCCGGGGATGCGCCGCTGGCAGGTCGAGGCGCTCGGTCGAGAGATCGTGAAGGCGATCGCGGGGTGAGGATCGGGCGCGCCGGGCGCGGCGTCGTTCCTCGGGGGGACGTGGCCCTGGCGGAAGAGGAGGCCACGGCGCGCCGGGTGACGCGTGAGGCGAACGCGAGGGTGTCTCAGCGGAAGCGAAGCGTGACCCCGAACACGTGGGCGGCGCCCAGGGCGCCCATGGCTCGGTACGCGTAGTCGACGGCGAGGCCGCCGAGGAGGAGGCCAGCGCCGAGGACGACGGGGGCGCGCGCGTCGTCGCCGGCGGTGCCGTCGTATCCGATCCGGCCCATGAGCGCGGCGCCGGGACGGACCCGCCCGAGCTCGAGCCCGCCGAGGGGCGAGACGGCGCCGTTCCGCTCCACCGCCTCGGCGACGAGCACGGTCCGAAGGCCTGCCGGCGAATCGATACGGAGCGCCGCGCCCGCGCGGATCGCGCGCGGCAGGGGCGAGGCGCGGCCGGGCCCGATATCGGAGCCGAGGTTCTGGAGCGCGGCGCCCAGCGCCACGCGGCCGTCCCACACTTCCAACCCCGCCCCCACGTCGAATGCGGTTCCGGTGGCCGACGACTCGGCGAGCTGGAGCCGAAGCAGCTTCGCGGCGGCGCCGAGCTCGATCCTTCCCGCCACCCTCACGCCGTAGGCCGCGGTGACGGCCAGCTCGCCGCCGCCGACGCGCTCGCCCGTCGGCATACCGATCTCGTCGCCGGTCGACGGATCCGGCTCCATGACGTCGATCTCCCCGTAATTCAGGAACTGCGCGCCGAATCCGAGCGTGCCCGGCCCGAGGCGGGCCGCGACCGCGGCCGCGCCGACGCCGGCCTCGACCGGGAGCGTGCGGTAGGCGAACGCCGCAGCGGGATCGGCGGCCGAGAGGCGGGCCGGGTTGTAGAAAACGCTGAGCGCGTCGGCCATGGGTGCGTAGGCGCCGCCGAGGGCGAGAGGCCGCGGCGCCGGCGCGACGCGCAGCACCGCGGCGGCCGTGGCGCCCGGGTCCTGCGCGGCCGCCGCGGGCGCGAACCCGGCGAGGGCGGCCACGAAGACGGCCGCGGTGCGGGCGTGGTACGGGGCGCGCGCGGTCATGGGCGAAGCACGAACACCTTCTGGAGCACCGTCTCCCCCGCGACGTCGACGGCCAGGATGAACGCGCCGTTGGCGACGGGGCGGCCGCCGTCCGTATCCAGCGGCCAGATGGTGAGCCGGTCGCCGATCTCGCGGTCCGCGAAAGTGCGCACGCGCTCGCCCGTGATCGAGTAGACCGCGATCGAGCGAGGCCGTTGGACGTAGTTGATGACGAGCCGTCCGCTGCGGACCGGGTTCTCGGAGAGGTTGACGACCTGGCCGCCCGGGAGCGAACCGTCCGGCCGCAGGAGGCGCACGGCCGCTGCCGCCTCCAGTTTGCCGTACCCCCACTGTGCGTTCGGCACGGTGCCCCGCGGTTCGCCGGTCCGAGGAGCGGCGGTGAACGCATCGCGGCGGGCCGATGCGGTCAGGAGGTCCCGCGCCTTCTCCGGCGTGAGCTTGGGATCGATCTGGAGCAGGAGCGCGGCGACGCCGGCCACGAAGGGCGCGGCCATGCTCGTCCCGATCAGCGCGGCGTGGACGCCATCCTCCTCGACCAGCCACGAGAGTCCGGCAAACGTAGACCCCTCGGCCGCGCGCGCCGAGACGACGACCTTGGCCGGTGCGGCGATCTCCGGCTTGAGCACGCCGTCGCGCCGGGGGCCGGGGCTGCTGAACGAGGCGATGTCGCCGGTCGGCTCGCGGAACGGGAAGCTCTGGCTCCCGCCGCCGACGGTCCGCCATTCGTGCCGGGTCACGTATCCGGCCACCGCGATCACGCGGTTGGCCGTTGCCGGCGAGCCGACCAGGTGCGTGTTCGTGGTGCCGCCCTCTAGCTTCGCGAGGTCGACCGGGTTGTCGAACGTGCCGCCGACCAGCCACAGGTGGTACGTCCCCGGGCCGACGCCGCCGACTTTCCGCACGCGGATCGTCCAGTTCCCCGGATCCGGCGGCGCCGCGGGGTCTTCGTCGGCGATGGCGATCAAGGCGACGTGGTCGCCGTTCGTCGCCTGCGGGCCGTCGACGGCGTTCAGGATCCCGATCGTGCCGCCGGGCGTCTGGACGAGTGCGCTGTCGCCCGTGGCCGCGACGAGACTGTCGCCGCGGGGCGATACGACGGTCACCCAGAGGGAGTCCTCGCCCTCGTACCAGAGCTCGAGGACCGCGCCATCGTTCACGGCGCCGGCGCGCGGCGAGTACGGCGGCACGACCAGCGAGTGCTCCCGCGTCTCGCCGGCGGCGAGCGTGCCCATCGCATGCGACGGCGCGCGGACGAACTCCGGCGTCTCGTTCTCGTTCACGCCCTGGTTGCCGGCGGCGGCCACGATGAGGCGACCCGGCCCGGCGAGGGCGTCGAGCCCGCGCTCGAGGAGCGTGCTCCCGTCGTGCGGGCCGGCCTGGGTGCTGACGGAGAGGTTCACGACGGCGGGGCGCCCGAGCGCCTCGGCCCTCGCGAAGATGTAGGCGACGGCTTCCAGGAGCTGGTCGCCGGTGAAGCCGCCGTCGCCGGCGCGAACGACGATCAGGTCCGCGTCGGGCGCCGTGCCGACGTATCGGTAGGCAGGAAGGCCGCTACCGGTCGCGGAGCCGTCGCCCGCGGCGATCCCGGCCACGTGCGTACCGTGGCCGACGCGGTCGGTGATCGGACACTGCCCGGCGTCGATCTCGGCGGCGGCGCATTCGTGGCCGTAGTCCAGGACGTCGTTCCCGACGACGCCCGGCGGCCGTCCGTCGGCGATCCCCTGGTCCCAGGCGTAGAGCACCCGCGTGCGGCCGTTCGCGTCGCGGAAATCCTCGTGCGCGAGATCGAGTCCGGTGTCCACGATCCCGATCACGACGCCGCGGCCGGTGAGGCCGAAGAAGCGGTCGCCGTCGCGGCGCCGGAGCCCATCGACGCCGATCCCGACGACGGCGGTGTCGTTCGGGGGCGCGTCGGCGGCCGGCGCGAGAAACACCGGAGACGTGGCCGGGGCCGGCGCCGCGGTTTCGACCGGGGCTGCGTCGGCGGCCGGCGCGGGCGGCGACATCGGCGCCGCGGGCATCCGCACGTCCGGCGCGAGCCACGTCGCCGCCTCGAGGAATCGGATCGACGGCTGGGCGGCCAGCGAGGGAAGCGTGGCGAGCGGGATGCGCGCGGTCACGACGTCGCCCGCACGCACGCCGATCCGCGCGCCGGCCCGGCGGAGCACGTCCTCGCCGCCGGGCGCGAGCCGGACCAGTACGCGGACGTAGGGCTCGCCGCCGATGCGCGCGGTCGCGCCGAGGGCGAGCGCGCCACGACCGCCGACACGGGGCGCGCCGTGCGCGGGGGCCGCGGAGTCGGCACGAACCGCCCCCGACCAGCGAGACAGGCGCAGCGCGGGGTCCAGGCGCGACACGTCCTGCGCGGCCGCCCGGCCCGCGAGGAGGAGCAAGAGAACCGCCGCCAGTGGCGTTCGGGTCATCGGATGGATGGCGTGCGTGCGAAGGTCGGATCCGGGGCGTTCAAGGTAGACGACGCCGGGCGGCGCGACAAGCAGTTGCGCCGCCGGCCGGTGTCATGACCCCCACGGATCGAAGCCGAAGGCGAGGTACTGGCCGGGACGGGCCTCGAGGGCGTCGGCGGCGCGCTCGAGCTGCGCGACCGTCTCCTCGTCCTCGCCCGTGCCCTTCGCGGCGTCACGGATCGCACGGAGGAGCGCCCGGATCTGGTCGGGCTTCAGGAGGACGTAGGACTGCGGATCCTGCTCGTCGCCGCGGGCCTGGACCACGAGGTCGACGAGATCGGTCTCTTGCGATATCTTCCAGACATCGCCGGTCTTCTTGAGGAGCTTGTCGGCGACCTTGACGTCCGCGTGGAGCGCGTGGACCAGGCGGTTGACCTCGCGGTCCGCGGCCTCCGCGCGCTGGCGGCCGAACCGACGGCCGAGCGACTCGGCGTCGGCGCCTTCGTGACGGCCCATCGCGCGCGCGAGGAGTTCGCCGACGTAGGCGTACATTCCCAGGACGACCGGAACCGGATCCATCGCGATTCGCATTGGCAGTCTCCATCTTGCGTTCGGGCCGCGCCGCTGCGCGGCAAAGGCAATGCCGTGGAAAGAATGCCCCGGACCGGCTGGAGCGTCAACCGAGAGGAGAACTCGATGAAATTCATCCGTACCATCGCCCCGGTCGCGGCCGCGGCCGCCGTGCTGGGCGCATGCGAGCCCGCGAAGTATCAGCTGATGCCGCTCGAGGAAGCGATGTACCGCATGCCGAGTCCCCTGGTCGCGCAGGTCCACGGGCCGGCGCAGCCGATCCCGGGCGTGCCCCAGGGCCCCGTGCGGGTCGGTGAGCGCTACTGGCAGGCGGTCGGGATCGTGCACCGCCTCCCGAACGACTTGGTCCGGCCGGTCGCGACGCTCGACGGGGTCATGTTCCACTCGCTGTCGTGGGACCAGGAGCCGTTCGACCGGCTCTTCGTGCCCATCGCCGGGTCGACACAGCAGTGGGTCGAGATGCTCGACGTGTTCTGAGCGGCGAGCCGGAGGGTAGAAGGGTGAGGGCGTCGAGCGGACCGTTGGTCCGCTCGACGCCCTCTCGTTTTGGCCCGCATGTTCGCGCGCGGCGCGGGCCCGCCACGCGGCCCCCGGACGGCCTGGCTGCCCGAGGCAGCCCGGCCGTCGGTGTCGGCCATACCGCCACGGGGCCCCGACGTTTGCGGCGGCCCGCCACGCGCGCTCGGCCGTCAGCTCGCCGGCCGGCTACCCTTCAGGTTCTCGTCCAGCCACTGCGTCATCAGCGTGTACAGGTGCAGCGACGTGTTGCCACCCGAGATGGAGTGGTTCTTGTTCGGGTAGAGCATGAAGTCGAACTGCTTCCCGGCGTCCTGGAGCGCCTTGATGAGCTGCACGGCGTTCTGGAAGTGCACGTTGTCGTCCGCGGTGCCGTGGATCAGGAGGAGGCGGCCCGTGAGTCCCTGCACGTGCGCGATCGGCGCGCTCTTGCGGTAGCCCTCGGGGTTCTCCTGCGGCGTGCGCATGAAGCGCTCGGTGTAGATCGTGTCGTACAGCCGCCAGTCGGTGACCGGCGCGACGGAGATCCCGGCGCGGAAGACGTCGCCGCCGCGGGCCATGGTGAGCGCGGTCATGTAGCCGCCGTAGCTCCACCCCCAAATCCCGATGCGCGACGCGTCGACGTACGGGAGCGAAGCCAGGTACCGCGCTGCGGCGATCTGATCGTCGCTCTCGTACTCGCCCAGATTCAGGTAGGTCACCTTCTTGAACTCGGCGCCCCGGGCGCCCGTGCCGCGGTTGTCGACGCTGACGACGATGTAGCCGCGCTGTGCCAGCGCCTGGTGCCAGAGATAGCGCGTGCCGCCCCAGGAATCGAGGACGGTCTGCGAGCCCGGCCCGCCGTAGACGTACATCAGGACCGGGTAGCGCCGCGAGGGATCGAAGTCCGGCGGCTTGATCATCCACCCGTTCAGCTGGACGCCGTCGGTCGTCGTGAAGGTGAAGAACTCAGGCGGCCGCGCGCCGGCGCGCTCCAGCTCGCGCGCGACGCGCGCGTTGTCGACCAGCGGGCGGACGAGGCGACCGTCGGCCTCGTGCAGCCGCGCGAGCGGCGGGACCGCGGCGCTCGAATACGTGTCAATGAAGAGGCTGAAGTCGGGGCTCAGATTGATTCCGTGCGTCCCCGGCTCGCGGGTGATCCGTTCGATGTCGCCGCCGTTGAGCGGGACGCGGTACAGGTGCCGCTCCAACGGGCTCGCCTCGGCGGCGGTGAAGTAGACCCAGCCGTTGGCCTCGTCGACGCCGTGGAACTCGATCACATCCCACTCGCCCGACGTCAGCTTGCGGACCTGCCGACCCTCCCGGTCGAAGAGGTAGAGGTGGTTGTAGCCGTCCCGCTCGCTGGACCAGACGAAGCGGGCGCCGCCGTCTACCCAGGTGAGGTCGTCGTCGACATCGACCCACTTCTGGTCGGTGTCGGTCATGATGACCCGGGCGCGGCCGGTCCGCGCATCGGCCAGCATGACCTCGAGCTTGTTCTGGTGCCGGTTCAGTCGCTGGATCACCAGCTCGTCGGGCGACGCGGCCCATTCCATCCGCGCCAGGTAGACGTTCGTGTCCGCGCCGGTGTCCATCCAGACGATGCTGCCGTCCGCGAGGTCGGCGACGCCGATCCGCGCGATCGAGTTCGCCTCGCCCGCCTTCGGGTAGCGCAGCGGAATCGGCTGCGAATACAGGCTGAGGTCGTCGATCATGTAAAAGGTGCGGACCGGGCTCTGGTCGAGGCGCCAGAAGGCGATCTTCGTCCCGTCAGGGCTCCAGCGCCACCCGTCGCGCAGATCCAGCTCCTCCTCGTAGACCCAGTCGAACGTGCCGTTGATGATCGTCTCGCTGCCGTCCGTCGTGAGTTGCGTCTCGACGCCGGTGGTCAGGTCGGTGACGAAGATGTTGTGGTCGCGAACGAAGCCGACCTTCGTCCCATCCGGCGAGAACTTGGCGAACATCTGCCACCCGGGCCGGGTGGAGACCGGCGTGAGGCGCCTGGCGGAGAGGTCGTAGACGTAGTACGTCCCCTTCGTGTTCAACCGCCAGACGGGTTGCGTGTTCGTGAAGATCAGGACCTTCGACTCGTCCGCCGAGAAGTCGTAAGCCTCGATCGCGATCGGCTCGCGTGCGCCGGGCGGGACGAGCGTCGTGCCGTCGATCAGGAGCTTCCGCTCACCGCTCCGCGCATCCTCGACCCAGAGGTCGGTGGCACCGGTGCGGGCGTTGCGCTCGACGATCGCGTAGCGGGCGCCGTCGCGCATCCACTGGCGCGGCGCCAGACCCTGGAGGCGGAAGTCGTTCGAGGCGAAGATCCGCTCGACCGTGATGCGCTGCGCCTCCACCGGCGCGGCGAGCCCCACCAACGCGAGCGTAAGACCGATCGCAAGGGAAGATAGACGGATGGTCCTCATCGTCGCTCAGAATGCCGGGTGGAACAATCCCGCGGACGACGCCGCGGCGGACATGCTCCCGGAAGGTACTCTGCGCGCCCGCAAATGTGCCAGGCGCGGGCCCCACGGGAGCGAAATCGAGACGGAGCGAGCGGGACACGCACGTCCCACTCGCTCCGTCCCCAGACTACGTCCCCTGCAGGACTGCTCGTTCGGCCGCTTCCCGCAGGCTCAGCCGCACTCGCTGTAACCGCACGAGTAGCACTTCACACAACCCTCCATGTACTGGAGGTCGGACGAACACTCGGGGCAGGTCCCGAGGAACGCCTCGCCCGCATCGTAGCGGCCGAGCTCGAGCTGCTGGACCGGCGCGGCGACCGTGGCCGCCGTGGCGACCGGCTGCTGCGCCACCGGGAGCAGCTCCTGCTGCACGCCCGCCCGCTCGGACTCGTACAGCGCGAGCGCCTGCGCGACGGCGTCAGGCATCGACAGCACCTTGTTCGGCCCGAAGCCGACGGCGCGGTCGCACGAGATGCCGCGCAGCTGCTGGATGATGTCCGTCATCGAAATCCCGCTGCGCAGCGAGAGCGAGATCAGCCGACCGATCGCCTCGGCGTCCGCCATCGCGGCGCCGCCCGCCTTCCCCAGCGTCGCGAAGACCTCGAACGGAC
Organism: uncultured bacterium; assembly: GCA_937889645.1. Lineage (GTDB taxonomy): Bacteria > Gemmatimonadota > Gemmatimonadetes > Longimicrobiales > RSA9 > CALBZE01. The sequence continues at coordinate 23,651 of CALBZE010000017.1, forward strand.
GGCCCTGCTCGTCCTGGTTGATCGTGACGTACAGGTCGCCCAGCGGGCTCGGCATGCGGTACGTCTTCCCGGCGAGCATCTGCGGGCGATTCCGCTTGTGGCGGCGCTTCTGGTTGCGCTCCTCGGCCTCGCGCAGTTGCTCGCGGAGACTGTCGATCTCCTGCTCCAACTGGTGGATCCGCTCGCGGGCATCGGCGAGCGCCGCCTCCGTGTCGGCCTGCGACGTCGCCTCCGAACCCGCGACCTGCTTGGCCGTCTTCCCGGTCGAGAGCACCTGCATCGGACGGCTCCCGTCGCGGTATACCGTCACGCCCTTGCAGTTCAGCTCGTACGCCTGGATGTAGATCTTCCGCACGTCCTCCTTCGTGGCGTGCTCCGGGAAGTTGCACGTCTTCGAGATCGCCGAGTCCACGTACTCCTGGAAGGCGGCCTGCATCCGGATGT
>CALBZE010000018.1 GCA_937889645.1 uncultured bacterium
GTGCCTATAGATGACCGAATCGATCAACCGCTCGCGACAAGGCGTTGGTTGTGCGTTTGGGTACGAGGGCACACCGCCGCCGGCCGTCCGCTCCGCCGCGGTGGACCGGCACGGACCGCTCCCGCCACCTAACAGCCGACACCCGCCACCCACCACCCGACACCCGACACCCGACACCTGACACCTGACACCTGACACCCGCCACCTGACATCTGAGCCCTAAGCCCCGAGCCCTAAGCCCCGAGCCCTAAGCCCCGAGCCCCGAGCCCCCCTGGCACCCCCCTTGCCCCACTCACCACCAAACCAATCTCCCAACCGGAGACACCCGATGCACCACCTCCCAACCAACCCCGCGAGTCGCCGCTCCCTCATGGACTACCGCGCCGCGCCCGTGCTGCGCGCCGAGCACGCAGAGGGCGGCTTCACGCGGCTCCTCGAGCAGCAGGCGGCCAAGATCCCGTCGCACGTCTTTCTCTTCCTCTCACTCGGAGCGATGGGGGTGTCGCTCCTTCTCGAGGCGACGCGCAAGCACGAGGCGAGTCAGTTCGTGCGGATGTGGGCCGCGCCGTTCCTGATCATGGGAGTCTACAACAAGCTGGTGAAGATCGTGGGGCCGCAATGAGCCGGCCCGGGGCCGCGGTCCCCCGGCGAGCGGCGGCACGCCCGGCCACGCGCCCGAGTCTCTGGACAAATGACGCGGGTCACGCTACTTTTCCCGTCGACGCGCGACCTCCGGGTTGGCCGTTCCTTCGCCGGAGGCCAGAGGAACAGGACCTGGACACGACGTCCGGGTCCTTTTTTCGTTGCGCGACACGCCCGACGCGGGGGGCGAGTGACACCCGCGAGTCACATGATGGTCGGTCGGTACGTCGTTACCGGACTCGACATCGTCACACACAAAGGAGTACGGTATGCGTACCACCGGAACCGTGAAGTGGTTCAACGACACCAAGGGCTTCGGCTTCATCACGCCGGAGGACGGGAGCAAGGACTGCTTCGTCCACCACTCGGCCATCCAGGGGAGCGGCTTCAAGACGCTCGCCGAGGGTGAGCGCGTGGAGTTCGACCGGATCGAGGAGGCCAAGGGCCCGAAGGCGCTGAACGTCGTCCGCCTCGGCTGACACCTTCGCGGTCGGTCGGCCCCCGGTGAGCCGGGCGGCCGACGGAGTTTGGGCGAGCCGGTCCGACGCAAGTCGGGCCGGCTCGCGCTCGTTGGGCCGTAGGCGACGCCGTCGCCGCCTCCACGTCGCGCGGCACCACGAGCCAGGCCCCCGCCCCCGCCCCCACTCCAAGCCCCAAGCCCCAAGCCCCAAGCCCTGAGCCCTGAGCCCCGACACCCGACACCTGACACCTGAGACCCCACCGCCCACCGCCACCACCGCCGCCACCCACGCACCCGCCACCGCACCCCGCCCCCTCTCATTGCGCCGCCGTCGCTCGTTCCCCATCGTGCAGCGTTTTCCAAGCCGGGGACCGAAGCATGACGATCGATCCGTACGACATCGCGGTCTGCACGGAGCTGGAGGACGACGGCGCCGGCAGCTGGGCGCCGGCCGCGCCGCCCATCGTGCAGACGTCGCTCTTCACCTACCCGACCCTCGAAGCGCTGGTCGACGCCTTCGCGGCGGAGCACAAGAACCCGCTCTACACCCGCGGGCAGAACCCGACCGTCGCGATCCTGGAGCGCAAGCTCGCGGCGCTGGAGCGCGGCGAGGCGTGTAAGGCGTTCGCGTCGGGGATGGCCGCCGTGAGCGCGGTGATGCTGGGGCTCCTCCGCTCTGGCGACCACGTCCTCTTCGTCAACCAGACCTACGGCCCGACGCTCCAGCTCGCCTCGCGGCTGCGTCGCTTCGGGGTCGAGCACGACCTGCTCCTCGACACCGACGTCGAGTCCGTCGCACGGGCGCTCAGGCCGAACACGAAGCTCGTCTGGCTCGAGAGCCCGGGGACGATGACGTTCCAGGTGCTCGACATCCCCGCGATCGCCGCGCTCGCCCGCGACCACGGCGCGATCACGTGCATCGACAACAGCTGGGCGACGCCGCTCTTCCAGAAGCCGATAACCCTCGGCGTCGACGTCGTCGTCCACAGCGCGACGAAGTACATCGGCGGCCACAGCGACGTCGTCGCCGGCGCGGTCATCACGACCGCCGAGCGGATGCAGGAGATCTTCTACGGCGCGTTCCTGCTCAACGGCGGGATCCTGGGGCCGTTCGACGGGTGGCTCCTCCTGCGCGGCCTGCGCACGCTCCCGGTCCGCATGCGACAGCACCACGAGGACGCGCTGCGCGTCGCCGAGTTCCTGGTCGGCCACCCCGCGGTCCGGCGCGTCCTGCACCCCGCGTTCGCCGAGGACCGTGCGCTCGTCGAGCGGCAGCTCGCGGGGTACTCCGGCCTCTTTTCCTTCGAGCTCGTGCGCGACGACTTCGACAGCGTCGCCCGCGTCGTCAATGGGCTGCGTCGCTTCCACATCGGCGTGAGCTGGGGCGGCTTCGAGAGCCTGGTCATCTCGCCGCGCCGCCGCGAGAACGACGCGTACCTCGACGCGCGACGGATCCCGCGCGGGCTGATCCGCATCTCCGTCGGCCTCGAGGGCGCCGACGCGCTCATCGAGGACCTGGCCCGGGCGCTGGAGGCGGTGGCGTGAGCGAGCGGCGGGGCGGGCCGAGCCGGCGCGACCGGGAACGGCCACGGACGGCGAGCGACGCCGGCGCCGCCTCGCCCGACGTCGGCACCGCGGTGCCCGCGCCCGACACTGGGGCGCCCGTCGACCCCGGCGCGCCGGCGTCCGTCGGCACCGCGACGCGCGACATCGCCGGCGCCACGGTCCCCACCGGCCCCGCGGCCCACGAGGTCGCCCGCCCGACGGCCCGCCCCGCCCTCTCCCTCTTCGAGGCGACGCTCCCGATCCTCACCATGCTCCTGCTCTTCGTCCTGGGCACCGTCTTCGTCGGCGGCGGGCAGGAGCTGCTGATCGGCGTCATCCTGTGCGCGGCGACGGTCGCGGGGCTCGTCGCGGCGCGGCACGGGCACGGCTGGGACGACATCCAGCGCGTCATGGGCGAGAAGCTCGCGGGCGCGCTCCCGGCGCTGCTGATCCTCCTCGCGATCGGCGCGCTCATCGGGACCTGGGTCCTCTCCGGGACGATCCCCTACCTGGTCTACTGGGGCATCCGACTCGTCAGCCCGAGCATGATCGTGCTCACCGCGTTCCTCGTGACCGCGGTCATGTCGACGTTCACCGGGACGTCGTGGGGGTCGGCCGGGACCGTCGGCGTCGCGCTCATGGGCACCGCCGCCGCGCTCGACGCGCCACTCGCCGCGACCGCCGGCGCCATCGTCTCCGGCGCCTACTTCGGGGACAAGATTTCGCCCCTCTCCGACTCGACCAACATCGCCGCGATCGGCGCCGGCGCGCCGCTCTACGCGCACATCCGGCACCTGATGCACACCTCGGTGCCGTCGTTCGTGGTGGCGTTCGTCGTCTACGCAGCGGCGACCCGTCTCTCGCCGGTCGCAGGCGACGCCGCGACCGACAGCGCCCGCGCCCTCGTCGCCGACCTCGACGCAGTATTCCGGCTGCACTGGATCGCGCTCCTCCCGCCCGCGGTCGTGGTCTGGTGCATCGTGCGACGCGTCCCGCCCGCCCTCGCGATCATGCTGTCGTCGCTCGTCGCGGCCGCGGTCGGAATCGTCTTCCAACCATTCGCCCCGAACGACGCCATCGCCGCGGCGATCGGCGGGTTCCGGATCGACATGGCGACGGCCGCCGGCGTCGACCCGGCGACGCTCGGCCCCGACTTCGCGCGCCTCGTCCAGCGCGGCGGGCTCTACTCGATGGCGACGACGTTCGTCGTCATCTTCGCCGCATTCCTCCTCGCCGCCGCGATGGAGGTGTCCGGCGCGATCGACACCCTCGTCGGCGCGATGCTCGGCGCCGTCCGCTCCGCCTTCGGCCTCGTCGCCTCGACCATGGCCGCCGGCGCCACGACGATCGCGCTCACCAGCCACGGCGGCGTGACCTCGCTCGTCGTCGGCGGGCTCTTCCAGGAATCGTACCGCGACCGCGGCCTCGCGCCCGAAAACCTGTCCCGCTCGATCGAGGACTCCGTCACGATCACCGAGCCGCTCATGCCATGGACGGTGTCGGCGATCTACATGGCCACCACGCTCGGCGTCCCGACCGTCGATTATCTGCCGTGGGCGGTGTTCTGCTATGGGGGGCCGTGTTTTTCGTTGCTGCTCGCCTGGCTGTATGGGCGGACGGGGTATGGGTTGAAGGAGCTGGGGGGAGGTTAGGGCTTGGGGCTCGGGGCTCAGGGCTTGGGGCTCAGGGCTTGGGGCGGTGGCCGGGGTTGGAGGCGACGTCGGTGTGGAAACTTACCAAGCGTGGGCGGGTGAATGGACGCTTGCTCGATTTGCCCTCCCTAATGTGCAAATGCAGCCGGTGGGAGACGGGTGGGATGTTTGCCACGATATATGTGCAAATACAGCGGGGAGGACTGAATCGGGTGTTGGGTGCTGAGTGTCCACACGCCGGCGCCGGTGGAGGCGCCGGAAGAGAGGTTTCAGGCGCCCGGCGAGACCGGGATACCCCCTGGAACGTTCTCACGCCCGCCCTGAGCCCTGAGCCCTGAGCCCTGAGCCCTGAGCCCTGAGCCCTAGGCCCTGAGCCCTAGGCCCTGAGCCCCAAGCCCCGAGCCCCACCCCCCGTTCCCCTCCCACTCCAACCACCCTACATTCCCCCCAACCCCCAAACCCGACAACCCAACGAGGTACCCATATGTCCGTACTACCGCCCGCCACCCTCGAAGGGTGGTACGCACTACACCAAGTCTTCGCGCTGGACTGGGCCGCGCTGCATGGACTGGACGCGACCGTCCGCGAGCGGCTCGTCGCCGACGCGCGGGAGCTGCTCGGTGAGCTCGCCCAGCCGGGCGTCCCCGGCTGGAGTGCCTTCTACCAGCTCGTCGGCGGCGGCGCCGACACGCTCTTCATCCATTTCCGCGAGACGCCGGAGGCGCTGGCCGACGCGCAGCTCCGCATCCGTCGCTCGGCGCTCGGGCCCTACCTCCGCGTCGAGTACGACTACACGTCGGTGACCGAGGCGGGGCTATACCAGCCGACGGCCGAGGCGGCGAGCCAGGCAGAGCCGTACTCGCCGGAGTTCAACCGGATCATCGAGGAGGCCGCCGCAGCGGAGCGCGCGTCGCCGCACGTCCAGTCGCGGCTCTATCCGAAGATCCCGGAGGGGATGCGCTACGTCAGCTTCTACCCGATGTCGAAGCGACGCGTCCACCCCGACAACTGGTACACGCTCCCGGTCGACGAACGGAACCGCCTGATGCGCGAGCACGGGCTCACGGGCCGTCGCTTCGCGAAGAAGATCTACCAGGTCATCACCGGCTCCGTCGGACTCGACGACTGGGAGTGGGGCGTCACGCTCTTCGCCCACGACCTCCTCGACGTCAAGCGCGTCGTCACCGACATGCGCTTCGACGAGGCGAGTTCCCGCTTCGGCGAGTTCGGCAGCTTCTACGTGGGCGTCCGGCTCTCGCCGGAGGAGTGGGTAGGGAAGTTCCTGGGCGCGTGAGGGCGTTACCCCGCTCGGAAACGGGAGCGGGCGCGGGAGGGGTAGCTCCCGCGCCCGCCGCGTAGCATGTCGGGTGTCAGGGCTCAGGGCCCGGGGCTCAGGGCTCGGGGGGCGTGGGAGCGCTCCAGGGGTGCCCCGGTCTTGCCCGGGTGGCCGAAACCTCTCCTGCCCGGCTCCTGCACCGGCGCCCGCGTGTGCAAACTCAGCACGGAGCGCCCTCCGAGTTCCTCACTGCCACGTTCGCACAGATATCGTGGTGAACCTCCCAGCCGTCGCACACCCGCTGCATTTCCACATGAGGGAGGGGAAACCGAGCGAGCGCCCGCTCACGCGCTCACGCTCGGGAAGTTTCCACACCGACGTCGCCCGCAATCCCGGCCGCCGCCCCGAGCCCCGAGCCCCGAGCCCCGAGCCCCGAGCCCCGAGCCCCAAGCCCCAAGCCCCAAGCCCCGAGCCCTAAGCCCTAAGCCCTAAGCCCTAAGCCCTAAGCCC
>CALBZE010000019.1 GCA_937889645.1 uncultured bacterium
GGGCCGATTGAGGATCTTGCGGGAGTAGGCGTCCTTGAGCTGGGGGATCAGACTCCCGTCCGCGATCTGCGATTCGAACTCCGCGACCGATCCAAGGTAGAGCTGCACTCGGGTTCCTCCCTACGAGTCGTTGTCGATGGCGTCGAACGGAACGCGGTGGATCCCCAGGGCCGCCTCGTTCGCAAGTCCCACCTCGCAGCGCTCCCCAGCGGACTCGGCGAACCGCCAAAGGCCCTGCATGAACGCGATTCCCTCGGCGATTGAGTCGTCATCGAACGCCGCGACGGGCGGCTCAAGCAGGGGCCTGGGCAGGAACACGATCGTCTTGCTCCGCGCCCGGGTGATCGCGACGTTGAGGCGGTTGAGCGAGTAGATGAACTCCTTCTCGCCCACGGCGTACTCCACGTCGGAGACGCCGTAGCTCACGATCACCGCGTCGCACTCCTGCCCCTGCATCTTGTCCACCGTCCCCACGAAGGGCTCTGACCCCCACGTCCGGCGCTCGTCGAGCGCCGTGCGGATCGCGCGGATCTGCGCGTGGTGGGGGCTCACGATGAACAGGCCGTCCCGCCAGAACAGCTCATCGCCTCCGTCGTCCTCGGTGATGGGCTCGCCGTCGACGAGCAAGCGCTCGCGCAACCTCACAGTGACGTCGGCTACAAGCCCCGCCTCCACCACGTTCTCCGCGGTGGCCTGCACCCCGTCGAGCACGCAGACCGCCAGGGGATACTCAGGGGCGAGCACGTCATCCACCCAGTCGGACCTCGACGACGGCGCCAAGCGGAGGCGACGAGCCGCGATCCGCTCATGCGCGCTCCTGTAATCCGGCACATAGACCTGGCGCCGGGGGTACTCGCAGAGCGCCTCGTTCATGCGCCAGTTCTCAAGCAACGTCGAGGTGAATCGCTCGTCCGGGTCCGCCCGCCGCAGGCACTCGAAGATCGACCGATGGAACGGCAACTCCCCCTCCTCCGGCTCCGGGTAGGCGCCCAGGACGATCGGAGGCAGCTGGCGGTCGTCTCCGGCGATGAGAAGCCGCCCTTCGCTTGAGAGGCGTTCGATCGGGATCGCGGCGGTCGGGACGAGGAGCTGCGATCCCTCGTCGATCACCACGAGGTCCGCGCAGCCGATCTCAAGCTCGCGAAGCGCCCACGCGGTCCCTCCCAGCACCGCAAGTTCGTGGTCGTCCAGCCACGAGTCGCCCCCATTGTGCGGGACGAGATCCGTACCCCGCCCGGCATCGCCGGCGAGGGATTTGAGCTTGCCGACACCGAGATCGCCTTCCACGATCCTGGTCTCGTTCTGCAGCTCACACAGCTTTCGCAAGAGGTTCTCGATCGCCGCGTGGGTGAACGCGGTGACGACGACCCGGAACAGCCTGCCGCGTGCGCGGTGCGCTTCCAACAGCGCAAGGATCGTGAGCGCGAGGAAGTGGGTCTTCCCGGTGCCGGGCGGGCCCCAGACCAGCCGAAGCGCCCCCAGGGTGACCCCTTCAAGCGCCCGCAGCTGGCTTCTGGTCATCGAGTGCCGCTCGCCCAAGGAGACCGCCTTGGAGGCGATCTCGTCCGGGAGCTCGTTGCGCAGCGCGAACCTCGCCGGGTCCTCAAGAAGATCCAGGAACGGCCCGCCTTCGCTGTCGATGCGGTCGAGCTCGTTGATCACATGGTGGGTGTTGAAATCGGTGAACCGAGGCGAGAGCACGTAACGGCGCCTACGACGCAGGGGCGGGCTGTCGGGACCCTCGGTCAGCTGAAGCTGTACCTCCCTCGGAGGCGACCCGATGACATTCCTGATCCCAGCGATGCGCAGCTTGAGCCCCTTGCGCACCCAGGGCCGGGCACGGTTCCAGAAGTCATCGAAGCCGAGCAACGCTCGCCGACCTTCGTCGTTGTCCTCGGCGAGCAGGAAGCGCGGGAAGGGGTTCGCATCGAGCTCGACGTCGGGACTGATCCCGACGACCCGGAACCGGTCGTCCTCGAGCCACTCCAGAACGACGGCATCACCGCGCTGGACCTGCTCGCCCACCGGTGCCATGCGTCGCGTGCGCACGTCAAGACAGCCGAGGACGGCCTCGTACTGCGCGAGGAACGCGAGGCGCGAAAGCAACGGCGAGCCGTAGGCGAAAGACGCCGGAAGGCGGAATTTCGGCGCGTACGCGAAGAGCGCCCCCGCCTCCCGCAAGCGCTGACGAGTGCCATTCACGAGGCTGTTGGCACCCCACAGACGGGCCTTGAGCTCGTTCTCGATCCACGCGAGGCGGTCGGTCTTTTCCTGGTACCAGACTGCGTAGATGGCGTCCGAGCGCATCTGGTTTGAGAGCTCGAAACCGAAGTACTCGGAGTCCTGGAACTCGAACCCGCCCTCGCTCGGCTGGAGAAGCTGGTTGGCATCCGCGAAGCGGTAGGACACCTCCACCGGCAGCGCCAGCTGGGTCTGCAGCACCTCGTTGAGGACGACGATCGGGAAGAAGACCTCCTCGGCCGGATGCTCGGCCGCCCTCAGGAGATCCTCCCCCTGCAGATAGAACAGGACCTTGAGGGCCTCCTCCGCCACCTCCTCGTCGCGAAGGGCCTCCATGAGCGCCTCGACCAGAAGGCGCCGTTCATACGAGTCGAACACGTAGATCTGGAGGGCCTTCTGGTCCTTCCACTCCCGGTTCGCGTTGAACTGGTCGAGTGCGTGGAGGATCGCCCAGAGGTCCTCGACAAGGTTGCGCCGGAGGCCCGCGACCGTCTCCGGGCTGCCGTCGGGAGCAACGCGCACGGTGGTGAACGGGCCCTCGCCGGTCAGGTCGCGGAGCCCCTGCGCGTAAAGGCCGTACGCGTACACGTTCCCCGACACCGGCTCGCTCTGCACCGTGAGGACGACGCGGACGTTCTCGTAAAGCGGCATCGCCAGCGACGCGCCGCCGAGCGGCTTCACCTCCTTCTCGCGCAGCGCGGTGACCTGGCTTCGGAGGCGGGACGCACGACCCCGCAGCGATGCGCAGCCGTCAAGGCTCTTTGTGCGTTGCGGATCGTCTAGGAGCTCCGCGAGGTCGCTGAGGGTTCTGACCGGCGGATCGCTCGTCTCCAGGAACCGCTTCCCGTGCGTCGTGAGGTACGGCACGCGCGACACCGAGTCCTGCTTGCGCATCTCCGTTCTGCAGTGCTCGAACCATTCGCACCACTCGCACCGGAAGTAGACGTGCCAGGGCGCCTCGTCGGGCGAACGCTCAAGCAGCGGCTGAAGCTCGTGGGCTAGGAACTGCTCGATCGGCGGCTTCAGCGAACGGAGGTCGAAGTACTCCGGCTCAGGCTGCTGGGCCAGCCAGATGCCGGCATCGCTGCCCACTGTGCGGTCCGTAACCCCCCACTCCTCAAGGAGGCATTCGAGCACCAACGAGTACACGGTCGCCTGGATTCGGTGCGACAGCTTGACCCCGGGGCTCGCCTTGATGTCGATGACGCGAAGGACCGTCTCGCCGTTCGGGGTCGCGTCCGCTTCGACGAGATCCGGTCGGCACGGTGGCCAGTGGACCACGTCTGGGTCGAGCCCGTAGCGCTCGTAGAACCTCGGCGGGACCGCCAGCTCCGGCTGGTAGACCGACTCGCCCGGCTCGATGGAGGTCAGAAGCCGGCGCGCCGTCGCTTGATCGATCACGCTCTCCGACAGCGGCTTGCCGTCCTCGCCTGCGCCCTCCGCGAGGTACACGTGGCCGCTCAGCAGATGCTCGACCACCTCCTCCTCCCATGCGAGCCCGCTGTCGAGGATCGCCTGCGCGACCGGTCTTGTCTCCCGGACGGGGCGAGGCACTCCCTCCCGTTCTCGGTCCTCAGCCCTGACCGAGGAATAGCGCAGGTATCGCTCGCACTCGTGGAAGTAGAAGCGCGCGAGACGCGACGGGCTGATCACCTTCGGCACGGTCGCCTCGCTTTCGCGTGCACGATGACGCCGCCGGTGTGGGCCGGCGCGCCACGAACCTGCTCGTGCGTCATGCTCGGCGGCACTTCTCTCCCCGGTGCGGACGGCCTTCCTAGCGGCCCGCGGGTTATCGCTGGCGTGAAACTACAGCAGAGTCACAGGAGGTAGCGGGCCACAGCCCCACGCGATCTGCCCTCCTAGCCTCCTGCGAAAGGAACCTCGATCGCACACAGGACGTGGTTGAGACCTCTTGTCTCCCAGGGGCAGAAAGGTCGCGCGCGTGGGTCAGGTCGCGATCCCCGGCACGCGGCGGGTTGCGTTCGGCGGGGCGATCAGGGCGTCCACGGCGACGATGCCGTGGTCCGGGCTGATCAGGATCGGGTTCACGTCGATCGCCGCGCCGACCGGAAGCCTCGCGATCACGCGGCTCACCGCGGCCACCGTCTCGCTGAGCTCGACCCAGAAGCCGCGCGGGCAGACGTCGCGCAGGCCGGGGACGTCGCCCCAGACCTCCAGCGCCTCCGTGGAGGGGACCGGCGCGAGCGCGCACGACATGTGGAGCATGCCCTCCACGTAGCGCCCACCCCAGCCGACGCAGAGCACCGGGCCGTAGTCCGGCTCCACCCGGCCGCCGCAGTAGATCTCCGGCGCCGAGGGGATCTGCTGGGCGACGATCAATAGATCCGTACCGATGCGCTCCGCGGCCGCCCGCAGCGCGTCCTCGTTGGCGACGTCGAGCTCCACCCCGCCGATCGCCGCGCGGTGGCCGGGGCGGTCGGACTTGAGCACGACAGGCCAGCCGAGCTCGCTGGCCGCGTCGATCGCCTCCTCGACGCCGTCCACACGGCGGTGCGCGCTGAAGCGCACCCCCTCCGCCTCCAGGTACCGAGCCGCCTCGATCTGGCCGAGCGGGTGGGCGGGCAGGTCGATCGGCGCGCCGAGCTCCGGGGTGCGGCGCCTGCGGCGCGGGCGCCACCCGCCGACCTTGACCAACGCGCTCACCGGCGCCGCCGATCCGCGCAGGAGCGGGATGTCGTGCTGCGTCGTCAGCTCCCGGACCGCCGGCACGGGCTCCGAGCTGTTCATGGAGAGCAGCACCGGCTGGGTGGGCGAGTCGGCGATCGCGGTCAGCTCGCGCGTGATCGCCTCCGCGACGTCGCGCTCGAGCCGCCCCACGAAGGGCGACTGGTCCAGCTGCACGACCAGCGCGTCGAACTCGCCGGACTCGGCGATCGCCTCGAACACGCGCCCGTACGTGCCGACCGTGTCGTCGATCACCCACGCGTCCAGGGGGTTCTGCACGGGCATGTCGGGCGGGAACTCGG
>CALBZE010000020.1 GCA_937889645.1 uncultured bacterium
AGCCCGTCAGATCCAGCCAGCTGAACCCGCCCTCACCGCCCCAGATCGGCGACTGCAGCGTGAGCGCGAACAGCGGCCCGAGATCATCGACGGCTGGCGCGCGCCAGGCACGGCGCAGGGTGGACGAAGCCGGCACCGGCGCGTCCGGCAGCGAGAGGGATTCAGTCATGGCGCACCCTCACGTGATAGGTTGTGCAATAACAACACGAGGAAAAGGCGGATGGACGCGCCCCCGTTCGATGACCGCATCTGGGAACGACGGGCTCGTCGGGGAAGATTATTCTCATCCATTCGCCTCCCGTCAAGAGAAAAAATTGCCGGTGCCTCGCACCGGCGAGCGGCGCGAGGCACCAGCCCCGGGAGCGGCCTCACGTGATCGAGCGGCGCTCAGCGCGTGCCCGCGACGATGACGGGGAGGTTGCTGTCGGCCGTCCTCCCATCGCCGAGCTGGCCGGAGAAGTTGAGCCCCCAGCAGTAGAGCTCGTCGTCCGAGCCCTCGGCGCAGGTGTGAGCGCCACCGGCCACGACGCCCGAGAGCACCACGCCCTCCGGTGCCTGCACCGCCACCGGGGTCGAGCGGTCGGTCGTCGTGCCGTCGCCGAGCTGGCCGGAGCTGTTGTAGCCCCAGCAGTAGAGCTTGCCGTCCGAGCCCTCGGCGCAGGTGTGATAGCCCCGGGCCGAGACGCCCGAGAGCACCACGCCCGCCGGTGCCTGCACCGCCACCGGCGTCCAGCGGTTGGTGGTCGTGCCGTCACCGAGCTGGCCGGAGCCGGACAGGATTCAGTCATGGCGCATCCTCACGTGATAGGTTGTGCAATAACAACACGAGGAAAAGTCGGATGGACGCGCCCCCGTTCGATGACCGCATCTGGGAACGACGGGCTCGTCGGGGAAGATTATTCTCATCCATTCGCCTCCCGTCAAGAGAAAAAATTGCCGGTGCCTCGCACCGGCGAGCGGCGCGAGGCACCAGCCCCGGGAGCGGCCTCACGTGATCGAGCGGCGCTCAGCGCGTGCCCGCGACGATGACGGGGAGGTTGCTGTCGGCCGTCCTCCCATCGCCGAGCTGGCCGGAGCCGTTGTAGCCCCAGCAATAGACCTTGCCGTCCGAGCCGTGGGCGCAGGTGTGAAGGTTACCGGCCGAGACGCCCGAGAGCACCACGCCCGCCGGCGCCTGCACCGCCACCGGGGTCGGGCGCAAGGCGTTCGTGCCGTCGCCGAGCCGGCCGGAGCCGTTGTTGCCCCAGCAATAGACCTTGCCGTCCGAACCGTCGGCGCAGGTGTGAGCGACACCGGCCTCGACGCCCGAGAGCACGACGCCCTCCGGTGCCTCCACCGCCACCGGGGTCGGGCGCGAGGTGTTCGTGCCGTCGCCGAGCTGGCGGAATTGGTTATTGCCCCAGCAATAGACCTTGCCGTCCGAGCCGTGGGCGCAGGTGTGAAGGTTACCGGCCGAGACGCCCGAGAGCACCACGCCCGCCGGCGCCTGCACCGCCACCGGGGTCGGGCGCAAGGCGTTCGTGCCGTCGCCGAGCTGGCCGAATTGGTTATTGCCCCAGCAATAGAGCTTGCCGTCCGAGCCCTTCGCGCAGGTGTGAGCGCCACCGGCCACGACGCCCGAGAGCACGACGCCCTCCGGTGCCTCCACCGCCACCGGGGTCGAGCGGTCGGTCGTCGTGCCGTCGCCGAGCTGGCCGGAGCTGTTGTAGCCCCAGCAATAGACCTTGCCGTCCGAGCCGTGGGCGCAGGTGTGAAGGTTACCGGCCGAGACGCCCGAGAGCACCACGCCCGCCGGCGCCTGCACCGCCACCGGGGTCGGGCGCAAGGCGTTCGTGCCGTCGCCGAGCTGGCCGTAAACGTTGTAGCCCCAGCAGTAGACCTGGCCATCCGAGCCGTCGGCGCAGGTGTGAGCCTCGCCGGCCACGACGCCCGAGAGCGTGACTCCCTCCGGTGCCTGCACCACCACGGGAGTCGAGCGGTTGGTGCTCGTGCCGTCGCCGAGCCGGCCGGAGCCGTTGTTGCCCCAGCAGTAGACATTACCGTCCGAGCCGTCGGCGCAGGTGTGTAAGCCGCCCAGCGAGATCCGCGTCAGGTGCACGCTGTAGGCGCCCGGGTCCGGCACCTCCGTCCAGACGAGCACGCTGAACTGGAACTCCGTCGCCCCGTTCAGTGCGAACTCCCACGTCTTCGCACCGCTCGTCTCGCCCGGCGCAAGGACCCCGTCGCCGCCGAGAAGTCCGCCCGAATACTCGTAGTACTTCTGAGGCTCGCTCTCGGTGAACGTGCCGACGTCATCGAAGTTCACGACCTCGACCCCGTTGTTCGGCTCGTCCACGAAGAAGACCCGCACGCCGGCAGAGTCCGCGTTCTCCCCGTCCAGCGTGCCGAACGGCTGCAGCGTCAGGTTCTGCACCGTCACGTCGGCCGACCAGACGTCGTCCTCGATGACCGGCGCATCATTATTCGCCATCCGCACGTACCGGTGCTGGCTGCCCACCACGAGGTTGTAGTCCGGCCCGCCGGTCGACGCCCTCCCCGCGCCGGAGGCCGGCCCGCACTCCAGAGCGCCACCCTTCGAAAGGTCGACCGTGCAGTCGAGCCGCTGCACCACATCGGCCAAGGCCCCGGGCCGCTCCGACCCGGCAGTGTCGTCCAGCGGCATCGTCGGCTCCTCGCTACAGCCGGCAAGGAAGAGGGCGGCGCACAGACCCAGACCGACGGCGGACCGCACGTCACGCAGTATCGCGTCTTTCTCGATTGTCATTTGCCGAGGTCCTGTTGAGTGGGGGTGGATGGAGAAGCCTCAGCCGAGCCGGCCGCTCGAGCCCGTCAGATCCAGCCAGCTGAACCCGCCCTCACCGCCCCAGATCGGCGACTGAAGGGTGAGATCCACGAAAGCGGGCAGGTCTTCGACCTTGGGCGCGCGCCAGGAACGACGCAGCGCGGGTGAGTTCGAGGCCGACACGACGGCCGGCACCGGACAGGATTCGGTCATGACGCATCCTCACGTCTAAGGGGGAATACTTTATACAGCGAACGACAGTATCGGCGCCGGCCCCCGTGCGGTCAAGCGTGGACAGGTGTCCTCCACACGGGCCCCGCCCCTACACCCCACCCCTCCCGGCCGCGAGCGACGCCGCGTCCAATCCCAACTCTGCCGCGATCCCGCGCATCGCCTCGATCACGTTCCCGATGTGCTCGTCGAGCTCGACGCCGAGCAGCTCGGTGCCGCGCCTGACGTCCTCGCGGTTCACGCCCCGCGCGAACGCGGCGTCCTTGAACTTCTTCTTGACCGACTTCGTCTCCAGGTCGTCGATCCCGTTCGGGCGCATGAGCGCGGTCGCGGTGATGAGGCCCGTGATCTCGTCGCAGGCGTAGAGGGTGCGGTCCAGCAGCGTCTCCGGCTCGACGCCGGTGAAGTCGGCACGATGGGCGAGGATCGCGTGGAGGACCTCCTCGGGGTAGCCCCGCGCGCGCAGTGCCTCGACCGCTTCGAGCGGGTGCCGCTCGGGGTGCTTCTCCCAGTCCAGGTCGTGCAGCAACCCCGCCAGCCCCCACAACTCCTCGTCCTCGCCGAACTTGCGGGCGTAGAAGCGGACGGCCGCCTCGACCGCCTTCATGTGGTTGCGCAGCGATTCGCTCTCGACCCACTCCTCCAGCAGCGACAGTGCTTCTTCACGCGTCGGCACGTTCACCCTCCGATCGGGACAGGCCGGTCCCGTTCACGGTCCACGATGCACAGGAAGCCGAACGGCTCGCGGTACGGGTTCAGGAACTGGTGCGGCTCGTCGGGCGCGACGTAGACGACGTCGCCGTATCCGACTTCGTGCACCTGATCCCCGAGCCGGACCCGCCCGCGGCCGCGGAAGCAGACGACGACGTGCACGTGCGCGTGCCGCTCGAACGCGCTGTGCCCGTCCGGCTCGATCTCGAAATAGCGCACCTCGAACGACGCCGCCTCGGGCGCGGCGAGGATGCGGCGCGTGATGGCGCGGAACGAGGCGACGTCGCCTTCGCCGCCGGCGCGGTACGGGAGCGCACGCACCGCCTCCCACCGTGCGCCGTCGTGCCGAAGGACCCGGCTGCGATCCAGCTCCGGCGCCGCCGGTCCGCCGCATGCTGCGCTCCCGGCGGCCGGCGCCGCCGCGTCCTCGACGCCGACGCCGCCCGCCGGGCCGATGCGCTCCGCCCCGCCGGGCGTCCGCTCGTCGCTCAAGGGCTACCTCCCGCAGAGGATTCCAGACTGCCCGCGGATTGTAGGCCGCAACGGGCGACGCGGCAAGGAAGGCTCGATCCGCCGGCCGCCTGCAACGCCGCATCTCACTCCCACGGCCGGATCACCGTCTTCATCCCCACCCCCTTCCCCGCAGCCCGCTCCAGCGCCGCGGCGACCCCGTCCAGCCCCGCCCGGTGCGTCACCAGCGACGCGACCTCCACCGCCCCCGTGGCCAGCAGCTCCAGCGCCTCCCGCGTGTCGTCCGGCCCGCACGAGTAGCTTTGCGTCAGCGTGACCTCGCGGAAGTACGCGGACGACAGCTCCAGCGAGACCGCGCTCCCCGGCGCCAGCGGCGTGAAGCACACCACCCGCCCGCCCGGAGCCGCAGCCTCGAGGCCGGATGCGATCGCACGCGCGTCGCCGGGGCAAACGACCACCACGTCCGCGCCCCGCCCACCGGTCGCCTCGCGGACGGCCTCCGCCACCGGCCCGACGGCCCCGTCCGCACCATCGACGCCCGCCGAACCCCGGCCACCCACGGCGCCATCCGCCGGATCCACCACCACGTCCGCCCCGCGCCGCAGCGCCCGCTCCCGTCGATCCGCCACGAAGTCGCTCCCGATCACCACCCCCGCACCGTACGCCCGCGCCAGCGACACCAGGAGCTGCCCCATCGAGCCCAGCCCGATCACCAGCACCGCGTCCCCGGCGTCCAGCCGGCCCCGCCGCTTCAGCGCACGCACGCACGTCGCCAGCGGCTCGACGAACACGCCGACCTCGTCCGGCATCCCCTCGGGCAGCACGAGCGTGTCCCGCGCGACGCTCTCCGCCCCCACCGCCGCGTATTCCGCGAATCCGCCCGGCCGGAGCTGGTTCCGCTTCCACACCGCGCAGTTCGACCACAGCCCGCGCCGACACTCCTCGCACGCCAGGCACGGCGCGTGGTGGTGAACGAAAACGCGCTCACCCTCCCGCACCCCGCTCACGCCGGCGCCGAGCGCCACCACCACGCCCACCGGCTCGTGCCCCAACACCGCCGGCGCCTTCCGCGCCACGTACCACGCCAGCGCGTCCGATCCGCACACCCCGCACGCCGTCACCCGGATCAGCGCCTCGCCCGGCCCGGGCGACGGGACAGGCTCCTCCTCCACCCGCACGTCGCCCCAGGCGTACAGCCGAGCCACGCGCATGCGATCCGGGATCACCGTGCGGCCTCCTCGCAGCCGCGCGGCCACGCCGGGGTTCCGCGCCCAAGCGGCCGACGAGCGCACCGCCGCCCGGGAGCCCGACGGGTCAGCCCCCGCGCACGCGGCGGTACGGTCTTCGCACTCCTCGGCGCCGGACCGAACGCGTCGCCGCTCCCACGGAGGTGGTCCGTGCCCTTCCGATACCGCTCCTGGCTCGTCCTCGCCCTCTTCATCCTCGTCTGCCTCAGTGTCGGAGCCATCGGGGGTGCATTCACCGGCGCGTCGCTCCAGGAATGGTACCCGACGCTCCGCAAGCCGTCCTGGACCGCGCCGCCGATCGTCTTCGGCCCCGTCTGGACCGTCCTGTACATCCTGATGGCGATCGCCGCGTGGCTCGTCTGGCGCTGCCGCGGCGTCGTCGACGCGACCAACGCGCTCTACCTCTTCGCCGCCCAGCTCGCCTTCAACCTCGCCTGGTCCGCCTTCTTCTTCGGGCTGCGATCCCCCGGCGCCGCGCTCGTCGAGCTCGTCCTGCTGTGGGCGCTCGTCCTCGCGACGCTCGTCGCGTTCTGGCGCATCCGCCGTCTCGCCGGCGCGCTCCTCCTCCCTTACCTCCTGTGGACCACGTACGCCGTAGCCCTCAACTTCGCGATCTGGCGGATGAACTAATATTGACTCGGGGCGACGGACCGTGTCGCGCCAGGCCCGAGTCGCGCAGTGCCCTCGCGGCGCTGCCCGATCGAGCGGCGACCTGCCCGGGCGGCCCCTTCCCCGGGCCGCCGGCCCCGTTCACACCCCCGCGCCCAGAGCGCCCGGGACCTGGGCTCCCGCGACGTCCGGCACCACCGCGACCTTCACCGCCTCCCGACGCAGCACCAGCCCGAGCGCCTCCTCGAGGCGGTCGAGCGGGCGACGGTGCGTCACGAGCGGCCCGGCGACGACGCGCCCGTCGGCCAGCAGTTCGTACGCCTCCCGCACGCTCGCCGGCCGGTAGTGGAACGCGCCCTTGAGGTCGACCTCCTCGTAGTGGAGCCGCAGCGTGTCGAAGCTCGCGCGCGTCCCCGCCGCGCACCCGCCGTACAGCAGCACCTCGCCGCCCGGCGCCGCGAGCGTCGCCGCGAGCTCCCAAACCTCGGGCCGCCCGACGCACTCGACCACGACGTCGGCGCCCACGCCGCCGGTGCGCTCGAGGATCGTCTCGCGCAATGCCGCAGCGGCCGGCTCCCGAAGTGCCCCGTCCGGCGAGCCGCCCGTAGCGCCGCCTGGCGCCTCCCATGGAGCACCGGCCATCGGGCCGCTCGCACCGCCGCCCACCCCCCGCGCTCCACCCCCGGGGTCCCGAATCACCTCCGCCCCCAGCGCCCGCGCAACCTCGAGCCGCGCCTCGTGCCTGCCGACGACGATGACGCGTCCCGCCCCACGCAGCCGCGCCACCTGCAGGAAGAGCAGCGTGATCGGCCCATCGCCGAGGAAGGCGACATGCTCCGCCCGGTCGAGCGCGACGCGGCCCGCGCCGTGGACCACGCACGCGAGCGGTTCGAGCGCCGCGGCCTCGTGCGCCTCGAGCGACGCCGGCCGCGTGAACACGTGTCGCTCCACAATGTGCCGCGGCAGCAGCACGTACTCAGCGAACGCGCCGAACACCATCCGCCCGACCGCGTCCGGGCAGAGGTTCTCGCGCCCGCGCCGACACAGCCGGCACTCGCCGCACGGTGCCGTCGGGACGCAGGCGATGGCGTCGCCTTCGCGGAACCGCTCCACGCCCGTACCCACCGCCGCGACCGTCCCCGAGAACTCGTGCCCCATCGGCGTCGGGAGCGGAATCCGCGGGTGCCCTCGCTGAAACGTTTTTAGATCGGTCCCGCAAGTCAGTGCGGCATCGACGCGTACGAGCAGCTCGCCAGGCCCGGGCGCGGGGACGGGCGCCTCGCGCATCTCGACGTACCCGGGTCGCACCAGGACTGCGGCGCGCATCCGCGACGGGAGGGTGCTCATGCGACGTCGCCTAACCCTTGAAGTTCCGGAGCAGGTCGGCCAGCGCGTCCGGCTCCGAGACCGGCGCGGCGCACGTCTGCCCCGCGCACACGTACGCCCGCGGCGCCTCGCCGCTCACCATCGCTGCGAGCGCGGGCGGGAGCGCCGCGGCCTGCACCGCGCCCGGCGCGAATCGCCGCATCACCGTGCGCGGCCGGTATGTCCCGAGCGCGGTGCGGAAGAGCGCGTCCGCGCCGGCGTCGCCCTCTGCACCCACCACGACGACCGTCGTCACCGGCGACGTCGCCCAGTCCACCGCGCGCACGTACGTCGCGAGCGCGGTCGGGATCTGCGTCGCCGACCCCGCGAAGGCGGCCAGGATCTCGCGGGCGCGCCGGTCGTACACCTCGTCGCCGGTGATTGCGGCCAGGCGGAGCAGCGTGATCGCGGTGACGCCGTTCCCCGACGGCGCGGGCGCGTCCACGATCGGGAGCTGCGGCTCCGCCAACAGCCCCACGCCCGCCTCGTCCCGTGGCCGGTCCGCGAGCGCGCCGCTCTCCGGCTCGCGGAACCGGCGCAGCATCACGTCGACCACGCTCCGGGCGCGCTCCAGGTACTCCGGCCGCTGGCTCCACTCGAACGCGTCGACGAGCGCCGCGGCGAAGAAGGCCTGGTCCTCGAGATACGCGCCCGCGCTCGCGTCGCCGGCCCGGTGCGCGACACCGTCCTCCACGTCGAACCCCTCGTCCCAGATCCGGTCCAGCGCACGGAGCGCCGCCCGGCCGGCTTCGTCGTCCCCCAGGTACCGCGCCGCGGCCAGGTGTCCCGACGCGACGAGCGACGCCCACCCCGCGTACAGCGTCTCGTCGACGAACGGCCGCGGCCGCGCGTCCCGCGCAGCCCGGAGCCGCCGCGCGACCTCGGCGGCGAGGCGCTCCGCCTCCGCCTCGTCGACGCCGACCTCGCTCGCGATCTCCGCCGGGTCGCGCGCCAGGTAGAGCACGTGGCGCGTACGGTCGGTCGGCATCGTCGCGTCCGCGCGGTCGAGCCCGAAGCGCAGCACCGCAACGCGTTCCAGCAGGTCGACGTCGGACTCGACGCCGTCGCCTCCGACACCGCCGCCTGCCCCGCCCGCGGCCCCGCCACCGCCGGGCTCGCCACCCCTCCGTCCCGCGGCGAGCGCCTCCCGGATCTCCTCGCGCGTCCACGTCCAGTAATCGCCGTCGTCGTGCGGCCCGACGTCCGCGTCCTGCGACGCCGGGAACCCGCCCGCCTCGCGCAGCGCCGGCGCGACTTCGCGGTAGTAGGCGACGATCCCCTCGGCGGCGGCGCGGTAGAGCGGGTCGCGGAAGACCGCGTACGCCCGGGCGTAAGCTTCCAGGAGCGCGCCGTTGTCGGCCGCCATCTTCTCGAAGTGCGGGACGAGCCACTCGGCATCCGTCGAGTAGCGATGGAAGGCGCCGCCCAGGTGGTCGTGGATCCCGCCGCACGCCATCGCCGTGAGGGTCGACGTCACGATCCGCCGCTCGAGCGCCCGACCGCCGTCCAGGTAGCGGTCCAGGAACAGCTCGATCGCGCCCGCGTTCGGGAACTTCGGCGCGCCGCCGAACCCGCCGTGCCGGCCGTCGAACCCCTGCATGAACGCGGCGACCGCGCCGTCGACGATACCCCGCGTAACGTCGCCCTCCTCGACCTCCGCCTGCTGGTATGCGGACACGTGCTGCCGGATCAGGCGCGCCTGCTCGGCAGCCCGCTCCGGCTCCTCGCGCCACACCCGCGCGACCGTCTCGAGCACCCGCCGGAACGACGGCCGGCCGTACCGGTCCTCCGGCGGGAAGTACGTCCCGCCGTAGAAGACCTCGCCTTCCGGCGTCAGGAACGCCGTGAGCGGCCAGCCGCCCTGACCGCTCACCGCCTGTACCGCCCGCTGGTACCTCGCGTCCACGTCCGGCCGCTCGTCCCGGTCGACCTTGATCGGCACGAACAGCCCGTTGATCAGCGCCGCCGTCTCCGGATCCTCGTAGCTCTCGTGGTCCATGACGTGGCACCAGTGGCACCACACCGCGCCGATGTCGAGCAGGATCGGACGGTTCTCGCGCCGCGCCCGCGCGAACGCCTCCGGCCCCCATGGCAACCAGTTCACCGGCTGCTCGGCGCCATGGCGCAGGAACGGGCTCCGCGAGTCCGCGAGCGATGGAGTGGGCGGTTCGGGCATGAGCGTTCGTGGTGAAGTGTGGTTCGCGCCCGCACGCGCGCAGAGGCGACGGCGCGGCTCGAGCGGGCGCGGCGCGCCGGAAATCCGGCCGCGCCCTACCCCGCGTACGTGAACCCCGCCGCCTTGATCGAGAGCGGCTCGCCCTCATGGAACGTGCCCGCGTCGACGACCTCGCCGATGAAGAGCGTGTGGTCCCCCGCGGCGACCTCTTCGACGATCCGGCACTCCACGTACCCGAGCGTGTCCTCCAGCACCGGCGCGCCCGTGACCCCCTCGCGGTACGCGAACTCGTCGATCTTCTCCGGCGCGCGCGCGTAGGGACGGGCGAGGCGGCCGGCCTCGCGCCGCTGGCCCGCGTCGAAGACGTTGACGCTGAAGACCCGGTTCTCCCGCATCATCGCGATCGACGCGCCGTCGTTCTCGACCGCGACCGCGACCATCGGCGGGTCGAACGAGATCTGCGTGACCCAGTTCGCCGTGAAGGCATTGAAGTCGTCGCCCCGGCGCACGCCGATCGCGTAGAGCCCGTAGGTGAACGCCTCCAGGACGAGTCGCTTCGCCTGCTCGTTCATCGCTTCGCCCCCTTTCTCGCGGCACCGGCAGACGACGCCGCGCGCTTCGTGGTCCGCGTGCCCTCACCGTTCGACGCCGCCCGCTTCGTCGTCCGCGCAACCTCACCTTTCGACGCCGCGCGATCCGTCGCCGCCCCATCCCCGACCGCAAGCCGCGCCCCGCCCGTCGGGCACAGCGACGCCACCACGCACGTCTCGCAGCGGGGCCGCCGCGCGTCGCAGACCTTGCGCCCATGCCAGATCAGCAGGTGCTCCACCGCGGTCCACCGGTCCCGCGGCAGCAGCTCCATCAGGTCCCGCTCGACCTTCTCGGGATCCGTCTCGCGCGTCAACCCCAGCCGCCCCGCCAACCGCTTCACGTGGGTGTCGACGACGACGCCCTCCGACTTCCCGAACGCGTTGCTCAACACCACGTTCGCCGTCTTGCGGCCGACGCCCGGCAGCACGACCAGCGCTTCCATCTCCGCCGGCACCTCGCCCCCGTGCCGCTCCACCAGCGCCTGGGCCATCCCCAGAAGGCTCTTCGCCTTGCTCCGGAAGAACCCCGTCGAGCGGATGATCTCCTCCAGCTCCTCCTGCCGCGCCGCCGCCAGATCGTGCGGAGTCGGATACCGCGCGAACAACGACGGCGTCACCTGATTCACCCGCTCGTCCGTGCACTGCGCCGACAGAATCGTCGCCGCGAGCAGCTCGAACGCATTGCGATGATTCAGCGCGCACTTCGCGTCGGGGTACTCGCCCTCGAGCCGGCGCAGGATCTCCAGCGCCCGCTCCCGCTTGGCTGCTTTGGTCTCCCGGACCCGCGCCGGGCCTGATTTATTGCGCGTTCCCGTCGCCACTGTGGCCTCCTGGTACTGGGGCTCGGGGCTTAGGGCTCAGGGCCTAGGGGGCGAGCGACGCCGGGAGCCGGAGTGAGGCTGCCGGCGTCGCGTCGCCTGATACCAGACAACCGAGCCCTGAGCCCTAAGCCCTGAGCCCTAAGCCCTAAGCCCTAAGCCCTCCCATCCAACCCCGATCCCCTACCCCAACCGCTTCCTCCCCAAATACGCCCCCACCTCCCCCACACCCCACGCATTCACCACATCCTCGACGCCAAGCCACCCCTTCCGCGCGACTCCCACTCCGTACCGCACATCGTCCAGCCCTTCCACACTGTGCGCGTCCGGGTTGATCGCCGTGCGCACGCCCTTCGCCTTCGCGTCGCGCCAGTAGCGCCAGTCCATGTCGAGGCGGTGCGGGTTCGCGTTGATCTCGATGGCGACGCCCCGCTCCGCGGCAGCGTCGATCACGGCGTCCAGGTCGATCGCGAAGCCGCGCCGCGACAGCAGCAGCCGACCGGTCGGGTGGCCGAGGAACGTCAGGTACGGGTTCTCCATCGCCCGCAGCACGCGCTCCGTCTGCTCCGACTGCGACAGCCCGAACGACGAGTGCACCGAGCCGACGACGTAGTCCATGCTCGCCAGCACCTCCTCGTCGCCGTCGGCGTAGTCGAGCCGGCCGTCGGGGAGGATGTCCGCCTCGATCCCCTTGAAGAGCCACAGCTCGCGGCCGTGCTCCTCGTTCCACGCGTCGATCTCGTCGTGCTGGCGACGCACGTCGTCGGGCGAGAGCCCGCCCGCGTACGCCGCCGCGCGCGAGTGGTCCGCGATGCCGAGGTAGCGCCACCCCCGCGCTCGCGCGGCCTCCGCCATCTCGCGCAGCGTCGCCCGCCCGTCGCTGTACGTCGTGTGGCAGTGGAAGCAACCCTGCAGGTCTTCGTAGGCGACGAGGCGCGGCAGCGACCCGGCGGCCGCCGCCTCC
Organism: uncultured bacterium; assembly: GCA_937889645.1. Classification (GTDB taxonomy): domain Bacteria; phylum Gemmatimonadota; class Gemmatimonadetes; order Longimicrobiales; family RSA9; genus CALBZE01. Next base: position 11,965 of record CALBZE010000020.1, read on the forward strand.
ACCTCGCCCCGCCCTTCCCGCAGCTCCGGCGGCACGTACGCCAGCCCGAGCGCCGCGTACAGCGCCGCCTCGTCCTCCGCACCGACCGGCGACCCATCGCGCAGCAGGCCGCCGGGCGTGAGCTCCAGCCCCAGCGACGCCGCGCGCTCCGCCAGCGCCGCCCAGTGCTCCTCGCCACCCGTCGCATGCAGCAACGCCGCCGCGAACGACGTCGGCGTCGCGCACCGCACGAAGAGCGTCGCGCCCTCGGCAAGGCGGGCGGCGACGGCGTCGTCGCCTGCCGGCCGGACCTCCGCCACGCCCGGCAGCGAACCGACCGCGGCGAGGACGGCGGTCGCGTCGTCGGCTTCGACGAGGATCTCGACCCGGTCGACCGTCTCCATCAGCCGACGCACGCCGCCCGCGACCTCGACGCGACGCACGCCCGGCACGCTCCCGAGCGCGCCCGCGGCCGCCACGGCGATCGCGTGCGCCTCCGGCCAGCGACGTCGCCCGGCCACGCTCCGCAGGAACGCCACCCCCTCCAGGATCTTCTCCTGCGTCTTCGCGCCGAACCCCGCCAGCCCCGCGATCCGCCCCTCGACCGCCGCGCGCTCCAGGTCGTCCAGCGACGCGATCCCCAGCTCCTTGTGCAGCGTGTGGATCCGCTTCGCGCCGAGCCCCGGCACCTCGAGCACCTCGAAGAGACCCGGCGGCGTCGCCTCCCGCAGTTCGCGGTGCACCGTCGAGATCCCCGTCTCGACCAGCTCCCGCGCGACCTCCGCCGTCGCCGGCCCGATCCCCTTGATCTTCGCCAGCGCCCCCGTCCGCACCAGCTCCGCGATGTCGCCGGTCAGCCCCTCGATCACCCGCGCCGCGCCATAGAACGCCCGCGCCCGGAACGGGTTCTCGCCCCGCAGCTCCATCAGCGTGCCGATCTCCGTCAGCACCGCAGCGATCACGTGCTTATCCATCGCCCAGCGCCCCCGGGTTGACCGCCACGTACCGGAAGATCCGCGACACCAGCTTCAGAGCCTCCAGCTCCGTGACCAGTCCGTACCACCCGTGCAGCTCGCCGCCGGGGAGGATGTTCGCGAAGTCGACGTCGCCCGGACGCGCATCGGCGTCCGCCCAGTGCCCCGCCGGCTCGCCGCCCAGCTCGACCCCGATCGGGATCGTCCCGAACCCCGGCCGCCCGGGCCGCATCCCCAGCACCAGCAGCACGTCCAGCCGGTCGTACGGCGGCGTCTCCGGATCTTCGCGGCCCGGCATCGTCCAGAAGAACCCGTCGACCGGCTCCGGCGTCGCCCCTTCCTCGACCCGCGCCCAGAACAGGTGCCGCGGGAGCTGCACGTACCCCGCCGGGTGCGGCGGCGTCAGCTCCCAACGCCCCACGAGCGACGTCGCATCGACCAGCCGCCGCGCCAGCGCCTCCTCGATCGCGAACACCCGCCGATCGAACCGCCAGAAGTGCCACGCCTGGTAGAGCAGCGCGCCGTACCACCCGTACACGTCCGCGCCCGCCGCGTCGCCGGTCAGCTCGCGCAGCACCGCGCTCACCGACTCCAGCACCAGGAACCGCTCCGGCGACGACGGGTCCGTACCCCGCAGCCCGACTTCCTCGAGGATCCGCGGAAACGTTTTCGACTCGAATTCGCCGGTCCGGAAGACGAGTTCGTACGGCGTGAGGCGTCCCGCGCGGTCGTCGGTTTCGCTGTTGACTCGTTGCATGGGACGAATGATAGGTCCGGCCCCGCCGCCCCACCACCCCGGGGCTCAGGGCTCAGGGCCCAGGGCTCAGGGAGAGCCCCAATACCTAAGCCCTGAGCCCTAAGCCCCGAGCCCCTTGCGCCCCACCACCTGTCCGATGCAGATATTGTCACGCGCGGCCGATCCCCCGAGGAGGCGGACCGGCCGCGCGCCCACCCCGGTCCGGCGCTGGACCGGGTTCCGCCGTCGCGAGGACGCGCTCGCGGCGTGGACCCGGCCGGCGCCGCCGACGTTCCGGGTCCGGTGACGGGGCCCGGCCCACCCAGACCGCCTTCCAAAATCCCAATCAGGAGGTGCAGCATGGAACGTCGTTCCCGTAGACTCCCCGGCGCGTTCCTGGCTGCGTTCGCCATCGTGTGGGCGGCCTGCGCCGACGCGACCACCGAGCCCGAGAACCAGCCTACGCCGTCGTTCTCGGCAGTTTCGTCGCCGTCCGACTACATCGTCATGATGGCGACCGAGACGCTGCCGGCGAACTTCGCCGCGCAGCTGCGCGCCGCCGGCGGCGACGTGCAGCGCGAATTCGGCGAGATCGGCGTCGCCGTGGTGCGTGCCGACGCGCCCGACTTCGAGGCCCGGGCCAAGCGCGCCCCCGGCGTCAAGGCCGTGTTCCCCGACGTGACGATCCAGTGGCACGAGCCGCCGCGGGCGGTCGAGGTCATCGAGGCGGTCGCGGGCGGCGACGTCGTCGAAGCCGCGAGTCTGGGCGACGACGAGACGTTCTACGCCCTCCAGTGGGCGCCGGGCGCGATCCGCGCGCCGGAGGCGTGGGCGGCCGGGTACACGGGCCGCGGCGTCCGCGTCGCCGTGCTGGATGGCGGGATCCACAGCTCCCACATCGACCTCGCCCCGAACCTCGACGTCGCGCGGTCGGTCTCCTTCGTGCCGGGCGTCCCGTTCAACGAGGACCTCGGCACCTTCTGGCACGGCACCCACGTCGCCGGGATCATCGCCGCCGCGGACAACGGGATCGGCACGATCGGCATCGCGCCCGAGGCGACGCTGATCGGCGTCAAGGTCCTGCACGGCGGGTCCGGGCAGTTCAGCTGGATGATCCAGGGGATCCTCTACGCCGCGACGCCGATCGAGGAGGGCGGCGCCGGCGCGCACATCATCAACCTCAGCCTCGGCGCGCTCCTCGACGAGAAGGCCACGGACATCAAGCACGCGGTCAAGGACCTGATGAAGGCGATCGACCGCGCCATGGCCTACGCCCACAAGCGCGGCGTGACCGTGATCGCGGCGGCGGGCAACGACGCGATCGACACCGACGCGATGAAGGAGCTGACCTTCGCGCCCGCCGCGAACCTCCACGTGATCTCCGTCTCGGCGACGGGGCCGTTCGGCTGGGCGCTCGGCGCGACGGACTTCGACCGGCCGGCGTCGTACTCGAACTTCGGCCGCTCGCTCATCGACATCGCCGCGCCCGGCGGCGACTTCGCGCTCCCCGGCGAGGACATCTGCATCGTCAACACGCTGCAGGGCCCGATCGCCCAGGTCTGCTGGGCGCTCGACATGGTGATCAGCACCGTGCGCGGGTCCGGGACCAGCGTCGCCTCGTACAGCTGGTCGGCCGGGACCAGCATGGCCGCGCCCGCCGTCGCCGGCGTCGCCGCGCTCCTGCTCCAGCGCCACGGCCCCATGCCGCCCGCCGAGCTGCAGGCCCGACTGCTCCAGACGGCTAACGGGAACGGCAAGGATCCGTTCTACGGGCGCGGGTTCGTGGATGCTTGGAATGCGGTGAGATAGGCCGCCCCAACGCCCCACCACCCCGGGGCTCAGGGCTCAGGGCCCAGGGCTCAGGGAGAGCCCCAATACCTAAGCCCTGAGCCCCGAGCCCTGAGCCCCGAGCCCTTACCTCCCCACCTCCGCCCTACCCATCACCTCCACCACCACCGGCACCGCCCGCCCGAGCAACCCCCTCACCATCTCCCCCAACCCCTTCCGCCTCACCACCACCACGCACACCTCCCCGTCCGGCGCCTCTTCGAGACCCTCCTCGATCGTCACGAAGCACACGTCGCCCAGGTCCTCCGGGAGGGCGACCGTGTACTCCCGGCCGTGCCACACGAAACCGATCGCCTCCGGCGGCGCAGCGCGGGCGGGAAGCTCCTTCTCCACGAAATAATCGCGCTCGACCTTCCACACGCCTTCGGCCACGACGTCGCCGGAGCGGTAGAAGAACGGGTCGAAAGGCTCGCCGTGGACTCGCTTGAAGTTCTCGTCGACGGCGTAGTCCATCGCCTCGAGCGCGTCCTCGTCGGCAAGCCACTCGAGGTGGTGCTTCAGCTCGTGCGTCAGCGTCTCCCAGAGTTCCTCCTCCCAGTCGAACTCGGAGTCGAGACGCGAGAGGCGCCAGAACGAGCCGTAGTACAAAACGACGGCGGACCGGATCGTCTCCGGCCCGCCCCAATCCGACGGATACGCCTCCGTCACGCACTCGCCCAGCGTGTACACGTCGGCGAGGGTGGGGTGCGGCAGCGCACCGCGCTCGACGACCAGCCCGTCCACCCCCTCCTTGTACTCCTCCGGGATCTCCTCCCAGTACTGCCAGGCGAGCGCCTCGAAATCTCGAAATTTCATCGGTGTTCGGGGACCGCGCGGAATGCGTCGCGGGGCGCGCGAGTCGGGCGGCGACCCGTCGCGCGCCCCGCGCTCGACCTCACGGAATCGACGCCGGCATCCCGCTCTTCGAGACGGGCTCGGCCACGGGCGCCGTCGCCTCCGTCCGCGCGACCAGCCACCGGTTGAGCGCCAGGAACACCGCGATCGCAGCGCCCCACTGCACGATCGCCCAACCGATCCCGTACGTGCCGAACAGCGCGCGCCAGTTCCCGCCGAGCGCCTGCGTGATCCCGCCCTCCATCCAGAACCACCACACCACCAGCACGAGCGCCTCGACGATCACGAGCCGCATCACCCAGTCCCACCACCGGCCGATCCGGATGTCGGAGTCCTCCGTGTTGATCAGCGACTCGCGGAACTTCGTCACGCCGTAGCGCAGCACCGCGACCGCGAAGAACAGCCCGGAGACCATCAGCCCGACGCCCCAGATGAAGTCCTGGTTCTGGAACACCGCCTGGTTCAGCGCCGACGGGATCCCGAAGACGAACCCCGCGCCGCCGACCAGCGCGATCGCCCGGCCGCGCGACATCCCGCCGTCCATCAGCACCCGCGTCGCCATCTCGATCATCGAGATCAGGCTCGTCCACGCGGCGAACATGAGCGCCAGGAAGAAGAGCGTCATGAAGAAGCGACCGGCGGGCATCTGCTGGAACAGCTGCGGGATCCAGATGAAGGTGAGACCCTCGTTCCCCGCGCCCACGATCTCCGACGCTGCATCCGGCATGATCGAGAAGATCGTGCACAGCACCATGATCCCGGCCAGCAGCGAGACGGAGTTGTTCCCGAAGCCGAGCAGGAACGAGTTCAGCGCAGTGTCCTCACGCTGCCGCATGTAGATCGCGTAGGTGACGATCAGACCCCACCCCGCGCCGGTGTCCCAAGCGTTCTGCGTCAGCGCCTCGAGCCACGTCCTGTAATCCTTCAGCTCGTCCCACGACGGCGTGAAGAGGAACGCCAGCCCGCGCTCCGCGCCGTCCAGCGTCACCGCACGGATCGCCAGCACGATGACCATCAGGAAGAGCGCCGGCATGAGATAGCGCGCGGCGGTCTCGATCCCCCGGACCCCGCGCGCGACCACGAACACGCCCAGCCCCATCGCCAGCAGGTGGTACCACAGCACCTTCGGCGTGAACGCGAACGTCTGCCACAGCTCGGCCGAGCCCGCGCCCGACAGGTTCCCCGTCAGCGACGCCCAGAAGTAGTGGATCGTCCACCCCAGCACGACCGAGTAGTAGAACATGATCGCGGTGGACGTGAAGGCGACAAACGCGCCCATCCAGCCGAACTTCGGCCCCGCGATCTTCGCGAACGAGCCGACCAGCCCCCGGCGCGCCGCCTTCCCCATCGCGAACTCCGTCAGGATCAGCGGGACCGACCAGAGGAGGAGGAAGCAGACCCACGCGATCAGGAACGAACCGCCCCCGTTCGACGCGGCGATGCGCGGGAACCGCCAGATGTTACCCGTCCCCACCGCCATGCCCAGCATGGCCAGCATCATCCCCCAGCGGGACGTGAATTGCTCGACGCTCTTGGCCACTTCGCCTCCTTTGTGTTGAGCGGTGCGCCCCGGGGGCGCGGTCCTGTCCGGGGCGCGGCGGCGCCCCATCTCGTCACGCGATCGCTTCCTCGAGCTGTACCCTCACGCGCGAGAAATCGAGCCGCTCCTCGCCCAGCCGCCGCGCGAGCGCGTCGCCGTCCTCGGCCTGCCCGCGCGCGAACAGCTCCTCCAGGTACGGCGCGCTGCGCGGGTTGCGGTACCAGTCCTCGTCGAACCTGTCGCGCAGGTGATCCGTGAGCAGTGCCGACAGCGACCAGGCTCGGAGGTAGCGGGCGCAATAGAAGTGAGGGTCGACGTCGTCCAGGTAAGCGGCGGGATCGTGCGGGAGGAGCGTCGCTTTTTCCATCAGCTCGGCGTACAGCTCCGGCATCCCGTCGAACCGGCCGGCGCCGTGGAGTTCCATCTCGTAGAGGAGCTTCGCCGCCTGCCGACGGAGCTGCAGCAGGTCGACGAGCGCGGCGTGTCGCGTGAACTCTGCCCGATCCGCGCCGCGGAACCCCAGGTAACGGGCGAGCCACGACGGCTGCGTCGGGAGCCGGTCGAACAGCCGGGCGATCCCCTCGGTCACCGAGTGGTCGCCCAGGGCGCGGTCCTCGAAGGGGAGCGCGGCGTCGACCCGCGCGAAGTGCTGCGCATGCCCGAGCTCGTGGTAGAACGCGTACCAGTCGCGCCACCCGCCAGCCCTCGAGACGACGAGCACGATCTCGTCCGGGACGCGGATCACCGCGCAGAACGCGCGCGACGTCTTGGCCGGCCGCGACTCCAGGTCGAGCGCGACCCGGCCGCCGACCTCCAGGTCCCACCCGATCTCGGCCAGCTGCCTGCGCGCGACCGCGACCGGGTCGTCCACCGCGAAATGCGCGTCGAACCACGGCGCGCGCTCCAGGCGCGGCCGGTCCGCCGCCGTCGCCTCCGCGAGCGTGACGCCGAGCCGCTTCGGCAGCGTGTACGTGAGCAGGTCCCGGTAGATCGCCTCGGTCTCGGCCAGGACCGCCCGCGCCGATTCCGCCAGCGGCCCGAGCCGGATCCCCGTCAGCGACTCCCACGCATCCGGCAGCCCGCCGCCCGCCAGCCGAAAGACCTCCCAGTCCCGCTCGAAGCGGTCCCGGTCCAGCGGCTCCGCCTCCCCGAGCGCCTCCATCCGTGCCGCCCAGATCGCGCGGCGGTGCTCCGGATCCTCGGCGTCCGCCAGCGCCTTCACCGCCTGCCGTAGCGGGATCCGTTCGCCGGCGATGTCGAGCGTCTTCTCCGCCTCCCACGCCAGCCGACGGTCGTGCACGTCGGCGCCGGCGCGCTCGGCCGCGCCCGTGACCAGGAACTCCCTCAGCACCCTGAGGCGACGCCGCGACTCGCCCTCCGCCGCGCGCTCCGCGTCCGCGACCGCGGAGATCGTGTCCGTCCGGAACAGATCCGCGTACCGCTCGTACACCTCCGCCAGCGCCGGACGCGTCTCCAGCCCCGCCAGCGCCCGGTACTGCTCCCGGCCGACGTCGACCCAGAACGCTTCGACCCGTCGTACGAGCTCCGGATCCATTCGCCCCAGAGGACTAGAGGATGCGTTCGCGCACGTACTCCAGCACCCGGTCCACCCCGATCCGCTGCTGCCGGAGGGTGTCGCGGTCTCGGACCGTGACCGTCTGATCCTCCAGCGTCTGGCCGTCCACAGTCACGGCGAACGGCGTTCCCGCCTCGTCCTGACGACGGTACCGCTTCCCGATCGAACCGCTGTCGTCGTACTGCGACGGGATCCCCGCCGCGCGGAGCTCCTTGTGGATCCGCTCCGCGACTTCCGGCAGACCATCCTTCTTCACCAGCGGCAGGACCGCGACCTTGATCGGCGCCAGCCGTGGATGCAGCCGCAGCACCACCCGCTGCTCGCCCTCGACTTCCTCCTCGTGGTACGCGTCCGCCAGCACGACCAGCGTGAGCCGGTCCGCGCCGATCGACGTCTCGATCACGTACGGGATGTACCGCCGGTCGCGGTCTACCGGGTCGATGTACTCCAGCCGCTTGCCCGAGTACTCCTGGTGCCGACCCAGGTCGAAATCGGTCCGGTTGTGGATCCCCTCGAACTCCTGCCAGCCGAACGGGAATTCGTACTGGATGTCGAACGCCGCCTTCGCGTAGTGCGCCAGCTCTTCCGGCGCGTGGGCGTGGTAGCGCAGCTTCTCCGGCCGGATCCCCAGCGACACGACCCACTCCATCCGCCGCGCCTTCCAGTACTCGAACCACTCCTCGTCCGTGCCCGGCTCGACGAAGAACTGCATCTCCATCTGCTCGAACTCGCGCGTCCGGAAGATGAAGTTCCCCGGCGTGATCTCGTTGCGGAACGCCTTGCCGATCTGCGCGATGCCGAACGGGATCTGCTGCCGCGTCGTCGTGAGCACGTTCTGGAAGTTCACGAAGATCCCCTGCGCCGTCTCCGGCCTCAGGTAGACCGTCGCCGCCGCGTCCTCGACCGGCCCCATGAACGTCTTGAACATGAGGTTGAACATCCGCGGCTCGCCGAATGCGTCCTTCGTGCCGCAGACCGGGCACTGGCCGCCCTGGATCTCGGGGTTGTCCGCGCGGAACCGGCGATGGCAGTTCTTGCACTCGACGAGCGGGTCCGTGAAGCCGGACACGTGCCCGCTCGCCTCCCACACCCGCGGGTGCATCAGGATCGCCGCGTCGAGGCCTTCGACGTCGTCCCGCTCGTGCACCATCGCGCGCCACCACGCGCCTTTGATGTTGTTCTTCAGCTCCACGCCGAGCGGGCCGTAGTCCCAGACCGAGCCCGTGCCGCCGTAGATCTCCGACGACTGGAAGATGAAGCCCCGCCGCTTGCACAGCGAGACCAGCTTGTCCATGAGTTGCGTGTCGTTCGCCATACGCCTCGCGATCCCGTTCCCGCTCCCTTGCCCTGAAATATCGAAAATTACCGGTACCCCACAGTCATGGCAATGGAACGCGTCTTGCCACCGCGCCGTCGGAAACCCCGATCGCACGCACCGTTTCCGACGGAGCGGCTACCATGGCGCTGGTCCCCCTGTCCGAGCACGACGATCCCCGGCGACCCGCGGGCCCGATCGACGTGCGCGGCTGGGCCGTCCTCACCGGCGACGACGGCGAGCGCGCCGGCACCGTCCACGACCTCCTCCTCGACCGCGAGGGGCGGCCGCTCTACCTCGACGTCGACCTGGGCGTCCTCCGCAAGCACGTGCTCGTCCCGATCGGCCACGCCCGCGCCGAGCCGCGCCGCCGCGTCGTCCGGCTCCCCGGCTTCGCCCGCGACCGGCTCGAGGAGATCCCCCCGTGGGAGCACCGACTCTCCCAGCTCACCCGCGAGTACGAGGATGGGTTGGCGACGGCGTACGCCCGCGCCTACGGCGACCTGCGACGTCGCCCGCGCCCGCCGTGGGCCGGCGCCATCTACGGCCCGTCCGAGCTCGAGTCTCCCGTCCGCGTCGAGGGCGCGCCCGCCTTCGCGCTCCTCTCCCGCCTCCCCGGCCACCGCATCGCCGACCGCGAGCCCGACCCCCGCGGCTGGCCCGTCCGCACCGCCGACGGAGGCGACGTCGGCGCCGTCGACGACCTCGTCGTCGACACGACCGCGCTCAAGGTCAGCCACCTCGCCGTCCGCACCACCGACGCCGCAGGCGGCGAGCGCATCCTCGTCCCCGCCGCGTTCGTGCACCTCGACCCCGGGCACCGGATCGTCCGCCTCGATCTCGACTCATCGGATGCGCTGGAAGAATTCCCCGTCTGGGACGGCCGCGCCGCACCCGAATCGCTCGCCCCCAACCCCGGCTACTACGACCACCCGCGCTTCAGCGCCCGCCGCTTCCTCGGAGGGGCGACGCGATGAGCGTGCGGCGCCACGCCCCGACCGGCGCTCCGCCCGGTGCCCCCATGATCGCACAGCTCCCCCGGATCGTCCGGGTCCCCGCCGTCCCCACCCTCACTCCCGCCGAGCGACGCGCCGTCGCGCTCTTCATCGCCCGCGCCCTCGAGTCCGGCGCGCCGCCGATCCTCCGCGCCGTCCTCTTCGGCTCCAAGGCCCGCGGCGATTTCCGCCCCGACTCCGACGTCGACGTCCTCGCCATCTGCGACGTCGACGTCGAAGAGCGCGACGCCGCCGCCCGCGCCCTCGCCCGCCACGCCGAGCACGCCTCCCGCGCGACCGGCGTCCGCGTCGAGTCCTGGGCCATCCCCGCCGCCGACCTCGAGCCCGGATCGCGCACCCCGATGCTCGTCGACGCCCTCGACGACGGCATCCCCCTCTGGCCGCCCGGCGCGCCGCCGATCCGCATCGCGTTCACCCCCGCCGACGCCGCCTTCTGCGCCTCCTGCCTCATCGACTGGATCGACGCCGGCGGCGCCATCGCCCGCCACGCCCTCGCCCGCGGCCGCCACGCCGACGCCGCCGCCCGCATCCGCGACGACATCACCCGTATGGCCACCGCAGCGCTCCTCCTCGACGGCGACACCCGCCACCGCCACGTCGGTTCGCTCAGGCGATTCGCAGAGAAGTGGATCGCGACCGGAAGGGTGTCGACGCACGTGTTCCCCGCCCTCGAATGGGCCGCCTCCGCCTACCCCCCCATCCGCCTCTCCCGCACCCGCCCCATCCCGCCCACCCCTGCCGCCGTCCGCACCGCCCCGATCGGCTATGGACATGCCCGGAGCATGGAGGCGGAAGTGATGCCCATGCTCCTGGCGCGGCTTGGGGGCGATTGCCGCCACCCGCACTCCGCCTCCCATCCGGGGCTCAGGGGGCGGGGCTCGGGGCTCAGGGGTCGGGGCTCGGGGCTCAGCGACTGTATTCCGGGATGACCGGGTTACAGGGCGTCCGGGTGCGGGCGATGGCGTCGAGGATCGTGAGCTGCCTCTGCATGCAGACGGTCATTGGCGCCCTTCCGATGCCTCGGAGTTGCCAGGCGGGGTATGAGGCGCGGCCGACGGAAGGCGTTGCCGGCAGTTGGCGATGTACGGCGGGCGCCCGGCCGGCGGCCGGGCGCCCGCCGGCACTCGCCGTCACGCGGCGGCGCCCGCGGCCCCCTGCGGCCCCCTGCGGCCCCCCGCGGCCCCCTGCGGCCCCCTGCGGCCCCCCGCGGCCCCCTGCGGCCCCCCGCGGCCCCCCGCGGCCCCCCGCGGCCCCCGCCGGCACACGACGGCGGTCCGGCGAGCGTTGGCCCCCGCGATCCCGGCCCCGACCCACGCCACCGGGCGCCCACGGCGCATCCCGCGTGCGAAAACTGCACACGCATCGCCCGGTTTGCCCTTCCGTGCTCAGTTTCTACACGGGGCGGGACCGGTTCCTCCGCACCAACCTCCCCGGATCTCGGCTACCTGACATCGGGATGCGGCGCCCCCGCACCTCCGCCCGCACTCTCCCAACGTCTCCTTCCCCCAGCCCTGGCCGGGTCTCGGGTCCCAGGCGTCAGGCTTCTCGCCCTCGTCGCCGCCCCCCGAGCCCCGAGCCCCGAGCCCCGAGCCCCGAGCCCCAAGCCCCAAGCCCTAGGCCCCGAGCCCTGAGCCCCAAGCCCCCCCTACCCCATCCTCCCCCTCTCCTCCGCCTGCTCCTCCTCCTCGAACGGCGGCCTCTGATGCAGCTCCACCCTGAACACCCCCATGTGCTGTGCCATGAAGACGTACGCCGCCCAGAGGACCACGCCGCCGAAGGCGAGGACTCCGGCGAAACCGACGGCGACGACCGTGCAGAGCGTGCCGAACACGGCCAGCATCGCGGCCACGGCGAGCATCCCGAGGTCCCGCTCTCCGTCGGTCAGGCGGCGGTGCCGGGCGACGGCCAGAGCGGCGCCGGTCCCGCCGAAGCCGACGACCGCGAAGACCAGCAGGACCAGCTGCAACCCGTAGCTCATCGCCTACTCTCCGACTCCGACCGCGCATCCCTCCGACGGACCGCGTATGGCGCCACCGCGCCTCGCTGCCGGCCGGCCCACCCGCACGCGTCGCACACCCGTCGCGCGGCAACGCGGTCCAGCCACCGGCCGACCCGGCGCTCGAGCCCCCACCGGAGCCCGTCGCCCGTCACAAGCCCGCTCCCGGCGCTCGCGACGCCGTCGGCGCCCTCGCTCCGCTCGCGCCCGCCACCGACAGCCCGCCCCGCACCCGTCGCACCCGTCGCACCCGTCGCACCCATCCCGCCCATCGCACCCATCCCGCCCATCGCGCCCACCACCCCAATCGTCGTCGCAGCCCCGCAACGCGGGCACAGCGGCGCCTCCGGTACCCGGTGGAGGAACCACGTCAGGGCGGCCATTACGACGAGGGTGATCAGGGCGAGGATCGTGAGAAGCAAAGGGCCCTCCGGGGTCGCGACTCGATCTCGGGCGACGGTCGCTCCTGCGTCCCGCACCCGACCCCGAAAGGCGCAAGATTCAAACCCGCGAGCGGGGTTTCAGGCGGGCAAGGAATCCGCGCCGGGGCGACTCGGCGCGCCCGCGCCGACGCTCTCGCCCCCGCCGGCGCTCCAGCCCGCGCCGACGCTCCAGCCCGAACCGGCGCTCCAGCCCCGACCAGCACTCCCGCCCGAACCCACATACCCGCCGCAGCGCGTGTCCCCGTAATTCGCCCCGCGCCGCAGCCCCCGCCGCGTTCGCTTTCAGCCAAGGGAATGAAACATCGCCAGCAGGCGGCGCTCGTCGATCTCGTGAGCGGCGGCGATGATCTCGGATTGCGTTGCGGCCTGGAGCATGATCGGGCCGCGGCGCGTGTCGTAGCGGGTGACCGGCGACTGCGGCTCGAAGACCAGACGGCCGGCCCAGCCGCTCGGTCCCTGGAACGTCTCGACCCGGACTCGCCAGTGGATCCCCAGCGCGGAGATGCGACGGATCGTCGCCGTCTCGGTCGGCGCCGAATGGAAGTCCAGCAGTTCGAATCGCATGGCCGCCTCGCGGCTCCGGTCCACCGTACGCGAAAAGGGACCCGCCCGAGGGCGGGTCCCTTTTCGCGACGGCCGCCGCCGGGCAGGCCGCCTCGCCTCGCTGCGCCGGGTGGCAAACCTCGTGCCCCCCGGCCGAGCCGTCGTGCTCCCGAAATTCCGATCGTCGCTCGACGCCCCGGGTTCTGCCTCGCGGTCAGAACACGGCGCCCGTCGCTCGACGCCTCGGGTTCCGCCTCGTGCTCAGAAGATGTCGATCGTCACGTAACGCCGCGGGTTCTCCCTCACGTCCGTCGCCAGCAGGCGCACCTCGCGGAGCGTGTTCTCCAGCTCGACGTACAGCGACGGGTCGTTCACCAGCCGCGCGAGCGTGCCCTGGCCGCTGTCGATCTTCGTCAGTACCGACGCCAGCGACGTGAACGACTGCTCCATCGCGGTCGCGGCGGCGGTGAACGCGGACGCGCTCCGCTGCAGCTCCTCGAGCGATGCCGCCAGCGATTCCGCCGTCTCCGCGTCCTCGACCGCCTTCGCCGTGCGCCGCAGCGACTCCGTCACCACCCTCATCTCCCGGAGCAGCGCCACCAGCTCCTGCGCGCCCGCCGGCATCACCGCCGTCGCCGCGCGCACGTCGGCCACGATCTCCGGCGAGAAGAGCCGGTCCGCGTTCGTCAGGATCGCCTCCGCCTGCCCGCCCAGCGACGAGACCAGGTCCGGCAGCGCCCGCATCGCGAGACCGCGGATCGTGTCGCCCTCGACCAGCTGCCGCGCCTCCGAGCCCGGCACCAGCTCGACCGTGCTCGTGCCGAACACGTCCGACTTCAGCCGTGCGCGCGTGTCCGCCGGGAGCCGGATCCCCTCGTCCAGCCGCAGCTCGACCCGGACCCGGCTCGGCGCCTCCAGCCGGACGTCCCGCACCGCGCCGACCTGCACGCCGTTCACCTGGACCCGGTCGTTCCGCTTCAGCCCCGCCGCGTCCTCCAGCAGCAGCACCACGTCCGTCGTGCCCCGCCAGATCGGGTTCCCCATCAGGAAGTAGAGCCCCCACACGAACAGCCCCCCGGCGACCACCACCAGCAGCCCGATCGCGGCCAGGCTCCGCGTCCGCTTGTCCATCTATGCTCTCCTCACGCCACCGCCGCGTCCGTGCGGCCACGTCGTACGAATTTCCGCACCACCGGATCCGTGCTCGCCAGGATCTCGTCCGGCGTGCCGCACGCGTGGATCCGTCCCTCGAACAACAGCGCGATCCGGTCGCCGACCAGGAACGCCGACTCCAGGTCGTGCGTCACCACGATGCTCGTCACGCCGATCTCCCGACGCAGCTCCATGATCAGCTTGTCGATGTTCTCGGCGTTGACCGGGTCCAGCCCCGTCGTCGGCTCGTCGTACAGCAGGTACTTCGGCTTGCTCGCGATCGCGCGCGCCACGCCGACCCGCTTCCGCATCCCGCCCGACAGCTCCGCCGGGTACTTGTCCAGCACCGGCGGGTCCAGGTTCACCTTCCGCAGCAGCTCCGCCGCCTCTTCCCGGCACGACTCCGGCGTCCGCAGGTTGCGGTCGTCGTCCAGCGCGAGCCACAGGTTCTCGAGCACGGTCATCGAGTCGAAGAGCGCCGCGTTCTGGAACACGTACCCCACGTTGCGACGCACCCGCGCCAGCTCTTCCGGCGTCGCCGACGGCACCGAGATCCCGTCCACGATCACGTCGCCCTCGTCCGGCTCGAGCAGCCCGATCGCGTGCTTGATCAGCACGCTCTTCCCCGTACCCGACGGCCCCAGCAGGACGAGCGTCTCGCCCTCCCGCACCGTCAGGTCCACGCCGCTCAACACGACGAGGTTGCCGAACGCCTTTTGCAGCCCCTTGAACTCGATCATTCCGGCCCCTTCGCCCGGGCGCCCGCCATCAGAACAGCTTCAGCAACGGGACGACCGCGACGTCGATGATCATGATCGCCACCGTCGAGACCACCGTCGCCAGCGTCGTCGTACGGCCGACGCCCTCGGCGCCGCCCTTCCCCTCCAGCCCGATGTAGCACGCCAGGAACGTGATCGCGATCCCGAACAGCGTCCCCTTGATCACCGAGTACCACAAGTCGAACGGCTCGAAGTAGAACCGCAGGCCGTAGACGAAGTCCGCCGTCGTCAGCCCGTCGACCGTGAGTACGCCCACGAACCACGCGGACAGCAGCCCCGCCACGTTCGCCAGCACGACCAGCGCCGGGAAGACCATGATCCCGCCCAGCACCCGCGGCACGACCAGGAACGGGACCGGGTCGCGCCCCATCGCGTAGAGCGCGTCGATCTGCTCCGTGACCCGCATCGTCCCCAGCTCCGCCGCGATGCTCGCGCCGATCCGCCCGATCAGCACCAGCGCCGTCAGGATCGGCGCCAGCTCCGTGACCATCGTCTTCTCGGCCACGCTCCCGACCACCCAGATCGGCAACGCGCCCGCGAACTGCGCGCCCGTCTGCTGCGACGTGACCGCGCCGCCCAGCACCGCGATGAAGAGCACCAGCGGCAGCGAGCGGATCCCCATCGTGTACGCCTGCTGGATCGTGCTCGCCATGTAGCTCCGCGGCCGCGGCAGCGTCTTCACCACCGCGATCGCCAGCAGCGTCGCCTTCCCCACGTGCACCAGGAATCGGTGGACCGGCGAGGCCGCCACCCACGCCTCGAGCTGCCTCAAACCGCCGCCTCCCGCCTCCGCCTGAGCGCCCGCCAGATGTAGTACGCCGGGATCCCCGCCAGGATGACCCCGAAGCTGATCGCCGTGTCCAACGGCTGCTCGATCACCGAATTCACCAGCATCGCCACCGAAGCCAACAGGAAGAGGAGCGGCACCACCGGATAGCCCACCGTCCGGTACGGCCGCTCCGCGTCCGGCCGTCGCTTCCGCATCAGGAACACCGCCCCGACCGCCAGCGCGTAGAACGGCCAGATCCCCAGGATGAACGCGTCCGCGAGCTGCTCGAACGTCCGGATCGAGACGTACCCGATCCCGAGCGCCGCCGCGAGCCCGATCGCCACGTGCGGCGTCTGGAACCGCGGATGCACCCGCGCGACCGGCTCGAAGAACAGGTCGTCGTCCGCCATCGCGAAGAAGATCCTCGGGCCCGTCATCATCGACCCGTTCAACGCGCCGAACGTCGACAGCATGACCAGCGCGGCGACCAGCGACGCGCCCGCCGAGCCCACGACCTTCACCGCCGCGTCCGCCGCGACCAGCGTCGACGCCGCCATCTCATCGATCGGCAGGACGTACAGGTACGCCGCGTTCACCAGCAGGTAGACCGCGACGACCGCCAGCGTGCCGCCCAGCAGCGCCCGCGGCAGCGTACGCCCCGGGTCCTTCACCTCGCCCGACATGAACGTCAGGTCGGCCCACCCGTCGTACGCCCACAGCACCGCGATCAGCGCGACGCCGAACCCGCCCCACGTCAGCGGCTGGAACGACGGCGCCGTCGCCAGCGCGCCCGCCGAGCCGTCGCCCAGCGCCAGCGCCGCGACCGCGAGCCCGACCAGCGCCGCGACCTTCGCCAGCGTCGACGCGTTCTGCACCGCCGCGCCCCACCCCACCGACCGGTAGTTCGCCGCCGCCAGCAGCGCGATCCCGCACGCCGCGACCAGCCGCGTCTGACCCTCTGTCAGCTCGACGAACCACCCCACGTACGCCGCGAAGATCATCGCGATCGCGCCCAGCGCCGACGGCCGGATCACCAGCAGCTCCGTCCAGCCGAACAGGAACGCCGGCACCGGCCCGTACGCCTCGCGCAGGAACACGTAGATCCCGCCCGTGCGCGGGTACATCGCCGCCAGCTCCGCCAGCGTCAACGCGCCGAAAAGCGCGACCAGCGCACCCGCCGCCCAGAGCAGCGCCAGCGCACCGACCGCGCCCACGTCCGCCGCCACCGTGCTCGGCACCCGGAAGATCCCGCTCCCGATCGTCGAGCCGACCAGCACCGCCGCGGCGCTCCACACGCCCAGCCGACGCGGCAGCCGCTCCGCCCGCGCGCCGACATCCGTCGCCTGCATCGTCGTCTGGCTCAGAGGTCGCTCCTGGCTGGGGTTTCCGTTTTCCGTCGAACCATCCATTCTAACATCGCTCGACGGCACCGGGTACCCCTGGCGCGCGTTCGATGCGGCGACGCCCTACGCCCCGCGCCCCCCGCTCGGCGGCCCGGCGAACCGGGCATCGTACCCCTGCCCCCGGATCCAGTTCACGATCTCCTCCGGCGACACCAGCTCCGGATCGTAGCTCACCTCCGCCAGTTCCAGCGCCGGATCGATCCGCGCCTCCGGCACCCCCGTCTTCCCCGTCAGGTTCTTCTCCAACCGCGCCGCCGCGTCGTCGTCCGGCAGCCCGTGCACCTGGATACGCGCCCGTTTCATGTAACTCCTCCCCTCTGCGGCTTGCATGGTCGTTTCACCCCCGCAGGGTGCACGATGCGCACCCATGCCCGTCGGCTGGCGACGGCAAGCGCGGCCGCCTCGCTCGACGCACGTACGATCTCGTAGGGCCATTGAAGATCAACTCATCGCCGCGATCAGGACGGTCCATGCCGGGATCAGCGTCATGCCGTGTCGCCTCATCGCGACGCTCGCCGAAGCGGGCCGGGCGCAACGCGGCGGGCATGACCGGGTTGGCGAAAACCTGACCGACCGTGAACGGGATGTCCTCGCCTGGATCGCGCGGGGCAGCACCAACGCCGAGATCGCGGCACGACTCGGGATCTCCGTGCACACGGTGAAAACGCATGTCCGCAACATCATGCGCAAGCTCGCCCTGGACAATCGCGCGCAGCTCGCCGCCTTTGCCGTCCGCGCCGCCTGCGGCGCGCTCCCTTGACACACCATTCCGCCCGTCCCAACCTACCCCTATCGATCCACCCACCCGTCGTTACTCGACGCCCCGTGTCCAACCCGACCCTGGCAGAGAGAACCGCCGTCGCCCTCGCCGCGCTCGCCGAACGCTGGCGCGGCGCCCCGGCCTCCGAGCGCGCCAATTTCCCGATCTACATCGCCGAGTTCACCGCCGCGCTCGGCGTGGATGCGCCCGGGCCCGCCGGCAGCGGCTACCAGATCGAGTACCCGGTCCGCGTCGTCACCCCCACCGGCGACGAGACGACGCACCGCATCGACCTCTACAAGCGCGGCCACTTCGTCCTCGAGGCCAAGGACGCGGAGCCCGGCCTCTCGACCGAGCTGCTCCTGCGCAAGGCGTTCGTCCAGGCCCGCGACTACGCGATCAACCTCCCCGAGGGCCCGCCGCCGTTCCTCATGGTCATGGACGTCGCGGCGACGCTCCTCGTCTGGCAGCGCCGCGCCGGGAGCTACGGCGGCTTCAACGCCGCGCACCGCATCCCGCTCCCGGACCTGGCCAACCGCCCGGACGACATCGCGCTCCTGCGCGACATCTGGCTCGACCCCGACGCGCGCACGAGCGACGCCCGCGCCGCCAGGGTCACGCGCGACGTCGCCGAGAAGCTCGCCCGCCTCGCCGCGTCGCTCGAACGGCGAGGCCACGACCAGGAGCAGGTCGCGCGGTTCCTGATCCGATGCGTCTTCGCCATGTTCGCCGAGGACGAAGGGCTCCTCCCCGGCGAGCCGTTCACCGACATCGTCCGCAGCGCCGCCAACTCCGACCCCGAGGAGGTCGAGGGCGCGCTCGCAGAGCTGTGGCGCGCCATGGACGAGGGGCGCTACTTCGGGCCCAAGAAGCTGCTCCGCTTCAACGGCCACTTCTTCAAGGACCACGGCACCGTCCCGCTCACCCGCGAGGACCTGGCCGTGCTCCGCGAGGCCGCCGAGGCCGACTGGCGCGCCGTCGAGCCGACCATCTTCGGCACGCTCCTCACCCGCGCGCTCGACCCCGAGGAGCGCCACCGCCTCGGCGCGGAGTACACGCCCCGCGCCTACGTCGAACGCCTCGTCCGCCCGACGATCGAGGAGCCGATCCGCGAGCGCTGGCTCCTCGTCGAGGCCGAGGTCCTCCAGCTCAGGCAGACCGGCAAGGAGAAGGACCGGAAGGAGGCGATCCGCAAGCTCCGCCACTTCCACGAGTGGCTCCGCTCGCTCCGCGTCCTCGATCCCGCGTGCGGCTCCGGCAACTTCCTGTACGTCGCGCTGGCGACCATCAAGCGCATCGAGGCCGAGGTGCTGCGCACCCTGGCCGACCTCACCGGCCAGCCCGAGCTGGACCTCGAGGAGGTCGGCCCCTGGCAGTTCCACGGGATCGAGATCAAGCACTGGGCCCGCGAGATCGCCGAGCTCACCCTCTGGATCGGCTACCACCAGTTCTGGCGCGAGCACCACGGCGGCCGCACGCCCCAGGAGCCGCTCCTCCGCGACACCGGCACCCTCGAGTGCCGCGACGCCGTCCTCGCCTGCGACGAGGTGCGCGAGGACCCCGCGCGCGCCCGCCCCGACCCGACGCCGCGCATCCCGCACCCCGTCACCGGGAAGCTCGTCCCCGACCCCAACGCGAAGCTTCCGTATTGGGAGCACGTGAATCCGAGGCAGGCGGAGTGGCCGCCGGCGGATTTCATCGTCGGGAATCCGCCGTATATGGGGAACAAGCGGATGCGCGAAGCCTATGGCGACGGCTACGTCGACGCGCTGCGCACGGCGTACCCCGACGTGCCGGAAAGCGCGGACTACGTGATGTACTGGTGGCACCGCGCCGCCCGCGAAGTAGCCGAGGGGCGTACGATCCGCGCGGGACTCATCACCACGAACTCGATCACACAGACCTTCAATCGCGGCGTCGTCGTGAAGGCGATGGACGAAGGCGTGGGCGTCGTGTGGGCAATCCCAACGCACCCGTGGGTGGATGAGGCGGGGAGTGCGGCTGTGCGGGTCGCCATGACCGTCGTCGAACGCGGGCCCACTCGTGCGATCCGCGTTCAGGTCGACGACGACGCGCACGTAATCAGCCAGGTGGAGGTGGAACGGCTCAACGCAGATCTCACGGCCCACGCCGATGTGGTCCGAACCGCAGAGTTGCCGCTCCTCGCTAATGCAGGTCTCTCGTCCCGAGGGTTTACCCTTGTCGGCCGCGGATTCGTATTAGAAGCAGATGAGGCTGTTCGGCTCCTGGAGGCGGACCCTCAACACGCTGAAGTAATTCGGCCGTATCGCAACGGCAAGGACCTAACATCGAGACCTCGCGGCGTCTATGTGATTGATTTCGGAATGAGGGACGAGGCCGAGGTGAAATCGTACCCCGTCCTTTACGACGTTGTCCGCGACCGGGTCAAGCCGCAGAGGGACGCCAATAAGAGGGACACGTATCGGCGGTTCTGGTGGCGTTACGGCGAGGCGAGAGTGACGCTGCGCGAATCGGTGGAGGGATTGCGTCGATTCATAGCCACGCCGTACGTGTCCAAACACCGCTTCTTCACGTTCCTAGACGCCGCTATAGCTCCGGACGAGAAGCTGGTGTGCATCGCTGTGGAGGAACCGTACATCCTTGGCGTCCTCTCATCGCGGGTGCACGTGGATTGGGCTCAAGCGGCTGGTGCTCGGCTTGGTATTGGTAACGACCCCACATACAACAACTCCCTCTGCTTCGACCCCTTCCCCTTCCCCGACCCGCCGCCCGAGCTGCGGCAGCGGATCGCGGACGTCGCCGAGCGGCTGGACCGGCACCGGAAGGAGGCGCTCGAGCGGGACGAGCGGGTCACGATGACGGGGATGTACAACGTCGTCGAGAAGCTGCGCTCGGGGGAGGCGCTGACGGCGAAGGAGCGGGAGATCCACGAGATCGCGGCGTGCGGCGTGCTGCGGGATCTGCACGACGAGCTGGACCGCCTCGTCGCCGAGGCGTACGGGTGGCCCTGGCCGCTCGAGACCGAGGAGATCCTCGCGCGTCTCGTCGCGCTGCACGACGAGCGCGTGGCCGAAGAGCGCGCCGGGCGCGTGCGCTGGCTGCGGCCCGACTACCAGATCCCGCGCTTCGCCCGCGACGCCGCCCAGGCCGAGGCGCCCCTCGCCGGCCCGGAGCCGGCCGCCCGGTCCGCGCCCGCCGAGGCCCGCGCCTGGCCCGCGACGACCGTCGAGCAGATCGCCGCGCTCCTCGACCTCGTCGCCGGCACGCCCGCCACCGTCGAGGAGGCGACGTCCACGTTCCGCGGCGCCCGCCGCGACCTCGTCGAACGCCACCTCGAGACCCTCGCGATCATGGGCGAGGTGCAGCGGGACGAGTCGGGACGATACCGCGCCACCGCCGCCGCCCCCGCGCGGTCGCACTGATTCGGCTGCCCCCTTCGATGCCGCCCGGCTACGTCGCCTCCAACAACCACTGCGCCGCCGAATACCACTCGAGTCGCCCCGGCAATGCCCTCGTCGGCGGCGTCGAATCGAGCGTGAGGAGGAGAGGCCGCGCCTCCGGGTACACGTCCGCCGCCATCGCCAGCGCGCGGACCTCGCGCTCCCGCGTCTCCGGCGACGACGTGTCGAGGGACACCTGCACGAGCAGCGGCGTGGCGACGGGATGCTCCGCGTAGAAGTCGACTTCGAACCCGTCGCCCACGCGGACCCACCCGGCCCCGTAGCCGCGCCGCTCGAGCTCCAACAGCACGACGGTCTCCAGACTCCGCCCTCGATTCTCCCGTCCCGCCCGCTCATAGACCGGGATCAGGCCGGGGTCGATCGGATACACCTTCCGCGGATTCCGCATCCTTCGCCGCTCGGACGGCGTGTGCATGTTCACCACGCGCACGAGGAACGCATCCTCGAGGTACGACTGCAGGCCGTACAGCGTATCCTCCCCGACGGCGACGCCCTGGGACCTCAGGTCGCGGTAGAACTGGAGACGCTGAACGGCGCCGCCGGATGCGCCAGGAGGTGCCGTTGCAGGCGACGGAGCGCCTCCACGTTCGTCACCCGATGCCGCTCGATCACGTCCCGGAGCACCATCACGTCCACGTATCCCTTGAGGAGCGCGACTCGATCGAGCGGCCCGACGCCCTGCGCCTCCGGGAAACCGCCCACTTCCAGGTACCGACGCAAGGCGTCGTCGACCCCCGCGCGCGCATCGGGGCCGAGGCGCGCCCATTCCACTGCCGGCTCGCGCCCCGCATGACGAAGCGACTCATGGTAATTATCCCGATGTTCGCCGGTCTGGGCGGGGCAAATCTGGAATCGCCGGTCGGCAAGCGAAAAGGATCGACGATGAAAAAAGCTCCGCAGGGATTCGGTTCACCCTGCGGAGCACGAGCTTTCCACCATGGAGCTGACCGGGCTCGAACCGGTGACCCCCTGCTTGCAAAGCAGGTGCTCTCCCAACTGAGCTACAGCCCCGTAACGGTCGAGCGGGCCGCCGGCGAGGATGCGTCCCCACCCGCGCTCCCGCTCCCCCGTTTCGACCCGTAAATCTAGCGCCGACGCGGTTTCGGGTCAACCGTTCAGGCGGCCAGGCCGGAGCGTTCGACGGGCTCCGTCTGCTCGGCCTCCTGCGTCCCGGCGCGCTCCTTCTCCCGCTCGAGCGAGCGGCGCCGCGCCAGCTCCTCGTCGACGACGGCCATGACCTCCTCGTCGGTGATCCAGCCGTTGTCCCACAGTACGGTGAATGCGTTGCGCGCGCGGCCGAGGCGGTCGCGGCGAGTGGACCCCGGCGCGCCGCGCTTGTAGGAGATCACGCATCCGGCCCAGCTCCCGCGCACGACGGCGGACCGCGCCAGATCTTCGCGGAGCTGGACGAGGCCGTCGTGGCTGAACTCCATGAGCTCCGCGCGGAGGTCGGCCATTGCCTCGTCCCGGTGGCGTTCGCTGTAGCGCTCGATCGTGTTGTGCATCGCCTTCTCCTTTCCTGCTCGGCGTGAGGTGCCACCCCGGAATCGTTCCGCAGAAGACGTGCCGCCCGGCGCACCCCGCGGCACACGTCGCTATGGATTCGCCGGACGCCTCGCGCTAGTATGGGTACGGCCGCCCGGCCGGCGCGTCGGGCGGCCTTTTCGTGGACACCACTCGACAGGAGAGACGATGCGCAAGCTCCTCGCGATCTCCGCGCTGCTCGCGCTGGCTACGCCGGCCGCGGCGCAGGACGGCGCCAAGGCGGCCGGGAACGATCTCCAGTTCCCCGCCGGCTGGCAGATCCGCCTCGACCGGGCGAACGCCAACCGGAACGACGTCCGCTTCTTCGTCGCGGGCGACGGGCTGCACGCGACGACCGGCCCGGCCGCGATCTTCTGGAACCCCGAGAACGTGGCGACGGGCGAGTTCGATGCGCGCGCGACGTTCATCCAGATGAAGCCGTCGCAGCACCCCGAGGCCTACGGAATCTTCGTCGGCGGCCGCGACCTGGACGGCGACGCGCAGGACTACTTCTACTTCCTGATCCGTCAAGACGGGAAGTTCCTGGTCAAGCACCGCGCCGGCGCGGAGACGCACACGATTATCGACTGGACGGCGCACGAGGCGGTTCGCCCGGTGGGCGACGACGGCCGGGCCACGAACTCGCTCGAGATGCGCGTCCGCGCCGAGGGCGTCCGCTTCCTGGTCAACGGCGTCGAGGTCGCGAAGGTCGACCGCGTGCCGTACCTGAACACCGACGGGATCGTCGGGCTGCGCGTCAACCACAACCTCGACGTGCACATCGACGGCTTCGGCTTCGGCGCGCCTCGCGCGGATGACTGAGGCCGGGACCGTGCCCGCCGTGGGCGCGAAGGGCGCGATGCCGCGTGCGCTCGACACGCTCGAGACGCCGGCCGCCGTGGTCGACCTCGACCGCATGGCCGCGAACCTCGATCGCATGGCGGACTACGCCCGTGCCCACGGCCTGGCGCTCCGCCCGCACATCAAGACGCACAAGACGCCGGAGCTCGCCGCCGAGCAACTCCGGCGCGGCGCCGTCGGCGTGACCGTCGCGACGCCCCGCGAGGCCGAGGTCATGGCCGCGGTGGCGGACGACATCCTCGTCGCCTACCCGCCGGTCGGGTGGCCGCGGCTCGAGCGGCTGCTCGCGCTCCCCGAGCGCGTGCGCCTGACCGTCGCGCTCGACTCGGCCGAGGCGCTCGCCGCGCTCGACCTCGCCGCCCGCGACGCGGGTCGCGAGGTCGGCGTGCTGGTCGAGTTGGACCTGGGGATGCGACGCTGCGGCGTCCCGACGCCCGAGGCGGCGGTCGCGCTCGCGCGCGCGGCCGCGGAGTCGCGCGCCGTCGCCTACCGCGGCGTGATGTTCTACCCCGGGCACATCCGCGAGCCGGTCGACGAGCAGGGGCCCGCTTTGGAGCGGCTGAACGCCGACCTGGCGCGGTTCCTGGAAGCGCTCGCGGCGGCCGGCCTCGCGCCGTCGGTCGTAAGCGGCGGCTCGACGCCGGCGGCCTTCGCCTCCCACACCATCGACGGGCTGACCGAGATCCGGCCCGGCACCTACATCTTCAACGACAGGACCACGGCGCTCGTCGGCGCCTGCGCATGGGACGACTGCGCCTACACGATCCTCGCGACCGTGGTCAGCACCGCCGTCCCGGGGCAGGCCGTCGTCGACGCCGGCTCCAAGGCCCTCGCCCGCGAAGAGATCCGCGCGCCCGGCGCGACGGGGTACGGCGCGCTCCTCGACCGCCCCGACGTCGTCGTCCGTGCGACCTCCGAAGAACACGGGATCCTCGACCTCTCCCACACCGACTGGCGCCCACGCGTAGGCGACCGCGTCCGCATCGTCCCCAACCACGTCTGCGTCTCGGTGCACCTCCAGGACCGCCTCTGGGCCGTGCGGGGCGAGGAGGTCGTGGACGGGTGGATGGTGGCGGCGAGAGGGCGGTAGGGGGGCGGAGCGACGGCGCTAAGGTGGGGCGGCTAGGGGGCGACGACGATCTGTCCCCCTCACGGCTCGGAAGAGAGCGGCGCACGGGCCGCCGGACCGAAGCCGGGACGATCGAGCGACTGCTCGACGTCGAGGCATTTCGGCAGGAGATCCTCGAGGGACTCGAGCTGGTCGCCGGAAGCGGGGCGATCCAGGACGTCTTCGGCGAGGAGGATGCGGCGGCGTGAGGTCGGGCGTGGACCCGTCGGCCCCCTCGAGCCGAAGTGGCGTCAACCCTCTAAACGCCAGCCCCGCACGCCTCGCACGGGCACACCGCACGCAGCAGCTCGAACGGGTAGATCCCCGAGTCGTGCCCGTCGCTCCACGCGAAGTTCAGGGCGTACCGCCCTACGTACCGGATGGACAGCGGGTATACGTCCTCGGGGACGGTGCGCGGATCGAGCAGCGGCGCGCCGCTCATCTCGTCGATGCACCCCGCGCACCGGCACTGGAGCCGCAGGTACCGCGGTTCGTACTCCGAGACGTGACCGTCGCCCCACTCGATTCGAAGCCGGGAACCGTCTTCCGTCGGGCCGACGGTCACCGGGTGTGTGCTCCTGTCCAAGCGTCCTCCGTGTATCAATCGGATGGCGACGTCTCGTCCGGCGGCGTCTCACCAGGAGTACCCGCGTCCGCCGGGCGCGTTCGCCGACGGCCGCGGAACGGGGAGGCGCCCCTCGCGTCCCTCCTCCCCTCATCCCCGGCCGGGGCTCGCTACCCATTGTGGCGCACCGCCAGCGAAAAGAGAAGCCCGCCCCCGGAATCAGGGGCGGGCTTCTGCGACACGAGGTCGCGGGTGCGACGTCAGGATCACGAATGCGACGTAAGCATTACGTGCGCGACGCAAGACCCGCGCGTCCCACGCCGCTCACGCGCTCCCGAGCAGCTGCCGCAGCACGAACTGCAGGATCCCGCCGTGGCGGTAGTAGGCGGCCTCTTGCGGCGTGTCGATCCGCACGACGGCGCGGAACTCGAGCGTGCCGCCGTCCTCCTTGCGGGCGCGGACCGTCACCTCC
>CALBZE010000021.1 GCA_937889645.1 uncultured bacterium
CGATCAAGAAGAACTGGGAGGCGGACCACCGGCCGCTGGAGTGGGAGGACAACACGTATCGCCCGGACGACCTGTATCGGAAGCGGCACCTGAAGGAGCTGATCGAGCAGGCGGTGGCGCAGTTGCCGGAGCATCACCGGGTGGTCTTCGTGCTGCGGGAGATGGAGGGGAAGACGTACGAGGAGATCGCGGAGATCACCGGCGTGAACCTGGGCACGGTGAAGAGCCGGCTGAATCGTGCGAGGAACAACTTCGCGCAGCTGATCGCGCCGCTGCTGGATTAGCCGGTCGGTCCGCGGTAGACCTGGAGACACCGGAATGCCCCTGCGCCGTGGAGGCGCGGGGGTTTTTTCATTGCCGGGCATCGGGAGGCGTTGGGAGGCTGCGGTTGCGGGTGGCGGTAAGGTTGCGTCCCGTCGTACGGTTGCGTGTTGGCGCCGGCGGCGAGATTATGGACGGCGTCGTGGGTCGCGAGGCTGCGTCCGGGAACATCGCCAGCGCTCGCCCAGTAGACTATCCGCGATGTCGCAGACGGGATCGCTGCACGAGCCGTGGGAAATGGAGTGCCCATGACCTGCCAGGAGTTTCTGGCCCGCCATTCGGATTTCGTGGATTTGGAGTTGGATCCGCGCGAGCATGCTTGTGCGGAGGCGCATCGGGCGTCGTGCCCGAAGTGCGCGCGCTACGACCGGGTGGTGCGGAGCGGGGTGCGCTTGCTGCGTGGGCTGCCCGAGGTCGAGCCCTCTCCGGATTTCTTCCCGAAGCTGCAGCATCGTCTTTTCCACCTGGATGAGGAGTTGAAGCGCGGCGACCGCGGGACGAGCGCGGGCGCGGTGGCGTCGCTGGCCGTAGCTGCGGCGCTCGCGCTGCTGGCCTGGAGCCCGGTGCTCCGTGCGACCTTCGAGTCCGAGAACGGCGGTGCGGTCGAGCAGGCGGCGCAAGCGTCCGGGGGCGCGCCATCGGTGGCGGAGCCGTCGCGCCCGTCGTTGCAGGTGGCGCCGCGGGTGCCGGGGACCCAATCGTCATCGGGCGTCACGGTGCAGCTCGCGGCCGAGGCGGCGGATCTCCCGAGCATCGATCCCCGGTCGGTCCCGTGGGGCGGCGCGACGTTCTTCGACGAGCCGAATGCAGGGGCCGGGACGGCGTGGTGGTGGGTGGGGGCGACGGCGCCGATGGCGCCGGTGGCCGTGCCGCCATTGCGGCGTTCTTCGCGACTGGTAGACCTGCGGACACCGGGTCCGTATACTCCCCTCGTCATCGAGGCGCCGACGTTCCGGCGCACATCGATTCCTTCGCAGGCCGGCAGGGTGCAGCACGGCCGCGACTGATCACCGTCGATGCCCCTCGTGAGCCCAGAACGCCTGCTGCGCGCGCTCGCTTCCGGCGAGCGTGGCGGCGTCTTCTTCCTTTTCGGGGACGAGGAGTTCCTGAAGGAAGAGGTCGTGGAGCGCATCGTCGAGGCGCACCTGGACCCGGTGACGCGGGATTTCAACTTCGACCTGCTCCGTGGCGACGAGCTGGATGTCGAAGCGCTGGCGTCGATGATCCAGACGCCGCCGATGATGGCGGAGTGGCGAGTGGTCCTCGTACGGGACGCGCAGGGGCTCGCCTCGTCGCCGCGCGCCCGCGCCGTGGTCGAGGCGGTGCTCGATCGGCCCATCCCCGGGCTCGCGCTCGTCCTCGTCGCGCAGCTCCCGGAGCGAACCAAGGCCAAGCTCTACGACGAGCTCAAAAAGAAGGCACGCGCTGTCGAGTTCAACCGACTGAGCCCCGGCGACGCACCGGGTTGGCTCATGGAGCGTGCGAGGGAGGAAGGGAT
The DNA here is from genome assembly GCA_937889645.1 of uncultured bacterium. Lineage (GTDB taxonomy): Bacteria > Gemmatimonadota > Gemmatimonadetes > Longimicrobiales > RSA9 > CALBZE01. Next base: position 1,820 of record CALBZE010000021.1, read on the forward strand.
CGAGCTCGAGCCGGAAGCCGCGCGTGCGCTCGCGGCCGCCGTCGGCCCGGAAATGGGGATCCTCGTGCGCGAGCTGGCGAAGCTCCGCGACTACGTGGGCGAGCGCGGGCGGATCACCAGAGGCGATGTGGAGGCGGCCGTCGGGAGCGTCCCGCGCGTCGACCGGTGGGAGTGGTTCGATCTGGTCGGCGCGGGGAAGTTCCGAGAAGCGCGCGCCTCGCTCCCCGTCCTCTTCGACTCCGGCGAGACCGGCGTCGGGCTCGTGATCGGCCTCGGTACGCAGTTCCTGCGGCTTGCGATCGCCGCATCCGGCGGCCAGAAGGCGCTCGAGGCGGAGCTGCCGGCCCATCAACGCTGGCTCGCGGGCCGGTTGGCCACACAGGCCCGCCGCTGGACGGCCGACGCGCTCGACGCCGCCCTCGAGGACCTGCTGCGCGCGGACCGACTTCTCAAGTCCGCCTCGCTCGGCGACGAGCAGGTCATCGAAGAGCTGCTCCTGAGGCTCCAGTCGCGATTGGAGGGGGCATGGGCCGCCTGATGGCTGCGCTGCTCGCGTCCCTCCTCCTGGCGGCGCCCGGATTCGCCCAGGATTCCGAGCTCGACCGGGTGGAATCCCTGATCGCCAACGGGGACTACGCGGCGGCCAGGGCCGCGATCGAGCAGTGGTGGAAGGCGGTCGACGGCGGCCGGAACGTATCCTCCGACATGCGGGCCCGCGCCCACCTGCTCCGTGCGCGGCTCGCGCCCGACCTCCGTTCGGCCGAGCGGGACTACCTCGCCGTCGCGCTAGGGCACCCGACCACGCCCTACGCACCCCACGCGCTGCTCGCGCTCGGCCAGGGGTTCCTCGCCTCCGGCGACCGCGCCCGCGCCGTTTCGTATCTCCAACGCCTCATCGACGATTACCCGGGCAGCCCGCTCCGTCCCGTCGGCTTGCTGTGGGTCGCCCGCACGCGGAGGCTGGAGGGTGACGCCGCCGGCGCCTGCGTGGCCGCTCGAGCCGGCCACGCCGGCGCCGGCCCGGACGTCGCCGCCTTGCTTCGCAGGGAAGAACAGGCCGCCTGCCAGCCGGCCGAGCAGGGCGACGCCGCGCCCCGCGGGCAGGATCAGAGCGCCGCTCGCGATGCCGGGCGTACTCCCCAGACGCAGCGCCCTGCCGCCACGCAAGGGCGGTTCGCCGTCCAATCCGGCGCGTTCCGCCAGGTCGACGGCGCCCGCGCCCTCGCCGACCGACTCCGCTCCGCCGGCTACGAACCGCGCATCGTGCTCGTGTCCGGCAGCCGCCTCCTCCGCGTCCGCGTCGGCCGGTTCCTCTCCGCGGCCGATGCCGAGTCCGTCGCCTCCAGACTCCGATCGGCCGGTTTCCCCGCCGTCGTCGTCAACGACGCGCACCAGGAGCAGCAACCCCGGTAGCCGCATGGGGTTGTGGCGGCACTAAATTTGCGTCGCGGTGCCGCTGCGTTAACAATACGTGCGTCTCTCCCCGGGAGCGTGTCATGGCGACGCCGCTGAAGATCCTCATTGCCGAGGACGAAGCGTTGAACGCGCTGGCCCTGCGATCCCAACTGGAGGCGCTCGGTCATCGCGTCGTCGGGCCGGCGCGCAATGGCCGCGAAGCAGTCGAGATCGCCTCGCGCGAGATGGTCGACCTGGCGATCCTCGACATTCGCATGCCCGAGCTCACCGGACTGGAGGCCGCCCAACGGATCGTCGCGGGGCGGCCGATCCCTATCATCCTTCTCACCGGCTTCGGCGAGCCCGAGTTCGCGGCGCTGGCGGCCAATGCGCCGATCTTCCACTACCTCGTCAAACCCGTCTCGCTCGAGGACCTCGCGCCGGCGATCGGCGTAGCGTGCTCGCGGTTCAAGGAGTGGCAGCAGTTTCGGGAGGACGCGGAACGTTTGCGCCGCAAGATCGAAGACCGGCAACTCCTCGACCAGGCGAAGGCGGTCCTGATGGACGCGCAGGGGCTCACCGAGCACGGCGCGTATCGGCTCCTCCAGCAGGAGAGTCAGCGGCGGAGCGTGCCGATGGTCGAGATCGCCCGGACGATCCTCGTGGCGAACTCGGTCCTCCGGGACCCCGCAACGAGGTAGGCGCGGCACCCGAATTGCCCCCCGATGGCCGGCGAGCCAGGAACTCGTTACGCCAGGGGGACGATCATTCTACGGCCGCCGCTCTCGCGTCCGCCCTCCCGGATCGAGCTGGTGCCGATCGGGACCGTGGAGGACGCGCTCCTCGATCATCTCGCCGCCGACCTCGCCGCGCGCTTCGACGTCCGGGTCGTTCGCGGGGACGCCATGCCGCCGAGCGAAGCCTGGTGGGACCCCGATCGCCACCAGTTCCGGGCGGACGACATCCTCGACGAGCTCACACGCAGGTGCGATTCGACGACGTGGACTCTGGCCGTCGTGGACGCCGACCTGCGCGACCGCGAGCGCGATTACATCTTCGGACAGGCGACCGTCGGCGGCTGCTGCGCCGTGATCGGACTCGCCCGGCTCAGGGAGGAGTTCTACGGCCGACCCGGCCGCCGCGACATGTTCCTGCGCCGCGCCGTGATCGAGGCCGCTCACGAACTCGGCCATGTCGCGGGGCTCGGCCACTGCGGCGATCCGGAATGCGTCATGTACTCCTCCGTGACGATCGAGGACACCGACCGTAAGGGGACGGAGTTCTGCGGACGCTGCGGCGCGTGATCGCCTATCTTGTGTATCCACGCGGCCGCGCGTACTGTTCGAGTGCATGGCCGACCCTCACGCATCTCCTCGCCAGCTCTACCTCGCCTGGGTCGAAGACCAGATCGAGGAGTTCAAGGCCAGCCTGCACCGCGACGAGCTTCTCGAACTCGCGGAGGAGGCGGTCCAGGAGCTGTTCGCCTCCCAGGACGGCCAGTATCCCCTCACGGAGATCCTGCTGCGCGATGCCGTCGACGCGTTGATCTTCCGGCGCCTCAAGCTCCCGAGCTACCGTCAGTGGCTGCGCATGTGTCGTTCTGACACACCCGACCGACCTTCCGGGAGTACACCCGACGAGGCGCCGGGTCCGGCGTCTGAGTGACAACGTGTGATGTGACAACGAGATACGTCTAACGCCTCCGCCGGTACGCCGCGTGCTTCGGAGATGGCGCGAAGTTGCAGCGCGATTGGAAGGAGGCGCATATGGGAACGAATCGCAAGGTGGAGGTGCCGAGCGAGAGCGTTCAGGACACGGTCGCGGGGATCCTGGTCCGGGACCGGACCGAGCCGGCCCGGCCGCCGGTGATCTCGGCGTTCATCTGGGGCGGAAAGGTGCGGCCGGTGCCGACGCTGCCGTTCGGCCGTTGGAAGACGTCCGCCGCGTGACGATAAAGACTCGGAGGTTGTATCGGCCCGCAGGCGATCGCCTGCGGGCCGATTCCTTTTCGGGCCGGGGGAGGCGGGCGTGGAAACTGCGTTCTCGGGCGCGCGATCCGGCAACGGCGAGAAACCGGGGGGACGGATGCGCGAGTGGTGGCGATTTCCCCTGTTGCTCCTGGCGGTGGGGTGCGGCGGGCCCGGGGTGTGGGATTACGTGGCGGCGCCGGTGCTGGCGGATCAGGATTGGGGCGACCGGCTGCACCTGGAGCGCGGCGGGGTTCGCGTGATCGCGGGGCCTGTCGCGGTCTTTCCGTACGACAGGCTGCGGGCGGACGGCGTGCGGGAGCGCGGTCAGTACCAGCTGTACACGCGGGTGGCGGTCCACAACAGCGGCTCGGACGAGGTGGAGGTGTTGTGGGGCGAGGCCGAACTGGAGGTGCCGGGGGGAGGCCGGATCCGGCTGGTCGATACGCGTGAGGTCCGGGAGAACGCGTCGGGGGAGGGAATCCCGGACAATGCGGCGGTCCTTGTGGAGCGGCTGCAGCCTGGCCAACGTACGTTTCGGGCGTTGATCCCCGCGACGGTGGACGAGATCGCGATCGGCGAGCCGATGGTGCCGTTGTGCGATGGGTGCGTCTACCGGCTCGTGCTCGTGGTGGCCGTCGATGGGCGGAAAGAACGTATGGTGTTGCCGTTCCGCATGAACGTGACTCGACCGAAGACGAGCTCGGCGGGCGCGTTCTGGCGGGGGTGGGAGGATTGAGCGGATTGTTTCGGGACGTCGGAGTGGTCGGTAGCGGCCCGGCGGGTCTGGCCGCCGCGTGGGCGCTGGCGAGTGCGGGCGTGCGCGTCACGCTGTACGACCGCCGCGCGGAGCCGGGCGGCTTGCTGCGCACGGACGAGCTCGACGGCGCGCGCGCGGATGTGGCGGTCCAACTCCTGGGCGGGCACTACACGGAGACGATCGCGCTGGCGCGCGCGGCCGGCGCGGGAGACCTCCTGGTTCGCGCGCCCGGCCGGGACGCGCTCTGGCGGGGCGGGCGGGCACATACGCTGACGTACGGCTCCGTGTCGAGCATGGCGGCATCGACCGCGTTGCCGACGGGGCTGAAGCTCCGGCTCGCCGCGCGCTACATCCCATACCTTCGCCGGCACGGGGCGCTTCTCGATGCGAACGCGCCGGTCGCCGGGGCGGAGCTGGACGTCGAGTCGATCGCGGAATGGGGCCGCCGGGAACTGGGCGACGATTTCGTCGAGTTCCTCGTATACCCGCAGCTGGCGTCGTATTACGCGACGACGCCGGAACGGGCGTCGGCGCCGTTCTACCACGCCCTCGCTCGCGTCGGGTTGGACCTGTCGCTCTACGCCGTGCGGGGCGGGGCGGCGGAGCTGGCGCGTGCGGTCGGGCGCGCGCTCGAGGCGCGCGGGGCGAGGTTCGCCGGGGAGGTCGACGTGCGCGCGGTCCGGCCGGGGCCGGGCGGCGTGGAGGTGACGTGGGACAACGGCGGCGCGCTGCACGAGGCCGTCGTGATCGCTGTGCCGCCCCGAACGGCGGCCACGATCACCGGGCTGGACGGGCCGATTCAAAATTGGTTCGACGGGGTGCGGGAGCACCCCGCCGCATCGGTCGCGCTCGTCGTCGAGGGGTCGATCGCCGCCGACTTCTTCGGGCTCTCGGTCCCTCGCGTCGAGGCGCCCGGCGATGCGCTCGCGGCCGCATGCATCCAGGGGCGCAAAGGAGCCGGGCTCGACAGGGATGGGAAGAGCGTCATCGTGGCGTACCCGTCGCCGTCGGCCATGCCCCGGATCCTGGAGGTCGGGCCCGAGGAAGCATTGGCCACGATACTACCGGCGATCGAGCACGTGCTCCCGGAAGTCGCCGGCCGGATCGCCCGCGCTCGGGTCTATCGTTTCCCGGACGCGGGCGTCGCATTCTACCCCGGCTACCTAAGACACCTCGCCGCTTTCGACGCCGACTGGCTCCCCTCCCGTCTCGCCCTCGCCGGCGACTACCTCGTCGCTCCCACGGTCGAGGGGGCCGTGCGCAGCGGGCTGGCCGCCGCCCGTCGGCTGCTCGGCGGCTGAACGCCGCGCCGGGCGTTCGCGCACGACGACCGTCGCGACGATCTTGTCGTGGATCGCCTGGCGGTTGCGGTCCCAGAAGATCTGGGCGAAGCCGAGGAGCCCGGTGGCGAGCGAAGCCGAGTATCCGCCGAAGCGCTCGAAGCACTGCCAGGCCGTGAGCGGCTGGCCGTCGAGGCGGATCACGCGGATCCCGAACAACCGCTTCCCGGGCGTGTAGCCGCGCCACGCCACGGTGAATCCGGTGAAGTAGAGCGCTAGCCACCCCAGGCCGAGCCCCAGGTCTTCGGTGATGGCGGCGCGGAGCACTGCGACGACGCTGCCTCGCCGCTTCTCGAGATCCGCCGTCCGTTTCTCCAGCCGCTCGACTTCGTTCTGGAGCCTCCGGTTGCGCCGTTCGATCGCCTCGATTCGGTCGGCCGCGAGGACTTCGGCCAGTGTCGGTCGGATCCTGGCCGCGCCGGCGCTGTCGCCAGCCGCGAGCGCGGCGGCGTAGGCGAGGGCGAGGGAGTCGGCGTCGGGGGCCGCGGCCGTTTCCGGGACCGCGGAGTCGGGCGGTGCGATGGCGAGGAGCGCGCGCCGCAAGGCGTCGACCGCGACGGGGTTCAGTGGTGCCCCGTCCGCCGTGGCCTCGGTGAGGGCGTCGCTGAGGGCCCGCGCTTCGTCGGCCTTGAGGCCGTTCGCGACCAGGCGGTCGCGGACCCTCGCGGCGTGGACGTCCGCTTCCTCGGGCGTCGTCGCATTGAACAGAGCCCGCGCCTCCGCCATGGTGAGGCCGGCGGCAACCAGCGGCAGCTCGAGCGTGGCGCGTCGGGCCGCCGAGTCCACGGAGACGCCATCCTTGTCGCGATCCGCCCCGATCATGCCGAAAGTGACGACACAGACGGCGAAGGTGAAGATCGCGAGCATGCTGCGCAGCGACACGCCGACCATGCGCATGAACCACCCCGCATTCGGCTCGGCGCGTCGCGTGATGTGATAGACGAGGAAGGCGGCGAGTGCGGCGAAGAAGACGCTGCGAGCCTGCCAGGTCCCCGCGATGATCGCGCAGAACAGGAGGTCGAGCAGGATCGCGGCGGCGCGCCGCCAGGGGCGGGCGAGCGCGACGCCCAGCAGATCCGGGGCCACGGCGAACGCGGCGGGCGTGATGATGTCGCGCGGATTGGGTTCGGTCGGCATCGGCGCTCGAGTTCGGAGCAAGTCGTCGACGGGCTCTCGATTGGAGAAACTAGCGGCCACGGCGAATGCGGGGAAGGTCCGCATCCGCCACGGCCGCTAGCACCGATGCGCACCGGCAGGGATGCCGGCTCAATCCTGGTTGCGGTAAACCAGGCGCTCTTGTTTCCCCTTACGCACGATCGAAAGCGTCACCGGCTCTCGCCCCGCGTTCGCGATGGCCGCGCGCAGGTCGACGATCCGGCGGATCGCGCTGCCGTTCGCCGCGACGACCACGTCTCCGGGCTGCAGCCCGGCGTTGGCACCGGGCGACTCGGGTGCCACGCGGAGCACGAGCAGGCCCGCGTCCGCGCCCCGGAAGTATTCGGCGAGCTGCGGGTCCAGCTCCGTGAACTCGACGCCGGCGATCGCATACTGACCGACGTGCACGACGACCGGGAATCCATCCGGCATCGCCGGCGGAGCGACGGTGATCCAGCCCAAATCGGGCGACACCTGGCGCAGCGTGGCGCGGGGCGCCTCCCGGGCAACCCAACCCTGCCCCTCGGGCCGTTCCACGTACACGCGGAGCATCCTGCTCCGGAGGCTGTCCAGCCGTCTGAACTCGCGCTCGTTCATTCGCTTGAGCAAGCTGTCGAAGTGGACCTGGGCCGATCGCATGTCGGCGACCAGCTCCTCGAACAGCGAGTCCGCGGCGAACGCCCTGATCTCCAGCGAATCACCGTTCCGGTGGAAGATCTGCAGCTGGCCCGGACTGAACGCCGGCGGGATGACGGCGACCTGACCCGGCCCCGCCAGGGGCACCGCCTCGACGCACATTTGCGACATCGGCACCACGTCGACATCCCGGACTTCGTCGCCGCGGCGGAGCCGCACGCGGACGGCGACGCCGGGGCGCCAGTTCGCCCTCAGTTCCTGCAGCTTCGTGCCGGTCACCGTTTGTCCATCGATGGCGACCACCCGGTCGGCGGGCCGGATCCCGGCGCGGTCCGCGGGCGAGCCCGGCCGGACACGCGCGACGAGCAGCGAGTCGTGCGGCTCGAACGCGATCCCGAGCTGCGCGCACCGCTGGAACTGATAGACGGTGATCGGCTCCTGGGCCGACGCGCTCCGCGGCAACGCGGCCGCGAGCGGCACGAGGAGCATCCCGGAAACGACCAATGACTTCATCATACGTCGCCTGTATTTCGGCTCGATCAATACCAACTGCCGTCGGCGGTCCGCACGAGCTGCCTCATGGTGGCTTCCCGCTGCGCCAGCGCCGTCAGGTGATAGCCGTTGATCACCGGATCGGCCGGCGCCTCCTGCAGCGCGCGACCGGTGGTGAGGACGATGTTCTCGAGCGCGGCGAGGCGCGCGATCGGGTCGACGCCCGCCCCGGTGCCGGCGAGCTCGGTGTACTGGGCGAGCGCCGCGCGATAGTTCTGTTCCGCCGCCGCGAGAACGCGCGCCGCTTGCTCGATATCGTTCACCGGCTCGATCCTCGGCAGCGTCACGGGCTCTTCCAGACCGGCCATTGCGCCGGGCGAGTCGAGCTCGCCTCGCGCCATGAAGCCGGCCGCGCCGCCCGCGAAGAAGATCAGCACCGCCGCCGCGGCGCGCATGGCCGGGATGGCAAAGCGCCGCGTCCGCGGAACGGACCGCATCAGTCCTTCCTGCCGCAACCGATCCGCGAGGGCCGGCCACGCGTCGGCCGGCGGAGGGAAGAGGTCCGGCAGATCCCCGAGCGCCGCCGTCTGGGCGATCAGCTCGTCTAACTCCCGGCGGCACTCGGCGCAAACCTCCAGGTGCTCGGCCTCCGCCGCCGTCGGCGGTTCGTCCACCAGCCTGGCCAGGGTTTCCCGACTCAGATGCGCCATGCTTCTCCTCCATACGCGGCAGCGGGCGTCTCCATGAGCAGCTCTCGCATCCGGGCCCGCGCCTTGAACAACTGACTCTTCGACGTGCCCACGTTGACGCCGAGGACCTCGGCGATTTCCTCGTGCGTGTATCCTTCGACGTCGTGCAGCACGAGCACGCGCCGCATCCCTTCCGGGAGCCGTTTCAGCGCGTTCTCGAGGCGGAGCCGCAGGACCGTGCGGCCGCCGCTCTCCCGCACCGGGATCTCCACCTCGAGCGGCTCCTCGTGCCTCGTGTGCCGATCCCGCGACCGCCTCCCCTGGAGCGCCGCGTTCACCGCGATCCGGTGCAGCCACGTCGAGAACTTCGCGTCACCGCGGAAGGTCGAGAGCGAACGGATCGCCTGGACCCACGCTTCCTGGGCCCAGTCCTCCGCCAGAGCATCGTCGCCCGCGAGGCGACGGACCACGGCGTAGACACGCGGTGCGTGCCGGTCGTAGAGGGCGCGGATCGCGGCTTCGTCGCCTGCACGCGCGCGTCGGATCAGCTCGGATTCGGTCATGACTCATCCACGGTGCACCCTTTGGGATGCCGCCGTGGTGCGAAAGGGTTGCCTGCGCGACGGGGAGAGGGTTTGCCCGGCCGCGAACCTGCCATGGCCGAGCCGGTCGGTCCCCGAGCCGACATCTGGCGAAGTCGTTCCCCGGCGGGCACTTGGCGATCATGATGACATCCGGCGACGTCTCGGGCAATGACGTCGACGGCGGCGCGGTCGGGGCGACGCCCCACGCGTTCCCGGCCGTGACGGGGTCTGGCACCGCGCTTGCGCCAGGTCGGGTGGCGTGATTCCAAGGAGCAAGGTATGGAGCCGCGGAACCTGGACTTCGGCATCGAGTTGACTTCGGACCAGTGGGCGGAGCTGGGACGCGCCGCGGACGCGCTCGGCGCGGAAGAAGCGGGGTTCTCGTGGGACGAAGACCGGTTCGACGAGATCCGGGTGCTGCTGCGCGACGAAGATGCGCCCAACCTCCTGCGCGACTGGGTGAGCACGGAGGGGACGTATGGCGCCACGGAAGTCGAGGTGGCGCAGTTCCGGTTCAACGGCGGGCGGCCGTTCGCCGAGCTGGAGATCCCGGATTCGGCGAGGCCGCCGGTCGTGTCCGAGGACGAAGAGCGCGCGATGGAGCGAGAGCTGGAGGAGTGGGTTCGTGGCAAGTGGCAGGAACTCATGCGCAGCTCGGGGATGCACTTCGACCGCGGACATCTGCCGCAGGGATGACCCATGTCGGGGAGACCTTTGAGCCGCGGAATCTGGAGGCACATCCGCGCGGACGGGTGCGAGTGGGAGGTGCGGGCGTCGGTGCGTGAAGACCGGCGTGCCGAGGACGGTGGCGCGGGGGAGGATGTGCTGGAGTTCCGGTGCGTGGATGCGATCCGCCCCGCGCGTCGCGTGGCGGTGCCGTCCGGCGCGCTCTCGCGCATGGGCGACGCGGAGCTGCTGGCCGCCTACCGCAAGGCGCTCCCGATCGGCGGCGATCACTACGGGAGGCCGGGGAAGGTGATGGAGGACGTCGGCATGTAGGAGCGGGGCCGAGCCGCGCCGCCGCCCGTTCGGCGGACGCGGCCGGCCGGCGACCCGTGGACACGGGCGACGAACCGCGTAGATTCCCACCGTCGCAGAAACCCCTGACGGCACGGTACCCCGATGGCAACGATCGCCCAGACGGCCGGCGCGGCGCACCTGGAGTGCACGGCGTGCGGCCAGACGTACGAAAGCGAGCGCCTTTGGCGCCTCTCGCCCTGCTGCGAGAAACCGCTCTACGCACGCTACGACCTCGACCGGCTCCGGGAGACGTTCCGGCCGTCCGCACTCGCCGGCCGGCCGGCGACCCTCTGGCGCTACGCCGAGGTGCTCCCCGTCCGTGAGCCGACGCGTCGCCTCACGCTGGGTGAGGGCTTCACCCCGCTGATCGACGCGCCGAGGCTCGCCGGCGCGCTCGGCGTCGAACGCATCTGGATCAAGGACGAGGGGCAGAACCCGACCGCCAGCTTCAAGGCCCGGGGCGTCGCCCTCGCCGTCGCGCGCGCGTGGGAGCTGGGAGTGACCGAGGTCGCGATCCCGACGGCGGGGAACGCCGGCGGCGCGACGGCCGCCTACGCTGCCGCCGCGGGGCTCGTCGCCCACGTCGTCGCACCGGCGGACACGCCGCGCCCGATCCTCGAGGAGATCGAGTCGCTCGGCGCGCACCTCGAGCTGGTCGACGGCCTGATCACGGACGCCGCCCGGCGCGTGGCGGAGGGCGCGAAGGAGCACGGCTGGTTCGATCTCTCGACCCTCAAAGAGCCGTACCGCGTCGAGGGGAAGAAGACGATGGGGTACGAGCTCTTCGAGCAGCTCGGCGGCCGGCTACCCGACGTCATCGTCTACCCGACCGGCGGCGGCACCGGACTCGTCGGGATGTGGAAGGCCTTCGACGAGATGGAGCGCCTCGGCTGGATCGGGCCCGAACGGCCCAGGATGATCTCCGTCCAGGCGGCCGGCTGCGCGCCGATCGTCCGGGCCTGGGAGGCGGGGCACGAGGCCGCGGAACCGTGGGTCGACGCGCACACCTACGCGTCGGGGCTCCGGGTCCCGCGCGCCGTCGGCGACTTCCTCATCCTGCGCGCCGTTCGGGGATCCGGCGGGGCCGCGATCGCCGTCCCCGACGACGCCATGCACGAGGCGGTCCAGCTCGTCGGCCGGACCACCGGCGTCTTCGCCGCGCCGGAGGGCGGCGCGACGGCGGCCGCGGTGCCGCTCCTCCTCGAGCGAGGCCTGCTGCGCCCCGACGAGGAGATCGTGCTGTTCAACACCGGGAGCGGCCTGAAGTACGTGACCGCTGCGTGACGGCAGGTCCGCGCGAGCGCGTCGCGAGGGCCGGTCCGCCAGGCCGGCCCGGCGCGCCTGGCGCGCACAGCGTGCAAAGCGTGCCCGGCGTGCCCGGCGTGCCCGGCGTGCCCGGCGTGCCCGGCGTGCCCGG
>CALBZE010000022.1 GCA_937889645.1 uncultured bacterium
CGTGCCGGGGCGCGCGGGCGTTCGCCGGCCGGTCGTTCGGCGCGCGCTGCGCACGCACGGCGGTGCGTCGTCGGTCCGCGCGTCCATCATCGTGGCCAGTGTCGCGACTCGTGGTTATCTTGAGCACGTCCGAAAACGCCTCCCAACCAACACCCTGGGCCGTCGCCATGTCCGAACGAATCACCAAGCTCCAGCGCTGGCTCGATCTCATCGCCTACCTCGTGGGTCGAAGGAGTCCGGCGGCCGTGGATGACATCATGGAGGAAGTCCCGGCCTACGCGGAGAAGTGGGGGACGGAGGACGAGACGGCGCGGGCGACGGCGCGTCGCACGTTCGAGCGGGACAAGGACGAGCTGCGGGCGCTGGGGATTCCGATCGAGACCGTGCCCTACCCGACCAACTACGGCCGCGAGGTGATCGAGGCGTATCAGATCAGGAAGAGGGACTTCTACCTGCCCTATCTGCGCATGGTGCACCAGGCGTCGCCGTCGGGGGAGCGGAAGCCGTACCACCTGGAGGAGGTGGTGCTGACGGAGGAGGAGGCGCAGGCGGCGGCGGACGCGCTCCATTTCGCGTCGCAGCTCCCGTCGTTCCCGTTCGCGCGGGAGGCGCGCTCTGCGCTCCGCAAGCTGGCCTTCGACCTGGACCCGGAAACGCTCGCGCCGACGCCGGAGCTGTACGTGGACCGGCCGGACGCGGACGCGGTGCTGGAGCGGCTGCGTCCGCTCTCGGACGCGCTCCTGGTGCGCAAGGTCGTACGCTTCCGGTATCACGGGATCTACCGGGGCGAGGCGACGGATCGGGAGGTGCGGCCGTACGGGCTCGTCTTCCTGCGGGGGAACTGGTACCTGGTCGGGCACGACGTCGGGCGCGATGCGATCCGCGTGTTCCGCGTGGGGCGGATGGAGAACGTCGAGGTCAATCGGAGCAAGCCACACACGCCCGACTACGAGATCCCGGAGGACTTCCGCCTCGACGACTACCTGCAGAAGGAGGCGTGGGAGCTGGGCGACGATCCGCCGATCCGGGCGGCGGTGTTGTTCCGTTTCCCGAGGTCGTTGTGGGCGGACCGGAACGGCTACGGCGAGCTGGTCGAAGAGCGGCCGGACGGGTCTGCGGTGCGGGTCTTCGCCGTACAGCAGGTGAATCCGTTCCTGCGGTGGCTGCTCAGCATGGAGGGGGAGGCGGAGGTGGTGTCGCCGGCGGAGCTGCGGGAGGAGCTGCGGGCGATGGCGCGCGAGGTCCTGGCGCTGCACGGCGGGGAGGTGGCGTGATGGCGACGTCGCGCAAGACGGCCACGGTGGGCACGACCGCCGCGGAGCAGCTCGAGCGGGTGCTGTACATGATCGCGGCGGCGAGCGGAAAGGCGGGCCGGTCGCTGCAGGAGCTGGCGGAGGTGCTCGGGGTGACGCCGGCGCAGGCGGCGCGGGACCTGGAGGAGGTGACCGCGCGGGCGTACTACCTGCGACCCGGTCCGATCGACGAGTTCCAGATCACGAACGATGGCCGGCGAGTCCACGTGTGGACGAAGGGGCAGTTCCGTCGTCCGGTCAAGCTCTCGCCGCTGGAGGCGCTGGCGCTGGGGTTGGGGTTGCGGGTGCTGGCGGCGGGCGCGGCTGGCTCGGCCGCCCGGCGGGAGGAGCTGCTCGCGTTCGCACGGCGGCTCGAGCGCGACATCGCGTCCGCGCCTCCGCAGGAGCTGCTCGAGCGGTTCGCGGTGGACGACGGCACGCCGGGCGACGGCTCGGTGCGCGCGGTGCTGCGTCGCGCGGCCGGGGCGCGGCGCCGCTGCCGGATCGTGTACCTGTCGTCGGGGCGGACGCGGCCGGAGGAGCGCGTCGTCTGCCCCTACGTGCTCGGGTTCGCGAACGGCGCGTGGTATCTGATCGCGCACTGCACGATGCGGGAGGACGTGCGGCTGTTCCGGCTCGACCGGGTCGTCGATGCCGAGCTGGTCGATGGCACGTTCGAGGTGCCGGAGGACTTCGACCCGGGCGCCTACATCGCCGGCGGGCGGCTCTACCGGGCGGGGGAGGAGGTGGAGGCGGTGGTGCGGTACTCGCCGCGGATCGCGCGATTCGTCCGGGAGCGGGGGCCGGTCGAGGAGCAGAGCGACGGGAGCGTCGTGGTGCGGCTGCGGGTGTCGGACCCGAGCTGGCTCGTGCGGCACGTGCTCATGCACGCGCCGGATGCGGAGGTGGTGGGGCCGGCGGAGCTGCGGGCGGCGGTGGCGCGGGCGGCGGAGAGGGTGTTGGGGAGGGAGGCGTAGGGGGCGCGCTTATTCTTGGCGCGGGCCGTTTGCGGCGCGGGCGACCGCATGGGGGCGCCTTTGGCGCGCGGGAGCGGCCCTCCGGGCGGTGACGGCCGCCGTTGGCGGCGGGGGGCGGCCGGCCTTCGGTCGGCGGAAGTTGCCGCTTCGCGGCGGGTAGCCGCGTCCGGTGCAGAACGGTCGGCGCTTGCGCCTGAGGATCCAACGGAGGTGCCGCTATTCCTACGATGTGACTCTCCCCGGCCGGCCGTCGTTCGCGGCGGCCGCATTCCTTCCTCGTGAGCCATGGAGGTGACGCCATGAAGCCACATGCGGTGGCGGTGGGTACGCTGCTCGGACTCCTCGTCTGCGCCGCGCCGGTGGGGGCGCAATAGGTCGCGGAGAAGCAGATGCCATCGGCGCTCACGGTCGGGGCGCGGTCGTTGTCGTTCAGCCTGACCGGCTCGGGCGGGGTCACGTTCGGCGTGTGGCGAATGAGGTCCGAGCGGACGAACATGGGGTGGGAGATCGGGGTCCAGGGCGCGTGGACCAGCGCCGATCAGGAGTACGACGACGGCCGCGCGGGCGAGCAGAGTCGCACGAACCTGTCGATCTCCGTCGGTCCGAGCTTCCGCCGCTACATCGAGATCGCACGCCCCGTCGTCCCGTTCGTGCACACCGGGGTCGGCGTGCGGTACTCGTATCGCCGCGTGGACACCGTATTGCCCAGGGATCCCACCGATCCCGATCCCGAGACCGTGGAGAGGGGCCGCTCCGGCGGGCTCTTCGGCTCCCTCGGACTGGGGCTGGAGTGGTTCCCGGTCGAGCGATTCAGCGTGTCCGCGTACACCGGCGTCGGTCTGGTCGCCGAGTACGGTCGGGGCGACCGGCCGGGGAGCGAGTCGAGCGCCTGGTCGGTCGGCCTCGACACGTTCACCACGGGGGTGCTCCTTCGCATCTACTTCGTGCCCGGGTCGCCGTCGACCTGATCTCGACCGGCAAGGCGTTCCTCGGGGGCGCCCAACATCACACCGGCGGGCCCCACCGGGTGTCACACCCTTCTCCTACCATTCCCTTACCTGGCGTCGCGGCGCAGTCGTCCACCGGAGCGACGGCTGCCTTCGCTCTTCTGCGTTCGAGACCGAATGTCTTGCGAGGCGAGCCTGCTGGCCTGTATCCTCGGCGAGCTGCTGTGCGAGCCGCCAACCGACTCAACCTCACGGGCGACGAAGATCTGCGCGAGATCGCGCTCGCGCTGGGCGCCGCGGCCGACCGGCTGTGGCACCTGGCGGGGACGCCGCGAGAGGCGCGGTTGTGAGGTTCACCGGCCGGACGTCGGGATCGCACAACGTACCGATCCGCATGGCGTCGCCGGACCCACGGTTCCGAGATCCAGATGGCCCCCGATACGCGCACCCATCCTCGCCTGCTGGTCGAGCTGGCCCGGGTCACGAGGGAGGACCCGGTCGGCCGCAAGCTGCTGATCTGCCCGCGCCCCGCGGAAGGGCGGGAGTTGTTGCACTCCCTGGCGCTGGCGGGCGTGGCGTGGGTGGGGTGGGAGGTCACGTCGCTCCGAAAGCTCGCCCACGAAGTCGTCGCATTGGACGCGGCGCGCGAGGGGTGGCGTGCGGCGGACGAATTCGACGTCCACGCGCTCGTGGACGAGGCGATCGACGCCGTGGTGGCGCGGGGCGAGGCGGGGCCGTTCGCGACGGAGGCGGGGGCCGCGTTCCGGGACGCGATCCGGCGCAGCGTCGAGACGTTGCGGGAGGCGGGGATCGACGCCGCGACGGTGCGCCGCGCCTCCCGGCCGGGCGATGCCAAGATGGCGGCGCTCGCCGCGGTGCTCGAGGAGGTCGAGCAGCGGTTGGCCGCGCGGCGGCTGCTGGACAGGCCGGCGGTCCTCGCCGCGGCGGTCGAGGCGCTGCGGGACGGGCGCGTCTCGTTCCCGGACGGGTCGCTCTATCTCCTGCCGGGGCATCCGCTGGGCGGCGTGGCGGGGCGCTTTGTGCGGCTCCTCGTCGAGCGGGGCCGCGCCCGGCTCCTCCCCACGGACCCGGTGATCGGGCTGGAGGCGCCGGCGGGGGTGTTGTGGGGCGAGGGCGAGGAGGTGGGGGGTGGAGGCGCGCCGACCGGCGGACCCGGGACCGTGCATCGGGCTGACGACGAGACATTCTCCGCCGCCGACGCCGGGCGCGCGGCCGACGGACCGGCTGCGACTTCGATCACTGGATTGGATGGGAAGACGCGGGGTCTACCCGTGGGTTTCCTTTCCAACCTCCACGCCCCGCCAGACAGCGAGCCCGGGCCCGAGATCGAGTTCTTCGCCGCGGCGACGCCCACGGACGAGCTGCGGGAGGTGCTGCGGCGGGCGGTGGCGGCGGGGATCCCGTGGGACCGGATCGAGATCGTGGCGACCGATCCGCACGTCTACGGCGCGGCGCTGGACGGGCTCGCGCGGCGGCTCGGGATCCCGGTCACCTACGCGGCGGGGATGGACGCGCGCCGCACGCGTGTCGGCCGCGCGGCGGAGGCGTACCTCCGCTGGCTCGAGGAGGGGTACCCGGCCGAGATCCTGATCCGCCTGCTCGAGGCCGGCGACCTGGCGCCGCCGGACGGGGTGGGGGAGGTCACCGGCACTTCCCTCGCCCGTCGGCTGCGGCGCCTCCACGTGGGTTGGGGTTTGGACCGGTACCTTCCCGCTGTCGACCGGGCGCTCTCGGCGCTCCGCGAATCGCCGCCGCCGGACGAGGACGGCGACGAGGACGCGGCGCGCGAGCGGCGGGACCGGGAAGCGCGGGAGCTGGAAGCGCTGCGGGTGTTGCTCGGGCGGATCGTCGAGGCGACGCCGGCGCTCGCCGACCGCGCTGCGGCCGACCGGTCGCGGGCGTCGCCGGCCGAGGTCGCGAACGGGCTGCTCACGTTCCTCTCGCTCGTGCCGAAGGGCGACGTCGTCGAGAACACGGCGCGCGGCATCCTGATCCAGCGGCTCGAGCGGATGCGGGCGACGCTCACGCGGGAGACGACGGGGCGCGCGGCGATCGGGATCGTCCGCAGCCGGCTGGAGACGCGGGTCGCGCCATCGGCGGTGGAGGAGCGGGTCGCGCCGTGGACCCCCACCGGCGGACACCTGCACCTCGCCGACGTCGAGACCGGCGGGCTCTCGGGGCGCCCGTACGTCTTCGTGGTCGGGCTGGACGCGTCGAGCGTGTCGGCGGGCGGGGTCGACCCGCTCCTCGGCGACGCCGACCGCCATCGCCTGAACCGCGCGGTGGGCGCGACGGGCGCGGCGGGCGCGACGGGCGGAGCGCCGCCGCTCCCCCTCGCGGCCGAACGGGCGGCCGCGGCGCGGCACCGGCTGGCCGCGATGCTCGCGCGGCTGCGCGGACGGATCACGCTCTCGTACAGCGCGTGGGACGCGATGGAGGGGCGCGCCGTCGCGCCGGCGCCCGAGCTGCTCCAGGCGCTGCGGCTGCGGGAAGGCGACCCGTCGCTCACGTACGAGGACCTGCGCAAGCGGCTCGGGCCGCTCGTCTCCGCCGTCCCGCGCGCCGGGATGCACGCCGAGCCGGCCGACGTGTGGCTGGACGCGCTCTCGACCGAGGACGGCGCGCTGCGCGCGGGCGTCGACGTCGTCCGCGCCGCGCACCCGGGGCTGGACCGGGGGCTCGCCGCCGCAGCCGAGAAGTCGCGCGACGAGGCGACGTCGTACGACGGCCTGATCCGCCCGCGGCCGGGGCTCGACCCGCGGCGCCGGGGCGCGGTCCTCTCGCCCTCCCGCCTCGAGGCGCTGGGCGCCTGCCCGCGGCGCTACTTCCTCCAGTTCGTTCTCGGCATCCAGCCCGTCCGCGACCCGGAATGGGATCCGGAGCGGTGGCTCGACGCCCTCGACCGCGGGACGCTGCTCCACGCCGTCTACGAGCGGACGCTCGACGCCGCCCGGCGGGTCGGGATCGACCCGGACGACGTCGCGTTCGAGGAGCTGGCGCTGCGGGTCCTGGGCGAGGAGATCGAGCGGACGCTGCTCCGTCGCCCGGCGCCCAACGACGCGGTGCTGGAGGCCGAGGCGGCGGAGCTGGAGGCGGATGTCCGCGCCTTCGTCGACATGATCCGCCGGACCCGGCCAGATTGGGAATGGCTGGAGCTGGACTTCGGGCCGGGGAAGCGGGAGGTGACGATCCCGCTCCCCGGCGGCGAGCTCCGCCTTGCCGGTCGGGTGGACCGGATCGACCGGACGCCGGACGGCGGCGTGCGCGTCGTCGACTACAAGACCGGAAGCCGGACGCGGTACCGGGCGACGCGGCCGTTCGAGGGCGGCCGGCGCCTCCAGCACATCCTCTACTCCCTTGCCGTGGAGCGGCTCCTCGGCCGGCCGGTCGAGGCGATGGAGTACCACTTCCCCACGGTCCGCGGCGAGACCGAGCGGGTCGTCTACCGCCGCGAGGCGATCGCCGACGGGCCCGCGGTCGTCGAGCTGCTCCTAGAGATCGCCGCCAGCGGCCACTTCCTCCCGACGGACGATCCCGAGGACTGCAAGTTCTGCGATTTCCAGGCGGTTTGCCGCGCCCGGACCGACGACTACGGCAAGACGACCTGCCCCGACGTGGCGTGGGCGAAGGCCGCGCTCCAGGCCGACGCCCCGGAGTACGCGCGACTCAGGACCCTGCGAGAGCAGTATGCTTGACTGGACGCCGCCGGATCAGGAGCAGCGCGACCGCATCCTGAACGACCTCGACACGAACCTCCTCGTCGAGGCAGGCGGCGGGTCGGGGAAGACGACGGCAATGGTCGGCCGCATGGTGCAGCTCATCCGCACCGGGCGGGCGGAGGTCGACCAGATCGCCGCCGTGACCTTCACCCGCAAGGCCGCGGCGGAGCTGCGGGAGCGGTTCCAGGAGCGGCTGGAGCGGGAGTACCGGAGCGCGCTGGAGTCCGGCGACGACGCGGCGCGCGACCGATTCGGCCGCGCCCTCGCCTCCCTCGACGGGTGCTTCATCGGAACGATCCACAGCTTCTGCGCCCGGCTGCTGCGCGAGCGGCCGCTCGAGGCGGGCGTCCCGCCGAACTTCGAGGAGCTGAGCGAGCCCGACGAGGCCCGGCTGCGCAGGGAGAGCTGGGCCCGGTTCCTGGACCGGCTGTCCGCGCGCGACGCGCGGCTGCTGAAGCGGCTGGGCGAGGTGGGGCTGCGGCCGGCGCAACTCGAGAAGGCGTTCGAGGAGCTGAGCGCGAACCCGGACGTGCGCTACCCGGCCGAGCCGGTGCCCCAACCGACGGCGGCCGAGATCGCGCCGGTCTGCGAGGCGCTCGAAGAACTGCTCGCGGACTCGTTACGCCTGCTCCCGGACGAAGAGCCGGAGGGCGGGTGGGACAAGTTGCAGGCCAAGGTGCGGCAGCTCGACTTCCTTCGCCGGTTCCGCGGGTGGCGACGGACCGCCGATTTTTTCGACGCGCTGAGCCTGGCGATCACGGGGAAGATCGAGGTCACCCAGTACAAGTGGGGCGACAGCAAGGAGGTCAAAGCCGCGGCGAAGGCGCTCGGCGAACGGTGGGAGGAGTTCGCGGCCGAGGGCGGCGCCGCGCGCGAGCTCCTGGACCGGTGGCTGGCGCATCGGTACCGCATCGCGCTGCGCTTCGCCCGCGCGGCGGCGGGGCACTACGCCGCGGAGCGTCTCCGCCTGGCGCGGCTGAACTTCCAGGACCTGCTGCTTCGAGCCGCGGCGCTGCTGCGCGAGCACCCGGAGGCGCGGCGCGAGCTGGGCGAGCGCTACCGCTTCGTCCTGGTCGACGAGTTCCAGGACACCGACCCCATCCAGGCCGAGGTCCTTTTCCTCCTCGCCTCGGACGACGTGGATGAGTCGCGCTGGACGCACGTGACGCCGCGACCCGGCGCGCTCTTCGTCGTCGGGGACCCGAAGCAGAGCATCTACCGCTTTCGGCGCGCGGACATCGCGGTCTACAACCAGGTCAAGGCGCGCTTCCAGGAGTTCGGCGCGGTGCTGACGCTCACGGCGAACTTCCGGTCGCGCAAGCCGATCGAGACGTTCGTGAACCGCGTCTTCGACGGCCCGTTCCCGCCGCAGGCGACGGAGCAGCAGGCCGCGTTCGCGCCGCTCGCCGTCGCGCCGGGGCGCTCCGACCACGAGGGGGTGTTCTGGTACCGCGTCGAGCCGGCGGACGGGCGGGGACAGATCACCGGCGCGCGGGTCGCGGGCCCGGAGAGCGAGCTGCTGGCGTCCTGGATCCGGGAGCGGATCGACCGGGGCGAGCGCCGCCCGGGCGACTTCATGATCCTGACCTGGACCAAGAACCACCTGTCCGCGTACGCGCGGGCGCTCGAGGCGCGGAACATCCCGGTCCAGGTCTCGGGCTCGGGCGTCGGCGCCGAAGAGGAGCTGGCGGAGCTGATCCTTCTGCTGCGCGCCCTCGCCGACCCGGGCGACCCGGTCCTCACCGTCGCGGCGCTGCACGGGCTCTTTTTCGGGCTGTCGTTCGAGGAGCTGTACGAACACGCCGCGGCGGGGGGGAAGTTCTCGTTCGTGGGAGACGGGGGGGCCGGCGGTGCCGGAATGGGCGCGGGTGGCCCCGTCGCCGCAGCGCTCGCGGTGATGCGCGAGTTCTGGGAATGGACGCGGGCTTTCCCCGCGGACGTGGCGGTCGGGAAGATCGTGGAACGGCTCGGCGTGCTCCCCTACGCCGCTGCGGACGAGCTGGGCGCCACGCGCGCCGGCGCGC
>CALBZE010000023.1 GCA_937889645.1 uncultured bacterium
CGCCGCGAAGCGGCGCCGCGTCCGCCGCACGAAGTGCGGCCGCCCCCGCCCCGAAGGGGCCCTTTCCGGGCCCTCAATCCATCCCCGCCGCCGACCCCCTGTTCCCCACCACGAACACGACCGCCATCAGCCCGATCAACAGCACCGCATACGCCGCCGCCGCGCCGAAGTCGAACGCGCGGAGCTGCGAGAGGATCTCGATCGAGATGGGGCGAGTCCGGTGCGTGTAGAGCAGGATCGAAGCGACGAACTCGCCGAGCGCGGTGACGAAGGCGAGGAGCGCGCCGGCCAGGAGGCCGGGGAGGACGAGCGGCAGGGCGACCCGTCGCATGGTCGCCGCCCAGGAAGCGCCGAGCGAGGCGGCGGCCTCCTCGAGCGCCGGGTCGAACTGGCGGAAGCTGGTCAGCGCCGCGCGCGTGACCAATGGGATGTTCCGGATGAAATAGGCGAGCGGCAGGATCACCGCCGTCCCGACCAGCACGAAGCGGCCGGCCCAGGGCTGGTCGGCGCTGAACGTCGTCGCGAGCGCGATCGCGAGGACGGTGCCCGGGAGCGCCCAGGGGAGCACGACGAGCGCGCCGAGGAGCCCGCGGCCGGGGAACGGCCGCCGGACGATGAGATACGCTGCGACGAACGCGAGCACGATGTTCGCCGCGGTCGCCGCCGTCGCCATCCGCAACGAGTTCACGACGGGCGTGAGCAGCTCCGGGCGTGTGAGGAGCGCGCGGTAGTTGCCGATCGTGTACTCGGGCGGGAAGAGCTCCGTCGTCCAGGTCCCCTCGGGGACGAAGGAGACGAGGAGTACCGTGGCGTGGGGGAGGAGCAGGAACACGACGATCGCGCCGGCGAGGAGCGACCAGCCGAGCCCCGCGCGCCAGCCGCGCCCGGCGCTCGACTCGCCTGCGCCTGCGCCCCCCGTGCGTCGCGGCCCCGCCGTCGTCCCCTTCCCCGCGCCCGTGTACGCACGGCCCGATTCGTAGCGCTGGAGCAGGGCGAGGAACAGCATCGACACGGCCGCCAGGACGACGGTCTCGACGGCGGCCATTCCCAGCTCGCCGTTCAGCTTGCTCGCGAAGACCTGCGTGGTCAACACGCGGAACCCGCCGCCGAAGATGTAGGGCGCGCTGAAGGAGCCCATCGACGTCATGAAGACGAGGAGCGACGCGCCGCCGATCGCGGGCGCGAGCATGGGGAGCGTGACGCGTCGCAGCGTCGTCCAGCGCGAAGCGCCGAGCGCCGCGGCGGCCTCGGCGTGCGCGTCGTCGAGACGGGCCAACCCAGCGGCGGTGAAGAGGTAGAAGTAGACGTACATCGTGTAGGCGTGGACGAGAAGGATCGCCCACGCGCCGTTGAGCCGCCACGGCGGCGACTCGAGCCCCAGCAGGATCTGCACGCTCCGGGTCATGAACCCGGACTCGCCGTAGAGGAACAGGAACGCGATCACGCCGACGAGCGGCGGGAGCGAGACCGGGAGCGCGGC
The DNA here is from genome assembly GCA_937889645.1 of uncultured bacterium. Taxonomy (GTDB): domain Bacteria; phylum Gemmatimonadota; class Gemmatimonadetes; order Longimicrobiales; family RSA9; genus CALBZE01. The sequence goes on from CALBZE010000023.1 coordinate 1,481, forward strand.
CAGCCCGGCGAGTATGCGGCGGCCCGGGAAGTCGCGGCGGTGGAACAGGAACGCGAGCGGCACGCCGATCAGCGCGGAGAGGAGCACGCTCCCGGCGGAGATCCACACGCTGTTCCAGAGCGCGCCCAGCTCGGCTCGGCTCGCGACGAATCGCGCGTAGTTCCCGACCGAGAACTCGCCGTCGACGCGCAGGCTGTCGAACAGGACGAACAGGTTCGGATAGAGGACCAGCCACAGGAGCAGCGCGAGGACCGGCACGGCGAGGACGAGCGTGCGGCGAGTCGTGTGCGCGCGGGGGGCGGCGACGGTCGTGGCTGACGTCATCGGTCGTACTTCCTGGCGACATCGCTATTCGGGGCTCCGGCGCCCTGGAAGCCCCGGGGCTCCGCGAATTTCGCGGCGCGTCGGCGGCGGGACAAGGGCGGGCGGGGCGTGCGCGCGGCGGCCCGTGTGCGCGAGATCGAGGTCGGGGCCGCGACCGGCGCGGCGTCGCGGGCCCGGTCGCGCCGGAACCGCCGCGCGCCGGAACCGCCGCGCGCTACCCAAGGATCTCCGCCCCGCGTTCGAACAGCTCGCGCCCCCGCTCCGACTCCGGCGGCTCGCCGTCGAACGCGATGGCGACGACGGGTGCGAGGGTGGGCGCGCGGATCACGATGTCCGCGGCCTGGACGACGGGCGCGCGCTCGACGACGCCGGCGAAGGCGACGAACGCGTCGACGGCAGGGCGCGCTTCGAGGTCGGTGATGCCGTCGCCGACCATGAGGATCGGGCGACGGAGGTTGGGCGCCCATCGCTCGAGGAGGACGCGCTTGCCGCCGGCGTAGGCGAGCGGCGACCCCGCGTCCCAGCCGGCGTAGTTGCCGTCCTCGTCGAATTGGATGTCGACGGCGGCGACGGCGTCGTCGGGGATGCCGAGCTCGCGGGTCAAGGCGAGGACGGCCGGGCGGAGTCCCGCGGAGACGACGCGGACATCGATCCCGGCCTCGAGGAGCGTGGCGACGACCTCGCGCGCGTCCGGGACGAGCGTCTCGACGTAGAGGCGGCCGAGCGCCTCGACCCGGTCGCGCGTGGGGCGCACGAGCTCGAGGCGTCGGCCGTACACCTCCTCGATCGGGACGACGCCGCGCATGGACGCGTCGGTCAGGGCCGCGACCTCCGCGCGGTGCTCGGCGGCGAGCTCCGTGATCCCCTCGATCGCGGAGAGCGTCGAGTCGCAGTCGAAGACGACGGTGCCGTAGCGCAAGGTGTCGTAGGGTTCGAGTACGTTACGGATCGGCGGAAAGATAGGCGCGCGCAGCGGGGGTGGGAAGCGGCGGCGCCGGGCGCCGCGGTGGACGGGAACGGCGCCCGACGCCCGCGTGCGCAACGGGCGCGGCGTCGCCACCCGCCACGCGCCGGCGTGCCTAGCGTCAGTGCGTCACGACCGCCTCGAGCATCCAGAACGACTCGTCGGTCAGGAAGAATTCACCGAGCGGCGAGGTGCCGTCGAAGTAGCGGAGGAGCAGCCGCAGCCCGCCGCCGGGGCCGGAGGCGCCGAGGCCGGCGGCGGCGGAGATCTGCCTGGTCCAATCCGTCCTGCCGGCGGCCTGCAGGTCGAGACCGGCGACGGCGGTGATTCTACGGTCGGCGCGGAGGGGCCATTCGGCGTCGAACCCGAGCTGGAGCGCGGCGTCGTCGCGGATGCCCGGGTTGCGGCGGGTGACCAGCGGCTCCGTCTCGGTGAGGGAGCGGAAGACCCAGGTCGTGCCGCCGTAGACGCGCGCGGCGGACGCGACGTCGTACGCGACGACGAGGTCGACCGCTTCGTGCGCGTACTCGATGCGCATGGCGCCGGTAGCACGGATCATCTCGTCGCCGAGGTGGGCGCTCCTGTGGAGGATGCGGGCGCGGAGCGAGACCGGCCCGCGGTTCCACGAGACGGGGAGCGCGACGGTCCAGTCGGACGCGGTGTAGTCGCGGCTCGGCTCCTCGAGGCGGAACCGTGCGGCGACGCCGGCCTGGATCGCCACGACGACGGCGCGGTCCGGGTCGGCCGACGACGCCCAGAGCGGGAGCGTCCCGCCGAGCGAAACGGCGCCCTGGAAGTCGCGATCCATGTCGGCGGGGTCGGCGAACGCGAACGGCGGGCGCTCGGCCGGGACCTTGTCGGCGGCGAAGAGATCGGTCCACGCGAACCCCGCGGCGAGGCGGATCTCGTGGGGATCGGCCAGGAGCGGCGCGAAGCCCTGGAGTGCGGGGAACCAGACGCCGGATTCCTGGGCGCGGACGGCGGTCGGGGCGGCGCAGGCCAGGACGATGGCAAGGCCGAGGGGCGCGAACCGGAAGCCCTCGTTCGATCTCATCGTGCTGCGCTCCGGGACGATACTCGTGTCGTGGTGTCGTCGGGCGGCGCGTCGGCTGCGCCGCGTCGGCGGAGGCCGGAAGGTACAAGACCCGCGCCGTCCGCGCACGTGCGGGTACGGCGCGGTTGTGGACAATGGGTCGTGCCGGGCCTACTTTCCCGGCATACGAAGATATTCGACGAGGTGTTTGCATGAACGAAGCGGCCACGCGGGAGCTGGAGGCGGTGTCGACGTTCGCCGCGATCGCGCGGGCGCTGACGGAGTCGTTGGAGCTGCCCGAGGTCCTGCGCCGCATCGCGTCGGCGGTGCTGTCGCTAACGGAGTCTCTGGGCGTGAGCATCATCATGCCGCGTGGCGAGCTGGCGGAGTTCGTGGCGCACGAGTCGCCGCCGCCGCATTCGCGGATCCCGGTGGGTTATCGTTTCCAGCCGGCGACGGCGCTGCGGGAGATGCTGTCGAACCGGCGGGATCCTCTCGTGATCCTCGACCTGCACTCGTCGCCGATGATCCCGGAAGAGATCAAGGCGCAGATCGAGGCGCAGGACCTGATCGTCATCCCGCTGCGAGTGGACACGGAGCTGCTGGGCGCGCTGGTCGTCGCGTACGCGGAGCTGCCGGAGCAGCTCGCGGTGGATCCGGCGGTACTGCGCGCGGTCGGCGACCAGGCGGCGGTCGCGATCCGGAACGCGCAGCTCTACGAGGCCGCGCGCACCTCGGCGGACCGGCTGGTGCAGGCGGAGCGGCTGAGCGCGATGGGGCGGGTCGTCGCGCGGATCGCGCATCAGCTGAACAATCCTCTGACGACGGTGCGCCTGCTCGCGGAAGGGCTCGAGCTGGAGGAGCTACCGGAGTCGGCGAAGGAGCAGGTCCGGGCGCTGTGCCGCGAGGTCGAGCGCGCGGCGTCGGTCGTCAACGACGTGCTGGTCTTCGCGCGCAAGGGTCGGCGGCAGTTCACGCGGGTGCGGGTGGGCGACGTCGTCCGCGCGGCGGCCGCGGCGTCGTCGCGGCGGCTGGCGTCCTCGGGGGTGGCGCTCGATCTGGAGGTCGCCGACGACCTCCCGGCGGTGCACGGCGATGCCGGGGCGCTGCAGCAGGCGCTCGCGAACCTGCTGCACAACGCGCTGCACGCTCTCGCGGAGTGGCCGGGTGCGCGGCGGATCCGGATCCGCGCGACGCGCGAGGAGGGCGCTTCCGGGCCGGGCGTCGTGATCGACGTCGAGGACAGCGGTCCCGGGCTCCCGGCGGAGATCGGCGATCGCGTGTTCGAGCCGTTCTTCACGACCAAGCCGGTGGGCGAGGGGACGGGGTTGGGGCTGTCGATCGCGCAGGAGATCGTCGAAGTCCACGACGGCCGCCTGGAGTCCGGCGATTCTCCGCTGGGCGGCGCGCTGTTCCGCATCCGTCTTCCGGCGATGGCGGAAGCCGACGTTGACGAGGGAGTGGCGCTGGAAGACGCGGTGCCGTCGGCTTCGGTGTCGGTTCCGTCGGACGCCGGCGGCGGCCAGCGCGTGCGGCGCGTGCTTGTGATCGACGACGAGGCGCCGCTCCAGGCGGCGCTCAAGCGCATGCTGGAGTACCTCGGGTGCGAGGTCACGATCGCGCTCGAGGGCGCGGACGGGCTGGCGCGGGCGCGGGCGGGCGGCTACGACCTGATCCTCTCCGACCTGACCGTGCCGGATCTCGGCGGCCGGGAGCTGTTCGAACGGCTGCGCGTGGAGGCGCCGGCGCAGGCCGAGCGCGTCGCGTTCATGACCGGCGACAGCGTGAGCGAGGACGTCCTCGCCTTCCTGGCGGCGTCCGGCCGGCCGGTGCTGACGAAGCCGTTCGGCAGGGTCCAACTCCAGGAGCTGCTCGAGCGGTCGCCGAGCGGCCGGGGCTGATGGAGGATCGGATCGACCAGGCGTTGCCGCCGCTGGATGCGGAGCTGCCGGACGTCGGCCCGGCGCTCGTGCGTCCGGGCGCCGAGGCGGCGGAGGCGGCGGGCGCCGTGACCGCAAATGCGACCGGCGTTGCGGCGGCGAGCACGACCGGCGTTGCCCCGGCCGCTGCCGCCTTCACCGCCGGCGCGCGGGCGGCCGTGGTGGCGGCCGATGCGTCGGGCGGGCACACGATCTGGATGCACCCGCTCCGTGTCGCGCAAAGGCTCGTGCTCGAGGGGGCCGAAGTACGCGACGTCGCCGTCACGCCGCTCGGTGTGGAGCGGCGGCTCGAGGTGGCCGGCGTCGAGGTGGTCGAGCGGGTCTTCGTGCCGCGCGAGCATGCGGCGGCGGTCTTCGAGTGGCGTGCACCGGCCGGGGCGACGTTGTCGGTCTCGTGGCTCGCGGGGCTCGAGCGGGCGTCTTCGTTCGCGACTCCCGGGGAGGATCACGAGGCGCCTTCGAATGAACGTGCCGCGCCCGCCTGGTCCCGCGAGGGTCGGGCGCTTTGGCTCGCCGGCGAATCGGAGGACGCCGCGGCGTTCGTGCTGAGCCGGGAGCCGGAGTCGTGGGACGTCGACGTCGCCGACGGCCCCGAACCGACCCTCCGGGTACGGGCGCGTCTGCGGCTGGGTCCGGGCGATTCGGTCCGGTTGGCGATCGTCGCGACGACCGATGGCCGGCCGGCTCTCGCGGCGATCCTCGCCTCGCTCCGCCCCGACGACCTCGCCCGCGCGCGGGCGGCCGCCGCGCGTCGCATGCAGCGCGAGCGGTTGTCGGCGGACGCGCCGGACGAGCGGGTCGGCCCCGCGCTGGAATGGGCGAATCACTGCCTGGACGGGCTCGTGGCCGAGGCGCCGGGCGTCGGTCGCTCGATCGTCGCCGGGTACGACGTCGGCCCCGGGGCTGCCGTCGCGCCCGAGTTCCGCACGCGCGACGCCGTTGCCGCCGCGTTCGCGTCGCTCGCCGTAGGCGCGTTCGCCGCCGCGCGGGACGTCCTCGCGTTCCTCGGCGAGCACCTCGATGGGACCGGCCGCGCGCCGGGCGTCGTGACGGTCTCCGGTGAGGCGACGTACGACGACCCCGATGCGACCGCCTTCTACCTCGTCCTTACCGCCCGCTACCTGGCCTGGACCGGCGACATCGGATTCGTGCGCGACGCGTGGGCCCGCGTGCGCGTCGCATGCGAACACGTGCGCGCGACCGGCTCGACCGAGGGCCTTGCCCCGATCGCGCTCGCCGAGCTCGGGGTGGCCGCCGAGTCGATCGGCGACGAGGCGCTCGCGGAAGCGCTGCGCGTCCGCGTCGTCCGCCCCGGCGCGCCCACGCTCCCGTCGTTCCTCGGCGCGGCCGGAGCGGCCTGGGCCGAGTACGCCGCCGGACGGGGCGAGGCCGCGGCGCGGGTTTGGCAGCGGGGCGTCGAGGCGTTGCTCGCGCTCGGATCTCCTTCCGCGATGGACGCGGCCGCGGTCGTGAACGGGTTCGTGTACGGCCTCCTCGGCGCGGAGCCGGACGGCGTGAAGGGGCGGCTCCACCTGCGGCCGCAGCTCCCGGCATCATGGGACCGGCTCGAGGCTCGTCGTATCCGCATGGGTGACGCCGCGATCGCCCTGACCTGCACGCGCGACGGCGACCGGCATACGTTCCGGCTCGAGCAGGAGGAGGGCGCGGTGCCGGTCACCGTCGTCTTCGAGCCGCTGCTCCCGGCGCGCCGGCTCGTGGCCGCCCGGGTCGACGGCGTGGACGCGGAACTGGACCCCCGCCCCCACGGCGAGCGGATGCTGGTCCCCGTGCAGATCGTGCTGGACGCGGAGCGCGTCGTCGAACTCGACGTCGCCCAGGACGCGGCGCCGCCGCCGGCGGGGCTGCGGGTGTGGAAGACCTAGAGGTATCTCGAATTCGGGCGCGCAAGCTGCTTCCGACATTCGAGTTCGGCGAGCTGGACGAGACCTGGGTCGTGCAGTATCGGCTCGAAACGACGGAGCCCCGGGCCGAATGACCCGGGGCTCCGCAACATCGATTCTATGCAACGCGATCAGCTCGTGGTCAGCCAGCCGCCGGCAGCGAGCAGCTCGCGCAGTTTCGCGGGACGATCGCCCAGCGCGGTGCGCACGAGAGAACGGGAGAGCGAGATCCGCTCCTCGTCGGAGAGTCTGTCCACCACCGCGATGGGCGCGCCGTAGCGCAGGAGCATCCGCTTCGCATCCCGAGCCACACTATCGTCCATCGAGACCTCCGTCGAAGGGGTTGTCCAAGCGTGGACAATTTATGTCGGGATGCGGCCCCAGGCAACGTTCATTCCCCCTTCAGGATGCGGTGGAGACGGACGCGCTCGACGTCGAACTCGTCGCGGACGATGCCGAGCACGTAATCCTCGCCGATCTCGGTTGGGTCGAGCCCTCGAGGCATGACGACGGTGCCGAGCCAGCGGCCGTCGGGCTCGAAGACGTCCCACCGGTTTTCCTCCTCGCCGGTCGTGTAGTCCCTGACCCACAAACGGCCCGCCGCGTCCGCTTCGAGGTTCGCGTAGGCGGGGAGCGTCTCGGGGAACGTCGCCTCGGCGAACTGGCGCTCGATCGCGCGGCGCGCGTTGTCGTCCCGCGCGTTCTCGAGGTCGCGACGACGGAGGTCGTCGATCATCGCGCTCGTCACCGGACGGTTGGGTCGCGTGCGGCGGATCAGTTGCGTTAGACCCCGGCCGGGGACGTAGACGCCGATCTCGTAGGAATCGTTCTCACCGGCGTAGATGCGGTCACTGGCAACGGCGATGTAGGAGGAGCGCCCGAAGGGCGCCGACCGGATCGAGAGCTGGCCGGTCTCCAGGTTGATCTGGATGTGGCGCTCGGTGCCGGGGAGCGACGCGATCGTGTCGGCGGCGGCGCTGCCCGGCGCGTGCAGCACCACGATCGTCGGGATCCGGATCGCGCCGTTCGGCGGGTTCCCCAAGTTCACCGTCGCATGGGCGACGAGTGTGCCGTCCGACAGGCGCCCCACCGGTGATTGCGGCGCCGGCGTGATCCCCCGGACGAACGTACCTTCGGCGTCGAAGAGCGAGAGACGCGGGGGCGGCATCAGGCTCGACACGAGGACGGAATCGCCCGGCAGACGAATGATCCGCCCGATCATCCGGAACTCGCCCGGGCCGTCGCCTTCCCGGCCGACGGTGCGCAGGTGCCGTCCGTCGGGGGCGAAGTATCGCAGCTCGCTCGTGCCGCCGTTCGCGATCACGATCCGCCCGTCCGAGAGGCGGATCGCCCCGGCGACGCGATAGAGCTGGTACGCGGCCTCCCCCTCGAGCACGCCGATCTCGAGCTCCGGTTCGGCGATGACCCTCCACGCCTCGCCCGGATGCCAGGTCGGCGCCGCGTTCTCGACGATGGTGATTCCGGCGCTGTCGCGGACGACGGGCGCGGAACCCGCATCGCCGGCGCCGCACGCGGCGACGACGGACGCGGCGAGGACCCACGTCGCGAGCGGTCGGAGCGGTTTGCGTCGGTGCTGCATAGGCCCTCCTTTGGCGATTGCTGACGGCCGAGCCCGGACGCCGACGCCGGGCTGCCTCATCGGGTCCGGGCTTCCCCTTCTCTCGTAAGCCCGAAGAGCTGCACGTACTCGACGTCCAGCTCGTCCTTCCACACGCCGAGGATGTAGTCGGCGCCGATGTCGTGGACGTCGATGTCGGGGAGCGTGAGCGCGCCGAGCCACCGGCCTTCCGGGTCGAGGATGGTCCAGCGCCGCGGGCCGCGCTCCCACGAGGGACGCCAGTCCTGGAGCCAGATGTGGCCGCGCGCGTCCACCTTCAACTCGTCGTACGCCGGGAGCGCTTCCGGGCGCGGCATGGCGCCGTAGAAGGAGCGCCAGGTCGCCTCATCCGCACCCGGGATCGGGAATCGGCTCTGCCGTTCGACCGCATGCTCGACCGCGGCCTCGAACAGTTCGTTCGTGACCCGCTCCGGCGGACGGGCGTAGCGGACGATCCGCTCCAGCCCGGCGTCGGCGGAGTAGACGAGCACCTCGGGGGCGCCCGGGTCGCCGACGTAGAGCCGACCGTCGTGAACGGCCGCGCGCGTCCAGCGGGCGAACGGGTAGGGGCCAGCGATCCTGGATCCCGCATAGATCTCGACGCCGAGGCCGCGCCCGAGCGTGTCCAACGGCTCACCCGCCGCGGAGTACATCAGGTTGGGGTGTGACATCCGGTAGACCGTCGGCTGCGGTCGCAACTGGACGCTGAACCCTGACCCGGTGAGGACGTATCGGTCGCCGCTCAGGCGGCCGGACAAGGCATGCGAGAAGGGCGTGAGCGCGCCGCCGAACCGGGCCGTGTCCCGCGGCGGCTGAAAGGTCACGATCCCGGCGACGGAGCCTTCGGGCGCCAGGACCGTGAGCCGCAACAGCCGCGCGTCGTACACCAGCACCGTGTCCGCGCCGCCGCGGACCACGCCCGCGAGCGTCGAGAACTCACCAGGCCCCTCGCCCCGCCCGCCGACCGTCCGGACGTGGCGTCCGGCCCCATCGTAGTAGCGCAGATCCGAGCTCCCCAGGTTCGCGACGACGATGCGCCCGTCCGACAACCGCAGCGCCGCCGCCACGCGGTGGAGCTGATACGCGGCTTCGCCTTCGACGGCCCCGATCGTCGCGATCGGCTCGGTCGATACAGTCCACGGCGAGGTGCGACCCCAGGCGGGCGCCGGGCTCTCGACGATCAGGACGCCCGAGCTGTCGCGGACCACGACGCCGTCGGCGGCGCGATCGCCGGCGCCGCAGGCGGCGAGCGAGAGGACAGCAGCGGGAGCGAACCGGCGTGCGATGCGCATGGCGTCTTCCTCCTCGGTCGGATCCCGAATTCGGGCGCTGCGGGGCGCCGGTGCCGCGCGCGTCTGGTGCCCCGCCCGCGTCGCCGTCGCCGCGAAATACTAAAACATTAGTAGTAAGGACGCAACGGCGGCACACGGCCCGGGGGTTGCAAGATCGCACGATATCTCGGGAGCGAGAGCGGGAGAAGGGAATGCGGAAGGAGATCAGGCGGGGCCGGCGGCGCGCGCGTCGGCGGCTGGGCCGTCGGCAGTTCAGGATCGGGACGTGGTGGGTGGTGGGTTGGGCGGCGGTGCTGCTGGTGGCGGGGGTGACGGCGTTCCTGGAGAAGCGCAAGGAGTGGGAGGACATCAGCCGGCTGGTGGCGTACGCGCGGGAACGCGGGCAGGACCCGCTGGCGCTGATCGAGGCGGCGGGTCGTGCGAACCGGATCTTGTTCCTGGGTGACGTGCACGGGTCCGCGGCGCCGAAGCAGTGGGCGGCGGAGGCGATCGAGGTGCTGGCGCGGGGCCCGGGGCTGGACGCGGTGGTGCTGGAGGTGGGCGCGGACCAGCAGCCGTACATCGATGCGTACCTCGCGAGCGAGCCGGAGAATGCGACGATCCTGTTCGCGCATCCGCGGACGCTGAACCAGGCGCGAGGCGACGACCGTGCGTTTCTCGAGATCTACCGGCGGGTCTGGAAGCTGAACGAGGAGCTGGGCGCGGGCCGGCGGATCCGGATCGTGGCGGCGGATCTGCCGGGGTGGCCGCCGGAGGGCCGGTTGCCGCCGGCGGTGGCGGCGGCGCGGTACGCTGCGCGGGACGCGCACATGGAGGAGGTGATCGAGCGGGAGGTGCTGTCGGGTCGGCCCAAGGCGCGGGTCCTGATCTTCATGGGCGGCTACCATGCGCTGAAGCACGGCACGGCGACGCTGTCCGTCGCGGGCGCCTCGCCGGTGGAGGTGACGTGGCTCGGGGCGCGGCTGCGGGAACGGCATCCGGGCGAGGTGTTCTCGATCCTGCCGGACGCGCCGCGGGGGAAGTCGTTCCGAGCGGACGCCGTCTCGTACGCGGCGACCCGGGCGTTCGACCTGCTGCAGCGGAACCTGGGCGGCGCGCCGTCGCCGTTCGGGCTGCGGGTGGACGAGCGGTTCGACTTCCTGGAGTCGCCGATCGTGGAGTCGGACCTGCCCGGGCTGAAGCTGTCGCTCGCGCCGAAAGGGTACAAGCTGCGGGAGATGGTCGACGGATATCTGTTCCTGGGCGGGGGCGGCAGGGGTAGTGGGCGGATGTCGACGACGGGCGGCACGCGGTAGCGACGGCGGAGAGCGGCGCCCATCTGCCGCTCCCGGCCGCCCTATATCACGACGCCGCGGTCACCGCACGAGCAACGTTATGGCGGTGAGGGTGCCGAAGCCGATGAGCAGGCGCTTCAGGGTGAACTTGCCGCCGGTGACCGGGCGGGTCCAGACGAGCGCGACGCCACCGCACCCGGCCTGATACGCGTACTGTGGCGGGATCTCGGCCGCGCTCCGGTAGATCTCGACGCCCTCGACCTCTTTGGTGGTGGTGATGATGTCGAGATCTTCGGGTGCCACGGGGAGCCCGTCGACGAGGATCGTCATCGGGCACATGGAGCGACGGGGCACGGTGGCGAGGATGTGGCGCACCGACGCGTATCGCCGGACATCCTCGTGGAAGAAGATGCGCCCGACCCCGCGCTTGGCGTTCAGGTCGGCACGGCTGTAGAACTCGTCGAGCCGCGCATTTCCGTACCATCGCCGTTCGACGACGGTGAGGGGCTCGAGCATGATCGCCTCGGCGCTCATGCGGATCTCGACGGTGACTCTCTGCGATTTGTCGACATCGACGACGGGCGTGGAGACGGCGACGTAGCCGATGTGCCGGACGGCGAGCGTGTACCGGCCGGCGTCGGGCGCCGAGACCGCGAAGAGCCCCAGCGTGTCGCTCAGCGTGGCGTTCACCTCCTTGCCGTTCTTGTCGAGGAGGACGACCTCGGCGTACGCAATGGGCGCGTTGCTGGTGGCATCCAGGACGGTGCCGGTCACGACCTGCGCGGCGGCGGGCGCGGCCGCGAGGAGCAGGGCGATGAGCGCGGAAAGCGCCGGGATTGTCGGAAGCGCGGGAAGGATTCGGGCGCGCACGGACGGGCGGCGCATCGACGGCTGGATCACGTGGTCCTGATCGAGCGGTGAACGGGAGCGGCGTCGTGCCGCGGGAGTGCGCCCGGTGGAGATGGGCGCCAGGCTGCTGCGCGGGTACATGGTCCTTATAGCTCCGGCTGTGGGGATGTGCAAGGGCCGGACCTCCGGGCCCGCTGAGCTCGTCAAGGCGCGGGGCGTAGCAGCAGCTCCGCGGTGAAGAGGCGACCGTCGCGTGTGCGTCCCCGCTCGAGCCAGGGGGCGAATCCGAATCGCGTCGCCTCGATCTCGATCTCCGTATCCGTCGGAATCGCACAGACGGTGAAAAGGCCGGCCAATGTGGTCCGGACTTCGGTCTCCCGGACTCGCCGACCGTCGGACCAGCGGACGACGACGCGGGCGTTCGGCAACGGGTTGCCGTCGACGTCGCCGACGAAGCCGACCGCGTCGACCGTGTCGTCTCTCTTCCGGTGCACGCCGCACCCCTGGGCCGCGAGCGCGGCGGGCGATTCGATGGTGAAGATCGACGACGTCGGCTCCGGCGACGTCGTCGTCCCGTCGGGCTCGTCGTCGCGGCCCATCTCCGCGGCCAGCGCGCTGTCGGCCCAGATCACCTCGCCCGCTTCGTCGAGGGCGAAGACGACGTGCGCGCCGTCCTCCACGACGAGGTCGCCGTTCCCACGGCGCTGGGACCGGAGGCGGACCGGCATGCGCAGCGTCCAGTCGCGGATGATCCAGAGGCCGGAGGGCAAGTAGGCGAACCGCAGCGACCCCCTGGCCGACGGGATCGGCGAGCTCCGCCAGGGGATGATGTATCGGAAGTCCAGCGAATGGAGCACGAGGCGGTCGCGGTCGAGCCAGAGGACGCCGGCGATCCTGGCGGTATCGTCGTCGCCTACGGGCTCGAAGGCCAGGCCGATCAGGCCGGGAGCGGGCGGATCCGCGGTAGTCACGTGGAAGCAGTGGGAGGCGAGGAAGGCGTCTTCGAGGAAGATGTCGGGACCCGGTACCAATAGCTGGACCGTGCCGTCGGTGTATCGGATAGCGAACCCCTCGCGGAGGAGCCGGTCGGGCGGCGCGAACTCCCACGGCGCGCCCATCCTCCGCCAGAGCCAATCGGCGCGGTAAGAGATCGTCGGCTCGAGCGTTCGCCTGTCGAGTTGTCGCGATGTTCGCGCGATGCGGTAGTCGACCTTCCGGGTCTCGGTGGCCCAGGCGGCGACGCGGAGCGCGGTGCGCGCGGCGTCCCAGAGCGAGTACTCGAGCGGGCGGCCGGCGCCGGCGGCGTCGCAGCGATTCTCGACCCGGGCGGCGATCTCGGGGAGCTCGATCGGACGGATGGCGAGGGAGACGTCGTGGGCGATCGTCTGGCCACGCTCGAGGGTGACCGGCTCGGACTCGTACGGCGCGTAGCCCAGGAACTCGATGTGGATGCGGTAGCGGCCCGGTGCGGCGACCGTGATCAGGTACCGGCCATCGCCTCCGGTCAGCGCGGCCGTCGCGCGGCCGCCGTCCTCGGGGACGAGGCGGACGAACGCGCCGACGATCGCGTCGCCCGAGCCCTCGGCCGCGACGCGGCCCACGACCTGCTGGGCGAGCGCGCGCGGCGCGCCCCAGAGCGCGGTGACGAGCGTGAGCCCGGCGACGAATGCGGGGTGAGGGATGGATGGATCTCTCTGGATCCGTCCGGCTCGGGCTACACCGGACGACGGGGGTCGTGCCGCCATCCGCAGCATTTCGACGTCCTCCGATCGGATCGGTCGTATCGAATGAACGCGCGAGCGAGCGCGAACATGGACACCGGCCTCGCGGTTCCCGCCGTCGGGTGCCGGTCCGGCCTTCTTCTTGCACGCGCGCCGGGCACGTTCCAGGGTGGACGAACCACGAACTCGTGACGGGCCCGGGCGATGTCGAAGGCGAAGCGAACGGTCATGAAGATCCGGACGAAGGTGAGGGACGCGGCCCAGCTCGACGGCGTGGATGCCGATGCGGCCGACCGGTCGGGCTTCTCCCCGCTGCACTGGATGGCGGCCGGGCTGTTCCTGGCGACGGGAGCGGAGGCGGTGGCGAGCCGACGGTTCGCGTCCGAGGTGGACGGGCCACGTCGATCGGGTTGGAAGGTACTGGGGCTGGCGCCGCTCGTTGCGGCGCCACTCGCGGGCGCGGCGCACGCGCTCGAGGCGGCGCGGCCGGGGCGGCGCGCGGGTCGCGCCGCACGGGTGCTGGATGGGGTGGTCGTGGGGGTGGCGGCGGCCGCGGCCGCGGCAGGGGTGTACGGCGCGCTGACGGCGCGGCGCGACCCGCGCTGGTACCGGCGGGGGCGCGGCCGGAGGAACGCGGTGTTGGATGCGGTCGCGCCGCTGGCGGTGGGCGCGACGGGCGTGCTCGGGCTGGTGCTCGAGCGCGAGGCCCGTGAGGAAGCGGAGCGGCGACGTCGCCTGGAGCAGCGAGCGAGGTTGCTCGACCGGCTGATTCCGCGCCGGCGCGCGAAGATCGACCGGATCGTGGTGCACGTCTGATGCGGGCGTGAGCGTGCCGACCGTGCTCCTCTTCGTGACCGGGATGGACGGTGCCGAGGACGAGGCGCGCGTGCAGGATCTCCTGCGCGCGGAGCCGGGCGTTCTCGGCGCCGTCGCCAGTCACCGGGACGGGTGCGCGGAGGTCGAGATCGACGACGATCGGGTCACCTACCGACGACTGATCGAGCTCATCGAGGCGGCGGGCTATCGGGCCGAGCTGGGCGGTTGAGCCCGCGCCCTCCTTCGCCGAACTCCCATTCCCAGAAGAGGCCGACGCCGGTCTTCCTGCGCACCGTGAAGCCGGGCTCGTCCCTCCCGCCCGGCGCCGCCGGGAAGAAGCGAGGCACGCTGAAGGCCTCGAGCTCGGCGCCGAGAGGCGCGTAGCCGCTGGCGCGGACGCGGACGCCCGGGAGCAGGTGTCCATCGAGCGCCTGGGTCACGAAGACCTCGAAGCGATCGATGACCGCGCCGGCGCCGAGCATCGGCCCGACGGCGATGGGCGCGGGGTAGCTCGGCCCGACCCGGATCGTGCCCGCCTGCAGCCAGCCGCGCTCGAGCGGGATGTAGTCGTACGCCTCGTCGGCCGCGTAGCTCCAGAGGAGCGTGGCCGATTGCGTGAAGCTGCGCTCGTCGAACAGGTCGGCGGGATTCGACGGGCGCCAGACCGGCCAGCGTCGCCAGCCGGTCACCGGCTGCGGCTCGAGGTCGTAGATCAGCAGCTCGCCCAGCTGCTCCTGCGTCTCGGGGAGGAGCGACCAGCGGGTCAGCCGTTCGGTCGGCCGGCCGGCGGGCCCGATGCCGAGGAACTCGAGGGGTGGGGACCGGCGGGGCGCCGTCGCGGTCGCGATGCGCCCCGAGCCGACCTGCCACTCCTCGCGATACTCGGCCTTGATCGCGATGCGCGGCTCCGTGCCGCCCTCGAAGCCGGCCGTGCCGCCGACGACGTGAAATCGTTTGCCGAAGAAGGCGTAGTATCCGCCCTCGACGTCGAGCGTGCCGTGTACCTCGATCGTCTCCTCCCCCGTCACCACCACGACCTCGCCCGTGCCGTACAGGTCGCTGTCCTCGTCCAGGACCGAGAACGCGGTGTCGACCTCGATGACGACGCGTACGTCGATCGGCGGCGGCCGGTCGTCGCGGGCGCGGCGGCGCAGCTCGGAGTCTTCGGGCCACGGGACGCGGCGGGCGAGGTCGGCGTAGGGCGGGTCGTCGGGGTCGAGGACGGGGTCCGGCCGGAACGCGTCCTCGTGCAGCCAGCCGTGCAGATCGTAGACGCGGCCGGTGAGCGAGGGCCGGTCGAACGGGCCCTCGAGCGCGAGCGTGGCGGAGGCGGTGACGTCGCCTTCCTCGTCGTCCTTGAAGTTCACGCTGTCGACGCGCACGGCAAGGTCGAAGCGGCGCGGGCGGTCGAAGAGGCGGACCGTACCCGTGACGACGACGTCGCCGCCGCCGGCGCGGGCGCCGAGGGTGTCGACGACGAGGAGCCCGTCGACGAGGCGCGTCTCGGCCGCGATCTCGTCGACCGCGAGCGAGAGCGGTTCGACGAAGAGCGCACCGTCGTCGAGCGTGAAGCGCGCATCGAAGCGCGGGGCGTCCACCGTGCCGCGGATGCGGCCGCGCCCTCGCGCGACGCCGCGCACGCTGTCGATCGCCTCCGGAAACGGGAGGAGCGCGAGCGGGAGCGAGTCGGCGACGACGTCGACGTGGATGGCGCCGTCGCCGGCGAGGACGACGGAGCCGTCGGCGACGGCGACGAGGTCGGGCGGGCGCGGCGCGGGCGGTGCCGGTGGCGCGGGCGGCGCGGGCGGTGCGGGTGCCGGACGTGGGCGCGGAGCGGGCGGCGTGACCGGCGCCGCCGGCTCGAGTCCCGCGACGCGGCGCGCGGCCTCCGGCTCCGCGGTCACGACCGCGGTGCCCGACAGCACGGGCGGCGCCGCGGGGCGATCGACGAGCCGCGCGGCGAGCGTCGCATGAATGCCGTCGATCCCGACGACGGCTACGTCGCCGGTGATCGTGAGGAGCTCGGCGGGTCCGACGATGTCGAGACGAGCCGCGAACGCGGTGTCCGCCGCGCGGAGTGGCTCGGCGCGGAGCGCGAGGTCGAGGTACGGCTCGGGCTCGAGGACGACGTCGCCGCGGGCGGCGAAGCGGGAGACCTCTCCTCCGGCGCCGGTCCGGGCGAGCCGGGCGCGGAGTGCGATGCCGTCGCGGGCAGTGCCGTCGCCGGCGATCCAGCCGGTCCACGCGCCGGCGCCCGGGATCGCGACGCCGAACACGCGCTCGAAGTCCGCGGCGTGCACGGGCGCGGCCTCGGCGCGGAAGCGGCGGAAGCGCAGCGTCGGCTCGAGGTCGATCCCGCCGCGGGCCGCCGCGAGGGAGCGCCCGCTCGCCGCGCGCAGCCAGGCGATGTCGATCGTGCGGAGGCCCGGCCCGCCGGAGAGGGTAACGACGCCCGCGCCGCCGCCCGGCGCGGCCCGCCCGAGCCGCGGGATGAATGTGGCCAACTCGGCGAACGCGAAGGTGTCCGCGGCGAGGGTCGTCGTCCAGGCGTTGGAGCGGTCCGCGTGGAAGTCGGCCGCGACGAGGGTCGCGGGGAGGCGCACCTTCGCCCGGGCGACGAGGCGGTCGCTCCGTTCGACGGTGAGGGCGAGCGAGCGGACATCGAGCGGCCGGCCGCGGATCTCGCCGACGGCGTTGGCGTCGACGACCTCGAGGCGTTCCGCGAGCCCGGCGTCGCGCCCGCCGATTCGGATGTCGACGGCGACGAGGTCGATGTCGCGCATGCGCCAGAGCCAGCGATCGACTGCCCGCTCGGACGGTAGATCCTCAGCGGCGTGCACCGGCGCCCGCTCTCGTGGCGCCAGCGCTCCAACACTGCCGCGCTCCACCTCGAGCCGCCTCACCTCGACCCGTGGCTCGAGGATCTCGACGAAGAAGTCGAGCCCCGAGGCGTTGTCATGGGAAGCGATCCTTTCGCGGAAGGTCACTCCCGGCTGCCTGAGACGGAGCTCCTCGAAGACGAGGACCGGCGTGCCGGTCGCGACGGCGCCCGGCCGCCCCGTGGTGGCGGGAGCACCGGCCGCCGGCGGCGTCCCCGCACCGAGTACCCCGCCCGCGCCCCGGACCACCCCCTCCGCCCACGGCAGCTCTACCTCGACGTCGTCGCCGACCACCGCGCGCACGCCCTCCAGCCGCACGCGGAACGGCGCGTCGAGCCCGCCGCGCGCCGCCTCGGGGATCGGCGGCGGAGCCGCCAGCTCGGGGATGAGGCGCGGGATCCGCGAGTGGTCCTCCTCGCACGCGGAGGAGAAGGCCCAGACGGCCGCGACGAGGGCGGCTCGAACGGCGCGCCGGAGCGACGAGCCGCGCCGTGCGAACCCGACGTACGGTCGGGTTGGACCGCGATCGGCGCGTTGCCCGCTCGAGCTTCGCCGGCGGTCCCGCACGGCTCGCCGACCCAACCGGCTCTGCCCTCCCCCGCGACGCGCCGGGTCGCGCATGCTCAGAACGGCTGGCCGATCGCGACCTGGAGCTGCAGACGCCGCCAGAACTCCTTCCAGGGCGACGGATCGTCGTGCGTATACGGCGCATACCGCACCTCGCCCAGGACGATCAGCGTCCCGTCCTCGGGGTCGCGGGTGAGGAGCGGGAGGGTCACATCGCCCGAGGGGTCGTAGGCGAGGTCGATGCGGATGGGGCCGAGGCCGGTGACGATGCGGACGCCGACGCCCGGCGTGAGGAGCGCCGCCCAGTTCTCGGAGACCAGACCGTCTTCGTCGTCCCAGGGGTCGCGGGCGAGGACGCCGAAGTCGGCGAAGGCGGCGGCCTGGAACGCGTCGCTCAACCACCGCCGCAGCTCGAGGTTCGCCTCGAACAGGAGCTTCCCGCCGGTCGGCCGGACGGCGACGTCGTCGGGATCGACGGTCAGCCCGGGCGGGCAGATGCCGAGCACGACGTCGCACCCGATCGCCTCCGCCGTCACCGGTCCGACGACGAGGAACTTCGGGCCGAGCAGGTTCTGCGGCACCCCGCGCACGGTGTTCACGCCGCCGCTGTAGAGCCGGACTTGGGGCGGGAGCACCTCCTCGCCGCCGAACAGGAGCCCGATGCGCGTCCGGCCGGCGACCTCGCCCCGTTCGCCCACGATGCGGGTGATTCCCGCCTCGTCGACCGTGCGGATGAAGTCGTAATCGGAGACGGTGAAGAACGCCGCGCCTTCGAGCCCCGCACGGACCCAACGGCGCCAGCGCTCGCCGGGCATCGGGAGCCGGACCTGCACCGGCGGCCCCTCCGGCGTCCAGATCGCGAGGAGCTCGACGGGCGAGAGCCAGGTGAAATCGGTCAGCTCGTCGAGTCCGTCGGGGTCGCAGACGCCGTAGGTGCCGCAGAAGAAGAATTCCGCGCCCCGCAGCTCGTTCCGGCTCGGCGAGTAGATGACCGACCCGGTCAGCTCCGGGCGGAACTCGTGCGCGACGCCGACCTGGCCGCCGTAGCCGCGGCGTACGTAGACGCGGGGCGCGGTCTCCCGGACCGCATAGGCGCGCAGCATGAGCGCCGTGCGCGGATCGCCCGGCCACGGCTGGCGCAGCGACGCGTCGACGAAGTAGTCGAGGCCGGTGAACTCGTCGCCCGACTCGTCGTCGACGCCGGTGCACGGGAAACCGGCCAGCTGGCTCGACAACAGGTTGCCGACGCCCGCGCCGATCGAGAAGAGACGCGGCCCGCCGAGGAAGTAACGGCTCGTCCAGAACGCGGCGATCTCGAGGCACTCCGTCGAGGAGACCGTCCCCTCGACCTGGATCCCCGCCGTGCGGCGCGATTCGACGACGAGCCGCGGCGAGACGACCGTCGCGCCCGCCTCGAGCCCGACCGGCTCGACGACGACCCGCTCCACGATCGGGAGCGCGTAGAGCTGCCGCTGCGTCTCCTCGATCGCCGAGGGGCGGAACGGGTCGCCGGGCGCGTAGGCCAGCCGCTCGCGCACGACTTCCTCGTCGATCGGGGCCTCGGCCTCGATCGTCGTCTCGCCGAAGACGACGGCCGGCCCGGGGTCGATGTCGAAGACGACGGACGCCGACCGCGCCGTTTCGTCGACGTTGCCGCCGATCTGCACCTGCACGTACGGGCGGCCCCGCTCGGCGAACGCGCGCGCGATCACGAGCCGCGTCGAGTCGATGAGGGGCAGCGCGTACGGCCCGCCCACGCGGAGCGGCAGGGGCCCGGGGACCTCGACCGGCGGGTCGAGCGAGTCCAGCCCCCGCACGTCGATCGAGGCGACGCGGATCGGCTCGCCCTCCGCGATCCGGAACACGACCTCGACTTGGTCCCTCCCGTCCGGGCGCGTCTCCACGGCGACCGCCGCGTCCGTGAAGCCCCACGACTCGTAGAGCAGCTCGAGCCGTTCGACATCGCGCGCGAGCTCGTCGCGGTCGAGATAGTGCTTCTCCTCGGCGAAGCCGAAGCCGAGGGCGCAGAAGAGGACGAGGAGCGGAGAGCGGCACTCGGTCGGGCGCGTGTAGATCGCGTCCTGCAGGACGTCCTCGTCGAGCGACTTCGCCCCCTCGAACTCGACCGAGGTGACTTCGGGGCCCCGGGGCGTCGCGGCCGCGTCCTGACCGTGGATCTGCCGCGGGCCGGCGAGCGCGAGGATCGCCAGGACGACGATCGGTGTGCGGCGGCCGTCGGGCTTGCTGGTCCGCGGAATCATGGCCCGCACGGCATGCAGGAGTCGGGCCGGGGACGGGCGCGACGGGGCGGCGCGCGGCGCCTATCCGGCGGCCCGACCGTCTTCGGTCGGGAGCCGCCGGGCGGGCGGTACGTCCTGCACCCGCTCGGCTTCCTCCCGGAGCTGGGCGAGGAGACGGTCCATCTGACGCCGGTTCATCAACGTCGCCAGGTGGCCGATGAGGCCGATGGCGAGCGTCGCGCGGTCGGGCACCGTGAGCCGGTCGCGGACCGCGTGCATGATCTCGCGGATCGCCTCGTAGTTCGGATTGATCGTCTCGGTCGTGCGCGACGGCTGCGTCATCTCACTCCTCCACGGCACCTTGGTGGCCGCCCACGGACCCGGGCCCGGCCACACCTCCTTCGACGATTGCACCGCCCATGCCGCCATGCGCGCCCGCCAACTCGATGCGCGCCTGGGACGCGATCCAGTTCATCCCGAGTCTGAGCTTGTCGAGCAGGTGCAGGAAATCCAGCACCGGGTCGCCGAACTGGGCGTCCTTCCACACCTGTCGATGCTCCGCCATCGTCCGCATGAGGAACAGCGCCGTGTGCCGCAGCGGGATCGAGTGGAACGGCCCGCTCTCCACAACGGGCGACCCGTCGCCGAAGGCGACGAGGCGGAAGCGCCACCGTCGGCCGCCCGCCTCCGTCTTGGCTTCCCCTTCTTCGATGAGGCCGCGGATGATCCGCTCCAGCGGGTCGTCGAACCCGGCGTCCAGCCGGCTGAGCGCGGCCATGAGCACGATCGGGTCGCGGAGCGCGTCGTTGAGGCGCGGGCGCCCTTCCTTCACCTCGCAGACGAGCACGTCGACCATGCCGTCGTGGAGGTCGAGGATCGGGTCGGTCGCGAGGCGGAGGTCTTCGTTCTCCCACGGCGGGCCGCCGCGGTCGCGCGGTACGATGACCGCGGCATGGGGGAATCGGACGGCCAGAATGTCCAGATCGGTCGCCGTGTGATAGCGCCACGGACGGCCTTCGCCGACCAGGATCGGCTGCTCCGGGAGCGAGATGTAGCCGTTGAATCGCAGGTACGCGCCCACGAGGGCGACTGCGGTATCCATGAGATCGAACCTCCGCGGCGCCGGGGAGTCACGAAGGGCGTGACGGGCCATAATCGTGCCTGAACGGGCGGGGACGTCCGGGTGCGGCGGTGTCGGGGCTCGGCGGTGCGGAAGCGGCGGCGCGCTCTTGCGTGCGTGGACCCGGCGTGCGCCCTCGTCGCATGGCACGGAGCGTGTACCGCCGCCCCTTCGATGGGAGCAGGAACGGAGATGTGGTGGCGCCGGGTCGGCTCGCCGGAGGAAGGGTTCGGCTACGTGACGGCGGACGGCTCACCCGTGGAGTCGGAGCAGGAGTTGAGCCGCATCGCAGCGCTCGCCGTGCCGCCGGCGTGGACCCGGGTCCGGATCTCGCCCGACCCGTGCAGCAAGGTGCAGGCGTGGGGTTACGACCGCGCGGGCCGGAAGCAGTACATCTACAGCGCCGAGCACGTGGTGCATCGCGACCGGCGGAAGTGGGGTCGCGTCCTGCGCTACGCCCGCGTGCTCCCCGCGCTGCGCCGGGCGACGAACGAGCACCTGCGCGCCGACGGGCTGGGGCGCGAGAAGGTCCTGGCGACGGTCGTCCGCCTGATGAGCCGCGCGTTCTTCCGCGTCGGCAGCGAGCGCTACGCCGTGCGCAACCGCACGTTCGGGATCTGCACGCTGCGGAAGAGCCACCTCGAGATCCGCGGGAACGACCTGATCTTCACGTACTCCGGGAAGAGCCGCGTCGACCAGCGGCGCGTCGTCGCCGACACGCCGCTGGTCGAGATCATGACCGAGCTGCTGGCGCTGCCGGGGAGCCGCCTGTTCCGCTACGTCGACGCCGCGGGGCGGGTCCGGAACGTGACGGCCGGTATGGTCAACCGCTACATCCGCGACGTGCTCGGCGGTCGGTACACGTCGAAGGATCTGCGCACCTTCGGCGGGACGGTGCGCGCGGCGACGATCCTGGCCGACCTCGGGCCCGCGGCGTCCGAGCGGGAGGCGCGGCGAAACATCGCACTGTGCTGCCGCCTCGTCGCCACCGAGCTCGGGAACACGCCGACGATCTGCCGGAACGCGTACGTGCACCCGGCGGTGCTGGACGGCTACCTGCGGGGGGTCACGATCGAGACGCACATGCCGCCGGAGCCGCAGACGGTCCACGCGGAGTCGCCCGTCCCGTACTATCCGGAAGAGGCGGCGCTGATCCGGTTCCTGGAGCGGTTCGCCTGATGCGGCGGGAAGGCGACGTCGCCGCCAGACGCCGACGCCGGCCGAGGCTCGCGTCGCTGCTCCAGCGCGGGCTCCGGCGCGCGGCCGAGGCGCCACTCGTGCACGGGAACGCCGGGACGCTCCTGATCGACGGGCCGCGCGCCTACCCGGCGATGCTCGAGCGGATCGCCGCGGCCGAGCGGTGCGTGCACTTCGAGAACTACATCTTCCGCGGCGACGACGTCGGCCGACGCTTCGCCGACGCGCTCGTCGACCGCGCCCGCGCGGGCGTCGAGGTGCGGGTCCTCTACGACTGGTTCGGCTCGATCCGCACGCCGCGGTCGTTCTGGAATCGCATGCGACGGGCCGGGTGCGAGGTGCTCGCGTTCGGCCCGCCATCGCTGAGGCGGCCGCACGCGGTCCTGTTCCGCGACCATCGCAAGCTGCTCGTCGTCGACGGCCGCACGGCCGTGGTCGGCGGGCTCTGCATCGGCGGCGAATGGCTGGGCGACGGCACGGCGCCGTGCTGGCGGGACACGGCCGTCCTGCTCGAGGGGCCCGTCGCACGCGAACTGGACCGCGCGTTCGTCCGGATGTGGCGCCGCGCCGGCGGGCGGACGCCGACCCCGCTCGACGCGCCCCCCGCCGACGCCGGCGACGTGGCCGTGCGCGTCGTCGACGGCCCGCCGGCCCACGCCCGCGCGTACCGCCTGTACCAGATCCTCGCCGCGATGGCCGGGCGATCCCTCTACGTGACCGGCGCCTACCCCCTCGCCCCGGTGTCGCTGCGACGCGCGCTCGCCGCCGCCGCCCGCGCCGGCGTCGACGTCCGGCTCCTCGTCCCCGGCCGCTCCGACGTGCCGCTCCTCAACCAGGCCGCCCGCGCGCACTACGGCTCCCTGCTCCGCGCCGGCGTGCGGATCTACGAGTGGACCGGCCCCATGCTCCACGCCAAGACGGTCGTCGCCGACGGTGCGCTCGCGCTGATCGGCTCCAGCAACCTCAACCCCTTCAGCTTCAGCGGGAACTACGAGCTGGACGTGGAGATCCAGGACGCGGCTCTGGCGGGCGAGCTGGAGCGGCAGTTCCTGCAGGACCTCGCCTCCGCCCGCGAGATCACCGAGGAGGCGTGGAGAGCACGGCCGGCGGCGCAGAGGTGGCGGGAGCGAGTCGGCGCGGCGGTGTTGTGGGTGCCGTATAGGTT
Organism: uncultured bacterium; assembly: GCA_937889645.1. Classification (GTDB taxonomy): domain Bacteria; phylum Gemmatimonadota; class Gemmatimonadetes; order Longimicrobiales; family RSA9; genus CALBZE01. The sequence goes on from CALBZE010000023.1 coordinate 24,381, forward strand.
GTATGGGGGGTAGGTGTTGGGTGTTAGGGCTTGGGGCCTGGGGCTCAGGGCCTGGGGCTCAGGTGTTGGGCAACTCGGGGTCCGCCACCCCGAGCCCTGCGCCCTGGGCCCTGAGCCCCGGGGCGGTCGGGGGGGGGGCGGCGGTCATGTAGAAACTGCACATTCGTCGGCGAATATCGCGAACCGTGTGCAGTTTTCCCCCACTAATGTGGAAATGCATCGCGGTGCGGCACGACCTGCGTTCACCGTGTGCAGTTGACCACGCTATTTGTAGAAACGTCGCAAGCATCGCGATCGATCGCGATGCTTGCTACGTTTCTACACGCCCGGCTTCTCACCCGCGGTTCACGGGGCACGCGAGCATGCGATCGCGCGCACATGCGCGCGGCGTCCCTTACACGCCGGACTCCAACGCCGGCGTCCATCACAGGACCGCGTACCCACCGCCCACCCCTACGCTCTTCGCGCATCACAGGACCGCGTGCCGACCGACCGCCGCTGCGCCCTCCGCCCATCACAGGACCGGGCGCCCCCCGCCCACCCCAACACTCTCCGCCAATCACAGGACCGCGCACCCCCACCCGCCCCAACACTCTCCGCCCATCGCAGTACCGGGCGCCCACCGTTTGCCTCACCGTCCCGCCGCCCTCGGGGCTCGGCCGACGGACCCCGTCCTACCGGGTACCCGAGCCCTGAGCCCCGAGCCCCGGGCCCTGGGGCCCGAGCCCCGGGCCCCGGGGCGGCCGGGCGGCGGCGGCGCACCGCGACGGCAGCCGCAGCGTGAAGGTGCTCCCCATGCCGGGGTGGCTTTCGACGCTCACGGTGCCGTCGAGGAGCGCGGCAAGGCGGCGGGCGATGGTGAGGCCCAGGCCCGTCCCGCCCTTCTCGCGGGTGATCGTGCTGTCGAGCTGGGTGAAGGGCTCGAAGATCAGCTCCTGCATGTCCTCGGGGATCCCGCGGCCGGTGTCGCGGACGTGGAAGGCGACGTGGTCCGCCGCCGTCGCGACCTCCAGCGCGACCTCGCCGGCGTCGGTGAACTTCACCGCGTTGCCCAGGAGATTGACGAGGATCTGGCGCAGCTTGCCGCCGTCGGTCTCCATGGCGAGACGGCCGTCGACGCCGTGGGTGCGGAGGGCGAGTCCTTTGGCCCTGGCCTCCGGCTCGATCATCGCGACGACATCGCGAGCGATCGCGGCCGCGTCGACGGTCGCGATCCTGACCTCCTCCTTCCCGGCTTCGGTCCGGGCGAAGGTCAGGATCTCTTCGATGATCGAGATGAGGTGCAGCGCGCTCTGCTGGATACGGCCGACGTGCTCGCGCTGGCGCTGGCTGATCGGGCCGGAGATGCCGCTCGCGAGGAGGTCGGCGTACCCGAGGACGGCGGTCAGAGGCGTGCGCAGCTCGTGGCTCATGATGGCCAGGAACTGATCCTTCGCCTCGCTGGCCCGCTCTGCCGCCTCGCGGGCGTGGTGTTCGGCGCGGTAGGCCCGGGCGTTCTGGATCGCGCCGGCCACGCGACGAGCCAGCTCTTCGGCGAGAGGGATGTCCGCCTCCGAGAAGGTGCGGCCGGACTCGGCGTGGACGAGCGCGATCGCGCCGAAGCGGGTCTCGCCGATTTCGATCGGCACGACGAGGATCGAGCGAAGCCCGAGCGAGGGCAGCAGCTGGTAGCGCTCGGGGTCGGACCGCGCCTGCTCGTAGACCCACTCGGGAATGCCGGGCAGGAGGACCGAGCGGCCCGTCCGGATCACGGCGCCGACGCCGACCGCGGAATTGAAGCGCTGCGGGAACAGGCGCGTGAACGAGTCGGCCAGGCGACCCCGCTCCGGATCCGCGTGCACTCCGGCGACCCGACGGATCTGGTCGTCCTCCTCGACCAGGAAGATGGAGCACGAGTCGGCGATCTCGGGGACCGCCAGCTCGGCCACGCGATGGAGCGTCTCCTCGTATTCCGGCGAGCTGGCGAGCACGGCGCTCGCGTCGGCCAGGAAACGCAGCGCCCGCTCGGTGCGACGCTGCTCGCGGACGTCGATACCGATCCCGACCTGCGTGTCGTCGGAGAGGCGAATGTTGGCCCACGACGTCTCCAGCACCGCGCCGCTCCGCGCCGTGACCAGCACGTCGCGCCATTCGCCTTCGGCCGACTGCATGAAGCGCCGCATCTCCTCGCGATAGTCGGGATCGGGGTAGCAGAGCTCCATCAGATCCCGCGTCGAGGCGTCCTCGCGCGACCAACCGAGGACCCGCTCGAACTCCCGGTTCACCTTGAACTGCCGCAGCGCGGGGTCGTAGATCGTGATCATCACGGGGATCGCGTCGATGATGCGCTCGAGCAGCTCGCGCTCGTGCCGCAGCTCGCGCTCGGCCCTCACGCTCTCCGTGATGTCCCGGGCGACGCCGACCACCCCGATGATCGCGCCGTCCACGTTTCGCAGTGGGGTTTTCGTCGTGAAGAAGTGGCGCACCGTGCCGGCGGCGATCCCGACCTGCTCGGTCGTGCGCGGCTCGCCCGCCTCCAGGACTTCGCGGTCCCGCGCGATCGCGCGTTCGGCTGTTTCCGGCTCGAAGATCTCGAAGTCGGTCTTGCCGATCGTCTCCTCGACCGACCGGCCGACCATGCGCGCGCCCGCTTCGTTGATGAGGAGGTAGCGGCCTTCGACGTCTTTGACGAATACCGCATCGGTGGTCGCGTCCAGCACGGCCTTGAGAAGGTCCCGGCTCTCGCGCAGCTCGGCCTCCATGCGGCGCCGCCATTCGACCTCCTGGCGCGCCGACTCGCGGCCGGTCACGTCCCGGACGAGCTGGTACGCGCCTTCGATGCTGCCGTCCGGCGCGAGCAGCGGCGCGAAGGTGACCTCGTAGACGGTCTTCACCGTCGGAGACCGACCCGCCGGGACCACCTCCGTGAACGACTCACCCGCGAGCGCACGGCGCCACCGGCCCATCACGAGCTCGCGTTCCTCGGGCCAGCCGGCGAGCACGGCTTCCAGCTCCGAGCCGCGCTCGACCGACACGCCGAACCGCCGCTCGAAGTCCTCCCGGAACGCCCGGCTCACGTACGTGAACCGGAAGTCCGCGTCGATCGCAGCGATGCGTTCCTGCGACTGGTCCACAATGCGCGCGAGGGTCGCCGCCGCGGTGTCCGCTGCTCCCGCGACTCGTCGGTCTTCCGGATCCGCTCTACGGGTACGGGTCATTCGCGCGCCGCCCGGTGAGTCGTCGACTTCGTCACAACCATGATACTCGATACGTCGCGGTCGCGAAACGAGAAAGAATTCCCCGGGTCGCTCACGATGCGCGACGGCGGCGCTCCGGCGCCCGGGCCCGGTGGATGTGGTACTTCTTGCCGACGCGCTGCAGGACGGGGAGCGAGACGTTGTAGACCGGGATCCCGCTCGGCGTCTGCCCCTCGTGCGCGCCGCTGTGCGCGTGCCCGTGGAAGACCGCGTCGGCGCCGTACGTCTCGATCGGCGCGAGGAGGCGCGAGGAGCCGAGGAACGGGTAGATCTGCTCCGGCTCGCCTTCCAGCGTCTCGACGATCGGGGAGTAATGCATCAGCACGATCTTGGTCTCGGTGTCCAGCCGCCGGAGCGCGTTCTCGAGCTTCAGCGCCTCGTCGATCGCGTGCTGGACGAAGTCCTTGATGAGCCGCTCGCCGAACGGCGCCAACGTCCCGCGCCCGAAGCCGCCGGCGAAGCCTTTGACTCCCGCGAAGCCGACGCCGTCGATGACGACGCTGTCGCCGTCCAGCACCCGGACGCCGACGCGCTCGAGGAGCGCCGTCGCCTCCTCGGTGATCTCGCCTTCGTGGTCGTGGTTGCCGAACACGGCGACGATCGGGACCTTGACGGTTTCGAGGTCGCGGGCGAGCGCCTCGTACTGCTCGGCCGTGCCCTGGTTGGTCAGGTCGCCGCAGAGGGCGAGGACGTCGGCCTCGCGCGCGGCCTCGGCGAGCACGCCGGCGATGGAGCCGCGCCCGGGCTCGATGTGCAGATCCGCGACCGCGGCGATGCGCACATGACGCTCTTTCGCCATCCTACGCGCTCCTCTCCAGGGGCTTGTCCCACAGCTCGCTGTCGCGGATCGCGCGGATCACGGGGAGCGACCGCGCGGCGTTGACCGCCTGCTTGCGCAGGTCCCGGAACCCCCACTCGTTGACGTCGATCGCGAAGGAGAAGCGCGAGAGCAGCGTGCCGCGGCAGACGCTCGGGTCGCCGGGCCGGTCCATCTCCTCGAAGGCGCGCTCGTATAGCTCCGTGCGGACCCAGTCGGGGACGCAGTCGCGGTGTCCGGGATAGACGTAGTCGAAGAGGTGGATCTGCGCGAGGAGCAGGCGCCAGTGCTCGCCGACGCGGGCGAGGAGTCGCTCCCAGTCGAGCTCGCGGCCGCGCGTGAGGAAGAGGTGCACGATGTCGGCCATGTCGGAGCGGTGCCGCTCGGAGACGAAGAGGCGGTGCCAGATCAGCTCCTCGGGCGCCGCAACGCGGATCGGCACGGCGGCCAGGATCCCCGGGCGAGAGTGCCGGTACCACCCCTCGTCGATGAGCTGGAGTCCGTTCCCCATCCCGTAGATCAGGTCGATCATCGCCTCGTCCTTGAGGGCCTTGGCGATCCAGTGGGCCTGGTGCAGCTCGACGTGGAATCCTGCATCGCGGAGCGCGCGGGCGGCCGGGATCAGGTACCGGGGCTCGAGGAGCAGGTCGAGGTCCTTGGTCTGGCGGTAGATCCCGGAGTACTCGTAGATCGCGTACAGCCCGCTCACGACGTAGGGGATCCCGGCCTCGTTCAGCGTGCGCAGCGCGTGCTGGTAGACGCCGCGCTCCGCCTCGGGGATCCAGAACTCGCCGTGGGTCAGCGACTTCTGCTCTTCCCGCGTCAGGTGCGCCATCTCGGGCGACGGCGTCGTGGTGGGCGGCCTGTCCATGGCTCTATTCGGACGACAGCATGAGTTCGACGTACTCGGCGGTGCCGGCGCGGCGGGAGGGCGCAAGGATCGGGCCGCGCCGCGCCGTTCCGCGCGGAGTGGCGGGCGCTCCACCATCGATGCGGCCGCAGCACTCCCGCGACCGTGCCGCGCCCGCGCCGCGCTACCACGCGACGCGCCACGGGGTTACTTTCCCTCCATGTTCGAGGAATGGAAGCAGGCCTGGCGCGACGCCGTCGCGAACTTCTGGCGTGAGCTGGACGAGGCCGGCCCGGGCATCGGGTCGGAGCGGATCTCGGCGATGCGGCGCGACGCGCGTGCCGCGCGCACGGAGCTGGAGCGCGTGGAGGAGGAGCTGCGCCGCGCCCGCGCGCAGCTCGCCGAGGAGCGCAAGGCGGAGGAAGACTGCCGTCGCCGCGAGGGGCTGGCCCGCGGGATCGGCGACGAGGAGACCGCGCGGATCGCGGCGGAGTACGCCGCGCGTCATGCAGAGCGCGCCGCCGTGCTCGATGCGAAGGTCCGGGCGGTCGAGGCCGAGCTCGCCATGCGTCGGCGGGACGTAGAGGAGATGGAGGCCGCGCTCGGCAGGCTGGAGTCGGCGGCGGGACCGGCCGGCGCCGTGCACGGGACGGAGAGCGCCGGGAGCCTGGACGACGACGCGACGCCGCCGGAGTTCCGGCGAATGGAGCGCGCCGCGCGCGAGCGCGAGGCCGAGCGTCGCCTGGAGGAGCTGAAGCGGCGGATGTCGAGGGGTTAGGCGGCTCGCGGCCGCGCCTGGGCGGCCGGGGCTCGCCACGAGCCCGGCACGCGGCGTCGCGCCGCGTTGGGACCGCAGGCGACGCCGCGGCTCAGCGGAAACGCGCGCTGAACAGCTCGATGTGCACCGCGGTCTCGTGGCGCGGCAGCCCCGGCCGGTCGAAGCGGAGCAGGGTCGGCCGTGGCGCCGGCATCCCGAAGGCGAGCCGGCCGTCGCGGACCCGGATCAGCGCCTCGGCGCCGGGCTCGTCCGGCCGGTCGCCGCGCGGCTCGCGGTCGCGGGTCCATACCACGCCCGCCGCGAGGCCGAGCGCGCTCGTGAGCGTCGGGATCAGGACCGCGACCTTGTCGTCGTCCGGCTGGAGCAACAGGTCGAGCCCCGCTCCAGCCAGCCCGCCCGCCACGCCGGCCACGCTGATCAGCCGGGCACGGCTCACGTCGAATCCCCAGCGCGAGGCCGACATCGCGCTGTAGATCAGCCCCAGGTCGCCTCCGACGAGCGCGGCGGCGAGGAGGTCGTCGTCCTCGAGGTCGAGGAGGAAGCCGCCGGCGAAGCCGAACCAGGTCCCCCAGAGGGCGCCGAAGTTGGCGACGGTCGCGCCGGCTTCCGTGATCTCCCGGCTCCCGGCGAGCGCGGCGCCGATCCCGATCCCGGCGAGGCCGCCGAGGATCGCAGAGGCGAAGGATGCCTCGGTCGCGTCCCCCTCGTACTCGTTGCAGATCCCGTTGACGCAGATGGAGTCGGTCTCGGTGCCGATGTCGAAGACCTCGCGCCAGCCGTAGCCCTGCCAGGTGCCCCACGTCCCGCCGAAGGTGATGGCGCGGGCCTGGCCGAGCCCGAGCGGGCGGCGGCCGAGATACCCATGGGCGGCGAAGAACCCGATCGGCCCGCCGGTCAGGAGCCCCAGGCCGTAGGTCTCGGCGTCGTCCGCGCCGAACGCGGCGGGGACCGCCACGCCGAGCCAGAGCCCGTAGAGCGTGCTCCAGACGAGGAGCTCGGTCCGGCCGCTCCGGTCGGTTCTCGCGGCGCCGGCCGCGCGGTCGGCGAGCCCGATGCGGACTCGAGCTCGGTTCGCGGCGGCCGACGACGGGTAGCGCTCGAGGATCAGCCGGTAGAGCATGAGCGCGGCCTCCAGGCGACCCTGCGCCTCGAGATCGCTTGCGACGTCGAGGAGCACCGCGGCCGTGTCCACGGGCGTGACCTGCGCCGCCGCGCGGTCGGGTGCGGCTGCGCCGAGGACGACGACGATGCCGAACGCCGCGGCGAGCCGACCGAGCCCGGTGCGGGTCAAACCCCGGCGCCGACTTCCCGCTCCGCCGGCGCGCGCCGGTAGCGGAGCTCGCTCACCGGGAACCAGCCGCCGTACGCCACCCCCCGCCCGCGCGTCTCGAGCAGGTGCCGCGCACAGCGTAGCACGTACCCGACCGGGTCCGCCGTGATCAGCGACGTCTGGATCACGCAGCTCACGCCGCAATCCTTCTCGCACGGCTTGTGGTGGTCGTTCGCCTTCAGGTCGGAGGGCGTCATGTCGAGCACGTGCTTCGGCTTCCGCAGCGCCACCTGGCTGCACGCCTTCACGGTGCCGAATTCGTCCACGTAGAGGAACTTGTAGCCGCCCGTGCATTTCCACGGCGCCTCCTTCCCTTCGATGCGCGCCATGTGCAGGTCCATCATAGGCGCGATCCGCCAGTGGCGGAAGTGCGAATGGAACCAATCGAGCTTCTCGCGGACGGCTTCGTTCAGGTCCAGGCGCCCCTCGTAGTGCCGCACGCCGCAGCGGACCGGGAAGCCCAGCGCCTCGAGCTCCAGCACCAGCGGCTCGAACTCGTCGAGCGTCTCCTCGCACAGCACGGCGTTGCACTCGACCTGGAAGCGGGCGCGCTCGCGCAGCCGGGCCAGCTTCTTCCGCAAGGGGCGCAGCGCCTTGTGCGTGAACTCGGTCGGCTCGACGCGGTCGATCGAGACGCACATCGAATCGAGTCCGGCGTCGTTCAACGCGTCGACCAGCGCGTCCGAGAGCAGGAGGCCGTTGGTGATGATGTTCGTCCAGCACCCCCTCTCGTGGGCGTGGCGGACCAGCTCCGCGATGCGGGGGTGGAGGAGCGGCTCGCCGCCCAGGAAGTCCATGATCGTCACGCCGAGCCGGTCGACCAGGTGGTCCATCCGCCGCACGAGCTCGTCGTAGTCGACGGGCTTCGAGAACGAGTCGTACTCGTTGCAGTAGCCGCACGCCAGGTTGCAGCGGCGGGTCACGACGAGCTGGCAGTAGAGCGCGCGGTCGTCGAAGAGGCGCTTGAGCGTGGCGAGTTTGCGCATGGAGCTCTCCCTGGGCAGGGTTCGGTTCCGCCGTTCGGCCGACTGCGGCGGTCGGGGTGAAGCGCGAAACGGGCCGGGAAATCGGACGAGGTCCGGCGATCGACCCGGCGCCGGCCGGAACGCCGGCGGAGGGCGAATGCAATGATCGAGCCGGCAAACGAAAAAGGCCCCGCCCGCCATGGGCGAGAGCCCTGCGCTGGGGATCCGCCGCGTCCGGATCCCGCCGCGCCCCTCGGGTCCGGATGCGACGTCGCAGACGGCGAGACGTCAGCTCGCCGTCAGGGGGTATCTGAATTCCTTCGACTCCCCGTCCGAGATCTGATGGACGATGCGGAACTCCTGCACCCCATCGGGCAGCTGGGCCGTTCCCTCGTACCGGTACGCACCGGCCCGCTGCTCACACGTCGTCGACGACCTCGCGCGCTCCGCCAGCACGGTCAGCGTCAGGAGCGAGCCGCTCTTCGAGACCTCCGGGACGAGCTGGTAGCACGCGGTCGGCGTGGCGAACTGGCCGACGAACCAAATGGTGCGGCCCACGGTCATCGCGTCCGTGCCCTCCTCGACCTCGGCGCCCTCCAGCTCACTCCACTCGAAAGCGCCCAGGAGGTCGTCCGGCTCCATGACGCCGCAGGCGCCCGACGCCAGCGCGATGCCGAATGCCGCCATGCCGGCGATGATACCCTTCCTCATGAGCTCACTCCATTCGTAGCGCCCACGTTCCGACCGCCGCCGGCGCCGGCGGCGGTCACCGGATCAGGAGGACAAGGATAAGAGCCGCGCCCGCGCCCGCAAGGAACTTCTTCCACTGCCACGGCCGGCCTTCGAGGCCGGAGCCGCGCCTCGTCCAGAAGAGGACGACGCCGCACGGACCCGTCACGTAACGCGTGGGCGCCGACGCGTGAGACGTGTAGACCTCGATGCCGTCCAGGGTGTTCGGGTGGATCACGTCGTCCACGGTGCTGCCGGGGAACTGCCGGATCTCGACGCCGTCCAGCCAGATCGCCGGCTGGCAGACCCCGCCGGCGTTGCGCATCAGCAGCATCGAGCCCGACGGCCCGGCCCTGCGGAACGTCACGCCGGGGATGTTGGACATCAGTTCGCTCATTCGCCCGGCGCCCCTGGACCGGATGTCGTCGCGGGTCATGAAATACCCGTGGCCGATGGCGCGGCGCTCCTCGAACTCCGCCAGGTGCGGCGCGCGCCGCACGCTGACGACCACTGGCTCGAGCGGGATCGTCGCCTGGCCCAGCCTGAGTTCGATCCATGCGACGTCGCTCGTGCCCACGGTGACGCTGTCCGCCACGAACTCGAGGAACGCCGGGTGCCTGACCCGCAGCCCGTAGGTGTCCGCCCGGGGCGCCGCGATCGCGAACCGACCGAGCTCGTCCGTCGTCGCGCGGGCCAGATCGCGGCCGGACGCCGAGAGTAGCTCGACCACGGCGCCGACCACGGGGCCCCGCGTCGCGTCGTCCACCACGACGCCGCGGATCGTTTGTGCCGTGAGCGGTCCGGCGGCCAGCGTCAGTCCGAGGATCAGGAGGCGGAGTGCGACCACGGTCTCCTCCCGGCGCGGGGGGTCGGCGGAGTCGGCGGGGGTGGTGTACGGGAATCCCTTGCGTCGGGTGGTGGTGCATTGTATACTGTGGACACCATTCCCGCACAAGTAGCGCGACTATTTGGGGACCGTACCCCCCTGACAGGATAATGTTCCCGCCGCGGGATGGCATCCCTGTGGAACCCCGCGGCACTTCAATCCCCCCCGCATCAGGAGGCGCTATGCCCCGACAGTCACTGCTTGCGGTCGTGCTCGCAGTCGGCCTGATGCCCGGGATCGCGTTCTCGCAAGAGAACACGATTCTGACGGGCGTCGTCAGGAGCGACGCGCAAGCCCCGGTCAGTGGCGCAATCGTCCGCATCCCCGCGCTCAACTTGGAGCGGGTGACCAACGTGGACGGTCGCTACCACTTCGAGATCCCCGCCGAGCGGGTGGCCGGCCAGCCGGTGACGGTCCACGTCACGTCGATCGGGTACGCGGATGCGCAGGAGACGATCCAGCTGCGCCCCGGTACTATCACGCTGAACTTCGTGATCGTCCAGCGTGCGGTCGTGCTCGACGAGGTGCTGGTCACGGGCACGGCGGGCCGCCAGGATCGCCGGGCCCAGGGCGCTGTCGTCGCGACGGTGCAGGCGGCCGAGATCACCAAGGTCGCGCCGATAACGTCGGTGGCGAACCTGATCCAGGCGCGGACGCCCGGCGTCATGCTGCGGTCCGGCTCGGGCTCGACCGGCACGTCGCAGACGATCCGCATCCGCGGGATCGCGTCGATGACCGGCTCCAGCGATCCGCTGGTCTTCATCGACGGGGTCCGCATGGACACGGGCAACCGGCTGAACCTCGTCGGCGGGCAGACGGGCTCGGCGCTCAACGACATCAAGGTCGAGGAGATCGAGAGCATCGAGATCGTGAAGGGCCCGGCGGCGGCCACGCTCTACGGTTCGGACGCGGCGGCCGGCGTGATCAACATCATCACGAAGAAGGGGCGGGCCGGCAGCGGCTTCGTGCAGACGATCGTCGCGGAGTACGGCGAGGCCGACCCGAACTTCACGCCGTACGACAACTGGGCGGTCTGCACGGCGGCGGCGAAGGCGAACCCGACGGCGTTCCCGGCGTGCGTGGACGTGCCGGAGGGGACGATCCTGAGCGACAACCCTCTGCTGCGTGAGAAGCCGTTCCGCGATGGGCGGTACCGCAACCTCAGCTACCAGCTGAACGGCGGCGGGCAGAACTACGGCGTGTACTTCCACCTCGGCGCGGACGACGACGACGGCACGCTGCCGAACAACGAGTACGGCCACGTCAGCTCGCGCGCCAACTTCGACTTCATGCCGCGCGAGAACCTGCGCATCGAAGTCGGCTTCGGCCTGAGCCGCACGCGGACGCAGCTGCCGCACAACGACAACAACATCTACGGCTACCTCGGCGGCGGCTTCCTCGGCGACCCGCGCACGGTGGGCGCGCCGAAGGACGGGTGGTACGCGTCGAACCGTCAGGCGCTGGCGATCAGCTCGATCCAGACGGTCGACAAGACGATGCGCATCCAGCCGCGGTTCGCGTTGAACTACTCGCCGTTCCAGTGGTTCTCGAACCGCCTGATGGTCGGCGCCGACCTGGCCAGGAGCGAGGCCTACCAGCTCTGGGCGAAGAACGACCAGGGTTGGTGGGACGTCGCGGGGATGAACACCGGCCAGATCATGGAGTCGCGTGACGTCGACGACCGGTACACGATGGAGTACCGCGGCAACGTCTCGCAGTCCATCACGGAGGCGCTGCACGTCGACCTGTCGTTCGGTGCGCAGGCGATCGCGCGTCGTACGGACGGCATGAGCGTGACCGGCCGCGGCCTGGTGAACAACGACGTGCGCAGCGTCAACGCGGCGGCCGAGCTGCTGAGCGGTGGCCAGTCGAGCGGCGAGGACCGCGAGATCGGCGTGATGACGCAGGTGACCTTCGGGTGGAACGACCGCATCTTCCTGAAGGCGGGCGTTCGCCGCGACCAGGCGGACGCGTTCGGTATCGAATCGAAGCCGTTCACCAGCCCGAGCGCGAGCCTGGCGTACGTCATCTCCGACGAGCCGTTCTTCCAGTCGATGACCGGCTTCCTGCCGGAGGGCGCGCTCTCGACGCTCAGGCTGCGCGCCGCGTACGGCGTCGCGGGCCGGCAGCCGTCCGGCGGTGCGCGTTCGACGTACTCGCCGTCGACGAACCAGATCTCGGAGACGCAGATCGCGGTCGGCGTGCGCCCGGGTGCGACGGGGAATCCGGAGCTCCGGGCGGAGAAGAGCAAGGAGATCGAGCTGGGCTTCGACGCGGGTCTGTTGAACGACCGGCTCGGCATCGAGTTCACTTACTTCCGCAAGGACCTGGTCGACCAGATCCTGACGCAGCCGGTCCCGCCGTCGCTCGGCGCTTCCGGTCCGTCGGTGAACATCGGGTCCATGCGGAACTGGGGGATCGAGCTCGCGGCGAACGCGCGTCTCATCACGCGTGAGAACGTGACGCTCGATGTCCGCGGGTTCCTGAACACGCTGAACAACAAGATCCTGGACCTGGGCGGCGTGCCGGAGTCGGCGACGCTGAAGGTCGGCTACCCGCTCACGGGTTATTGGGACTACGAGATCCTGGAGATCGACGTCGAGAACAAGCGCGTCACGGTCTCCGACTCGCTGCAGCTGATCGGGAACTCGACGAACTACCCCGGCTGGGAGGCGGGCTGGAACGCTACGCTCCGCCTGTTCCAGAACCTGACGTTCTACACGCAGTTCGATGCGCGTGGCGACGTGGTCGTCTTCGACGGGACGAACGAGTTCCGTGACCGTCAGTTCGGTCAGGGCGAGGCGGCGGTGCGCGGCGCGGCTGCGTTCGGCACGGACGCCAACGGAGACCCGACCGAGGCCGCATGGCGGGAGTACCTGAGCCGGTTCGGCCCGTTCGTCACGGAGGACGGCCGTACGCTCAACCGCAACAACGTGGATGGCGGCTATGCCCAGGACGGCGGCTTCGTGCGCCTGCGTGAGATCTCGCTGAGCTACGACCTGCCGTCGTGGCTGGTGCAGGACTACTTCCGGGCCCGCGGTGCGACGATCGGCGTGTCGATGCGGAACCTGCACACGTGGACCGATTTCACGGGTCTCGACCCGGAAACGGGGCAGTTCCTGACGGTGCCGCAGCCGCGGCGGTGGACGGTCCGGTTCAACTTCACGTTCTAGGCGAGGTCGATATGATCGCATACAAGGATAGGGCCGTCGCGCTGCTGCTCGTGCTCGGGCTCGCGGTCGGCGCGAGCGGGTGCGACGACTTCGTCGACGTTCCCAACCCGAACACGCTCGAGGCGGACGCCATCGACCCCGAGCGCGACGGGCCGATGCTGGCGCAGTCGGTCTATCAGAACTTCATCACGATGTGGGGCGGCAGCGGGGACGGCGGCGGCGGTTTCCCGGTCTACGTCGCGTGGTTCACGAACGAGGCGCGGGTCGGCGACACGTTCCCGACGCGCAACTCCGTGGGCCGTCGTGACATTCAGGGCGGGAACACGCACCTCAACCACATTTGGGGCCAGGTGCACCGCAGCATCCAATTCGCCCGCGATGTGGCCGCGAAGATCGAGCCGGCCGGGAACACGATCCACCTGGCGCGGACCTGGTTCGCGTCCGGGTTTTCGATCCTGCTCATGGCGGAGAACTTCTGCCAGGGCACGATCGCGGCGAGCTTCACCGAGCCGCGCGGCCCCATGACGACGGTGCAGCTGCTGGACTCGGCGATCGTCGACCTGCAGAAGGCGCAGCAGGTCGCGCAGGCGGTCGGCGGCGCCGATGGCAACGCGATCTACATGGCCGCGCAGGTCGGGATCGCGCGCGCGCACCTGCAGGCGGGTCGCAAGGCGGAAGCCGCGGCCGCGGCCGCGGTGGTGCCGGACGACTTCGTGTACGAACTGTGGCACCTGGACGACCCGGCCAACCGGGCGCTGGGCAACTACGTCTGGTCGTTCTCGGATGCGCGGATCTCGCTGGTGGTCGGGCCGGAGTTCCGTGCCATGGCGGACGCGGGTGATCCGCGTATCAGCTACGTGGACATGAAGCGGCCCGCCCAGGACGGCCAGCACAACTTCTTCCGCCAGGACAAGTACAAGGGCTACGGCGACAACGAGCGCTTCGCCTCGGGTCTGGAGGCCCGGTACATCGAGGTGGAAGCGAAGGGCGACCCGGCCGAGATGCTGGCTTTCATCAACGAGCGGCGCGCGGCGGGGAACCAGCCCGACCTGGCCCCGACGACGGACATGGACGTCCTGATGAGCGAGTTGATGGAGCAGAAGACGCGGGACTTCTGGCTCGAGGGGAAGCGTCTCGCGGATTGGCGGCGCAACCCCAACCACGTGCCGTACATCATCCCGCCGGGCGACAACTACTACAAGCCCGAGCTCGGGCCGGTGCGCGAGTTCAACTGCTGGGACATCCCGCAGGCGGAGATCTTCAACAATCCGAACTGGAACTAACGCTCGTCCGCGGCGTCAGCCGCTCGGACGCCCGAGCAGGGAACGGAGCCGGGGCCACCCGGCTCCGTTTTCATTTCGTCGGGGAATGTCGACCGGGGGTGGAACGGCGGCGTCCTCGTCCGCGGGCCCGGTCGATCTGAACGCTTGGGCGGAGCGACGGCAGGGTGAAAGACGCGCGCCCTCCCACGCCGAGCGGCGTGGGAGGGCGCTGCGGGTTTGCCTCGGGGATCGCGACTCCGTGCGCCGCCATCGGGGCGGCTCACGGCCGGGGCCGTGGAGCGGATTCGGCCCGGGCCGCGGGCGCACGGAGACCGCGGCGTCGCGCTTACGCGCTTCCCGCCTCCGCCATCGCCGCGTCGCCCGTGCGCGCCATCATGCGGCGGATCGGCACGACCAGCGCGGCCAGGATCGCGGCGGCGATGAAGAGCGATGCCGTCGTATTCGTGAAGAGGACCGGCATCTGCTCGAGCTTCTCCGGGTCGACGTGGCCGCCGACCAGCCCGGCGATCAGGTTGCCGAGCGCCGAGGCCATGAACCAGATCCCCATCATCTGGCCGACGTACTTCCGGGGCGCCAGCTTGGTCATCGAGGACAGGCCGACGGGGCTTAGGCACAGCTCGCCGACGGTCTGGAAGAAGTAGCTGGCGACGAGCCAGAAGGGCGAGACCAGCGTCCCCGGGCCGCCGGAGACGACGATGTTCGCGGCGGCGATCATGAGCGCGAACCCGACGCCGGCGAACGCCAGCCCCGCGGCGAACTTGGTCGGGCTGGACGGGTCGATCCCGCGTTTTCCGAGCGCGACCCACAGCGCCGCGAAGACCGGCGCGAGGAGGATGATGAAGCCCGAGTTCACCACCTGGAACCAGGTGGCCGGGATCTCGAAGCCGCCGACCGTGCGGTCGGTGAAGTCGGCAGCGAACAGGTTCAGCGACGTCGGCGCCTGCTCGAACGCGGACCAGAAGACGGCCGCGGCGAGGAACAACACGGCGATTACGAGGACGCGCTTCTTCTCGTCGCTGTTCAGGCCGCCGAACAGGAAGATGAAGGCGAAGTAGGCGGCGGCGGAGCCGACGATCACGTACGTCATCGAACGGCCGACCGCCTGAGCGTCGATGGTGATGACGCCGGTGGCGGCGAGGAGGAACACGACCGCGAGGATGGCGAGCCCGGCCCAGACCGCGCGCCAGCCGTTGCGCTGCTGGCGGGCCTGCACCTCGGGGTCGGGGTGACGCGAGGGCTCGAGCCCGATGTCGCCGAGCGTGCGACCGGCCGTCGTGATGTACACGATGAGCCCCGCGAGCATCCCGAGACCCGCGACGCCGAAGCCCCAGTGCCAGCCGACCTTCTCGCCCAGGTACCCGGAGACGAGCATCCCCAGGAACGCGCCGATGTTGATCCCCATGTAGAAGATCGAGAAGCCGGCGTCGCGCCGAGCGCCGCCCTCGGGGTAGAGATCGCCGACGATCGCGGAGATGTTCGGCTTGAGCAGACCCGTGCCGAGGACGATCAGCACCAGCCCGAGGAAGAACGGCGCCGGGCCCCGCGCGAAGGCCGAGACCCCGATCGAGAGGTGCCCCCCCGCGATCAGGACGCCACCCCAGAGGATCGCCCTGCGCAGCCCCAGCAGGCGGTCGGCCACCCAGCCGCCGGGCAGCGACGAGAGGTAGACCGACGCCGCGTAGATGCCGACGATCGCGGACGCCTGCTCCCGCTCGAAGCCGAAGCCGCCGTTCATCACCGCCGCCGCCATGAACAGGATCAGCAGCGGGCGGATCCCGTAGAACGAGAACCGCTCCCACATCTCGGTGAAGAACAGCGTGGCGAGCCCCCTCGGGTGGCCGAAGAACGTGCCTCCGGCCTCGCCGTTCCTCGCCGCGGCCGCGCCGCCGGCGAACTCCTCCTTCGGATCTCTGGTCATTCGACACCTTCCGGGAATGGTGGCGTGTCTCGCGCCCCGCGGGCGCGCTCGACAGATATCGATGCAAGTTAACGGGCGGAACGCCTTTAGACCACCCTGCGGCGGCCGCGGCGCATTCGTCCATGGCTTCGCCCGCCCCGGCGGCGCAGACTCGTGCGCGGAACCGTTGGCGAGCGAGAATGCCCGAATTCTCAGCCATCCTGGGCGCGAGCGAGGCCGCCGAAGCGATCAGGGCATTCGGCAGACGCGCGGCGCAGGTCGACGCACCGGTGCTGCTGACCGGCGAGAGCGGCACCGGCAAAGGGCTCCTCGCCCGCGCCATCCACGCGGCGTCGCGTCGCGCGTCCCGCCCGTTCGTCACGGTCAACTGCGCCGGGGTGCCGGAGACGCTGTTCGAGGCCGAGTTCTTCGGCCACACGCGCGGGGCGTTCACCGGCGCGCACGAGTCGCGGCGCGGCCTCTTCGAGCAGGCACACGGCGGCACGCTGTTCCTCGACGAGGTGGCCGACCTGCCCTTCGCCCTCCAGGCCAAACTTCTTACCGCAATTGAAGATGGAGAGATCCGTCGCCTCGGCTCCGAGCGAGTGGTGAAAGTCGACGTGCGCCTGATCGCCGCGACCGGCGCCGACCTCGAGCGACGCATCCTCGACGGACGGTTCCGACGCGACCTCTACCACAGATTGCTCGTCCTATCCTTCCGGCTCCCCGCCCTGCGCGAGCGCGAGGGGGACCTGGACCTCATGCTGGCGCACTTCCTGGAGCGGTACGCCCGCCGCTACGAGCGCCCGGTGCGCGGCTTCGATCCCGCGGCGCTCGCGCGACTCCGCGCGCACGACTGGCCCGGGAACATCCGGGAACTCGCCCACGCCGTCGAAGCCGCCGTCCTTGCCTGCGACGACGCGCGGATCCGGCTCAGGCACCTGCCGCAGAGCGTGCGCGCGCCGACGCCGGAACCCTCGGAGCCGGTCCGGCGACGCCCGACGGGGCGATACGCCTTCTACGGGACCCGCGCCGAGGAGCGGCGACTCATCGAGGAAGCGCTCCGCCGTTACCACGGCAACCGCACCCGCGCCGCGGAATCCCTCGGCATGGCCAGGAACACGTTGCGCCAGAAGATCCGGGCGTTGGGGATAGAGGACGGGCGGTCCGACGGCGAAGCTGGAGGGACCGCGGAGGACGTGGAAGGCGCGAGGGACGTGGGCGTTTGAGTCGTCCCAAACCGCTATCGCCGCGCCGCAGCGCGGGTTGCATCGTGGGGGTGGTCACTGAGCGGCAGGATCCGGTCAATGGCGGTCGGAATCGGCGTGCGGGGTCGGGGTGGCACGGGTCCTAAACGACGTAGTTGCATTTGATTGCACGATTTCTCCCGAGTGGTCCGCGGCGTGCCTCGTCCCGGGGTGCCCGCCGGGCGCTGCGTCCGGCGGGCGGGGCCAGGGGGAGGGGCGGGGACGGGGCGCGATCACCTTCAACGCGGGAGGACACCATGTCGAAGGGAGCTCGCTGGATCATGGCGCTGATGCTGGTGCTGACCGGGTTGGCCGCGGTGCCCGGGCAGGTCATGGCGCAGGAGTGCGTGAAGGAATTCGAGAAGTGCCTGAACGACACGTGGGACACGAGCGGGTTCACGCGCTTGCTGGCGAACCTGGAGTGCGCGACGGAATACGCCGCGTGCCTGGTGAACAAGTTCTAGCGGAGGATCGGCCGTTGGCGCGCCGCCCACGGGTGTGGCGGCGCGGCGAGTAGTTCGGACTTCGACCACGAGCGTCCCATGAAGAACCTGCCCCTACCCCTGGTGCCGCTCCTCGTCGCGTGCGCAGCGTCGGACGCGGGGGAGCCCGTTTGGATCGACGATTTCGTCGAGCAGTCGTTGGCGGTGGAGTGCGAGCCGGTGCCGTCGCTCACCGCCCGGGAGTCGACGGTGACCGACGTCGCCACGTTGAGCGACAGCACGTTCCTGGTGTTGTATGGCCGGGACCGGGAGGTCGTACTCGTCGGGCCGGATCTCGAGCCGCGCCGGGTCGTCGCGTTCGCGGAGGACGGGCCCACCGGCGTGCGCAGGCCCAGCTCGGCGACGCTGGTCGGCGACACGGTCTACGTCGCCGATCAGACGCGATCGATGCTCAAGCGGCTGGGTCTGGACGGGAGCGACCGGGGCAGCGTGAGCCTGTCGTTTCCGCCGCAGCAGGTGCGGTCGCTGGGCGGCGCGGTGCTCGTCACGCCGATGGTGATGGGGAGGCATCCGGATCACCTGGTCTACCGGATCGTGGAGGGCGACGCGGTCCCGCTCAGCGTCCGCACGGTCCCCTACGGCGATTTCGTCGTGAACCTGCTGGCGAACATGGCCGGGGTGGCCGCGTACCCGGACGGCAGGGTCGTGGTCACGCACACGTACGTGATTCCGTTCGCGTACGAGTTGCGCCTCGGCGAGCCGGGCCCGGTGCGGAGGGTCCCGGTCCCTCTGCCGCGGGAGGTGGGCGCGACGTTGGGGCGGTCGCCGGCCGGGACGGCGGAACAGGTCAGGTCGGAGGACCTGCCGGTGGCGGTGATCGCGGCGGCCGCGGACGCACGGAGCGGCGATCTGGTGGTGCTGGCCCGCAGCGGCCGCATCCGCCCGGACGGCGTCTTCGAGAAGGCGGTGATCCGATTGGATTCCGAGCTCGAGTATCGGCGGTCGTACGTGCTCGACGTGAACGCGATTCGGATGGCGTATCTGGCTGCGCGGCAGATCGCCGTCGTCGTCGACGAGGTGGACCAATGGCACGCATGTCCGGTGGCGTAGGCGCGGCGGTCCCCGAGCTGCGCCTGGAGGAGGTCTCGGTGCGGCACGGCCGACGGCGGGTCGTGGAACCGCTCACATGGGTGCATCGGGCGGGGCGTATCGCCTGGCTGATCGGGGAGAACGGCGCGGGGAAGAGCTCGCTGCTGAGGGTGCTGGCCGGCCGGATGCGCCCGGCGACGGGCACGGTGACGTTGCTGGATCCGGCCGGCCGGTCCGGCGAGCGGATCTATTACAGGCCGGCGATGCGGTTGCCGGGCGGCGTGACGGCGGGGGCGTGGGCCCGGCTCATGGAGCGGCTCGCGGGGCCGGCCGCGGCGGGTGCGGAGGAGCCGATGGCGGTCCTTCGCCCCAGTGTCCCAGAGAACCGTCTGTTGGGCCGGGTGTCGACGGGGGAGGCGAAGCGGACGCTGCTGGAGGCGCTGCTTCGCAAGCCGGCGCCGTTCGTGTTCCTGGACGAGCCGTACGAGCACCTGTCCGCCCGCGCGCGGGACGCGCTCACGGAGGTTTTGGTCGCACGCGCGAAGACCGCCGTCGTCGTGGTGGCGACGAACCAGCCGATCCCGGATGCAGCGGCGGGACCGGTCGTTCAGGTGGACGGAGAGCGCGCGGTGGTCATCGAACCGGAGGAGTCGCGATGGATGTCGTGAACCGGACGACGGATGCGCTCGCTGCCGGCCCGATGGGTTCGGCCGCGCCGGCGGCGAGGGGGCGGTTGCGGGCGCTGGTCGCGGTGGAGCTGCAGCGGGCGATGCGGTCGCCGGGGGCGCTGGTGGGCGTCGCGGGGTTCCTGATCCTCCTGGGCGTGGGGCACTGGTCGTACTGGACGTCGCTCCCGCCGCGGCCGGAGGACGATCGCCTCTTCGTGTGGGGCTACATCGTCGCGATGTGCGGGATGTTCAGGCTCGGCCTGAGCGAGGATCGGGAGCTGGCGCTGGACGAGTACCTCGTTTCGAACCTGGTCTCGCCTCTGCGATACGCGCTCTCCAAGCTCCTGGCGACGATCGCCGTTGTCGGCATTTTCGGCGCGGGCGCGTTCGTGTGCGCCGCGGCGGCGAGCGCGGGCGACTTCCAGTACGCGGCGTGGTACACGGTACTCATGACGCTGGTCGTCTGGACGCTGCTCCCCGTATTGCTCCTGGTCGAGTTCGGGATCGACACGCGCTACCCCGCTCTGTTCGTGCTGCTCATCTTCATCGCGGCGGTCGTCGTCGGCCGACTCGCCCTGGGCCCCATCGCGATCGTGCGGGTCATGGGGTTGGAACTCGAGCGGTACGTCTACTCGTCCCTGGCGCCGCTGGGCGTGCGCGCGCTCGTCGCCGGGTGGGTCCTCGTGCTCCTCTACCCGTTGTGGCGGCTCCGGCTGGTGGGACGGGCGGGGTGGTCTTGGGCGAAGGTGTAGCGGGCAGGGAGAGCGGGTTGGGTGGGCCAGTCGAGCGGAAGGCCCGAGTGAGCGAGCGGGGCGAGCGGGCAGGGCGGATTGGCACCCGCCCCACTCGCCCCGATTCACCCCTGGCTCGGCCCATCGCTCGGCCCTCGGTCCACCCTTCGCTCAACCCTTCACCATCCACCGCGGCCGGGTGGCCGGGAACTCAGTACCGCGAGCGGCGGCGCGGGCGGTACTCGACGTCGTAGCCCGGACCGGCCGCGCCGCCGATGCGCCGCCGGCCTTCGCGCGCCATGAACTCCTCGCCGTATTCGCCGTAGGCGCCCCTGGTGACGCGGATCGGCGCGCCTCGCTCGCGGTCGCCGAACGGATCGCCGTAGTCGGTCTGCCAACGGCTCTTCCGGTACTCGCGGCCGTACCCGGCGCCGCGGTAATCGACGTCGTACGCTCCATAGGCGCCATAGCCGAGGCCGTACCCCATGTATTCGCGGCCATAGCCGAGGTTGCCGGTCCGGTAGTAGGGGCGTTCCCTCCCCATGTACTCCCGGCCGTACCCCATGGCCTCGCGGCCGCCGAACTCGCCGCCGTAGCCCATCTCGCGACGACGCATCCTGCTGCGCCAGCCGCCCGGGCGGCTGCGCGAACGCGCGGAGCGCGGCGTCGGCTCGAAGAGCTCCCGCTCGCCGTATCCGAGGCCGTACGTGCGTCCGTAGTCCATGTCGTAGCGCGCCATGTCTCCTCCTCGGGTTGCTCGGTCAGGTTGCACTGCCCTCGTCGTCTCGCCCCGTCTTGTGCTCCGTGTCGGGTGCGCGGATGTCTTCGGCGAAGCCGACGCCGCGGCTGAGTTCCTCGGTTCCGGTGCTGTCGCGACCGACGTCGTGGGCACGGGGGTCACGGACGCGGCCCGCGCCAGCGCTCTTCGCCCGGTCGCGACGGCGAGCCGCGTCGCGGGCGTCCTCGACCTCGGGCGTTTCCGGGTCCTCCGGCGTATGTGTCGGTGGGCGGGTCTCGGGCATGTCGTCCGTTCCGGAATCAGGGAGCGACGCCGGGGGTGCGAGCGCACCGGGAGCCGGTGCAAGAAACGGTCCGGGGAACGGGCGCGGCGGCTGCGGGCCTGGCGCACGGGGTAGCAGGCCCGGCGGGCGGTAGCAGGCCAGGCGGGCGGTGACAGGCTGGGCGGGCCGTGGCCTGCCCGGTGGGCCGGGATCGGAACGCCGGGGGCTTTCTGGCCGCGCGCGCCCGGAGGCATTATGCCCCGACGGCATTATGTGTTAGATTGTCGGGCCCGCCGGACGGCGGGTTCTTCCATGCATTCCGAAGGTCTGGGGCCAGACATGGACGCGAGCATCCTGGATACGCTCCGCAAGCACGTGATCACGCGCGGGCTGGACGCGGAGGAGATCGAGTACGTGGCGGTTTTCGCGCGGGAGATCTGCTACCTGCCCGGGGCGTACGTCTTTCACGAGAGCCAGCCGCGGCGTGAGTTCGGCATCGTGCGTCGCGGCGCGATCGAGATTCGCAAGGGCGCGCGCGGCCGCCCCGAGGTCCTCTACGTGCTGACCCGGGGCGAGTCGTACGGCGAGGGGAGCCTGCTGGACGACTATCCGCATTCGACGTCGGCGTACGTCGCCGAGCCGACGGAGGTGGTGGAGATCCCGCGCGATGCGATCGAGCGGATCGCAGCGGAGCGTCCGGCCACGTACGCGCGGCTGGTGGCCGGCGCGGCGCAGGTGATCGCGAGCCGGCTGCGCGCCGCGAACGCGCGCCTCGTCGGCCGCGGCGGACACATGTACCTGTCCGGCGAACTGCGTCGCGAGAAGGATCTCCTCGGCGAGCGGGACGTCCCGGACCAGTACTACTACGGGATCCAGACGCTGCGTGCGGTCGAGAATTTCCCGATCACCGGGATCGTGATCGGGCAGTACCCCGAGCTGATCAACGCGCTGGCGGCGGTGAAGGAAGCGGCCGCGCGGGCGAACATGGAACTGGGGCTGCTCGATGCGGATGTCGGCCAGGCGATCGTGCGGGCGTGCCAGGAGATCCGTTCCGGGAAGCTGCACGATCAGTTCGTCGTCGACGTGATCCAGGGCGGCGCGGGGACGTCGACGAACATGAACGCGAACGAGGTGATCGCGAACCGCGCGTTGGAGCTCCTCGGCCGCAGCCGCGGGGAGTACGACGTCGTCCACCCGAACAACCACGTCAACCTCTCGCAGTCGACGAACGACGTCTACCCGACGGCGATCAAGGTCGCGGCGAACTGGGCGCTCCAGGGGCTGGAGCAGGCGCTCGCCGACCTGCGCGATGCGTTCCTCGCGAAGGCGGAGGAGTTCTCGGACATCGTGAAGATGGGGCGCACGCAGCTCCAGGACGCGGTGCCGATGACGCTCGGCCAGGAGTTCCACGCGTACGGCGTCACGATCGGCGAGGACGTCGAGCGTCTCCGCGAGGTGGGGGCGCTGACGCGCGAGATCAACATGGGCGCGACGGCGATCGGGACGGGGATCAACACCGATCCTCGCTACGCCCCGTTGGTCCGCCAGCATCTGTCGAGCATCACGGGCCTGGCGCTCGTGACGAGTCCCGACCTGGTCGAGGCGACGCCGGACACGGGCGCGTTCGTCCAGCTCTCCGGCGTGCTCAAGCGCGTCGCCGTGAAGCTCTCGAAGATCTGCAACGACCTGCGGCTCCTCTCGAGCGGGCCGCGCGCCGGCCTCGCGGAGATCAAGCTGCCGCCGATGCAGCCCGGCTCGAGCATCATGCCCGGGAAGGTGAACCCGGTCATCCCCGAGGTCGTCAACCAGGTCTGCTTCCAGGTGGTCGGCAACGACCTGACGGTGACGATGGCGGCGGAAGCGGGCCAGCTCCAGCTCAACGTCTTCGAGCCGGTCATCGCGTTCAACATCTTCCAGTCGATCGACATGCTGCGGCAGGCGTGCGTGGTCCTGCGCGAGCGGTGCGTGATCGGGATCACGGCGAACCGCGAGCGGATCCGGCACCTGCTGGAGCGCAGCATCGGCGTGGTGACCGCGCTGGTGCCGTACATCGGCTACGACCGCGCCAGCGCGGTGGCGCGCGAGGCGTTGGATACGGACCGCGGCGTGTACGAGCTCGTCCTCGAGCACGGCTGGCTGAGTCAGGAGCAGCTCGACGAGATCCTCTCGCCCGAGGCGATGACCCGGCCGCGGGCGATGCCGGTGCTGCGCGGCCGGTTCGACGCGCAGGAAGAAGTGCCCGCGAACTGAGGGCGGCGCTTCGGTCGGCGGTGCCGGTCGGCGGCGTCGCCTCGGTGGAACGGCGGCGCCGCGGTCGAACGCCGACGCGGCGTCAGTCGAACGGCCGCGCGGCGGGCGGGATGTTGTTCGGCAGGCTCAGGACGAACGTCGATCCCGAGCCGGGCCGGCTCTCGACGCGGATCTCTCCGCCGAGGAGGTGCGCGAGGCGGCGGGACAGGGCGAGTCCGAGCCCGGTCCCGCCGTAGAGCCGGGTCGACGAGCCGTCGACCTGGCGGAACTCGTCGAAGATCGAAGCGAGCTGCTCGGCGGGGATGCCGATCCCCGTATCCTCGACGACCCACTCGATCCAGCCGGCGTTCCAGCGCGTCGGCGGGCCGCCCGGCTGGCGCCGCACCGTGACGGTGACCCGCCCCTGGCGGGTGAACTTGAAGGCGTTGGAGATCAGGTTCTCGAGGATCTTGACGACCTTGGCGCGGTCGGTCCGGATCGCGACCTCCTCCTCCGGCGCGTGGATCTCGAACGCGACGCCTTCGGGCGGGTCGCCGGCGGCTGCGGCGGCAAGGCGGGCGAGCTCGGCCGCGTCCTCCCGCGCCTCCTGGATGGAGGTGCGGCCGAGCTTCAGATCCGAGAGCTCGAGGATGTCCGTGATGAGGCGCAGGAGCGCGGTCCCCGCTCGCTCGATCTTCTGCAGTGCTTCGGTCTGCTCGGCCGTGACCGGGCCCACGTGCCCCTGGGCGATGAGGTAGGCGTAGCCGAGGATCGCCGTCAGGGGCGTGCGCAGCTCGTGGCCGACGTTGGCCAGGAACTCTTCCTTCAGGCGACGCGCCTCTTCCGCCTCCCGGATCCTGACCGACAGCTCTTCGTTCTGTTTCCGCAGCAGCTCGTTGGCCGACTGGAGGTGCTCGATCAGGTGCGCCTTCTCCGCCGTCGCCGCGAGCTGGTCGGCGACCATGTGGAGGAGCCGCATCTCCTCCGGGGTGAAGACGCGCGGCGCTTCGAAGTAGAAGCTGAGCGCGCCGGCCACCTCGTCGCGCACGGCGAGCGGGAGCACGATCTGGGCGCGGAAGCCAAGCTCCCGCGCCGGCTCCCACCATTCCCGCTGCGAGGGGTCCGCGAAGATGTCCTCGACCGCGACGGGCGTGTGGTCGGCGACGGCGCGCCCGGTCGGTCCGCGGCCGACCCGGATCCGGAGCTGGCTCAGGAACCGGGCCGACGACTGGGGCCAATTCTGGGCGCAGACGAGCTTGAGCAGGTCGGGGTCGGTCGCGTCGCGGAGGAACACGGAGCCGAAGCTGGCGCCGACGAGCGGCGTGACGCGGGCGAGCGCGAGTCGGTAGACTTCGAGCGGCTTGGTCGCGTTCAGGAACGCGTGGGCGATCTCGCGGACGACCTCTAACTCGCGTTGCTGCAACGACTCATGCGGTTCCGCCGCGGCGGGTCGGGTGAGGTGGGCCGGGCGATCGGAGCTCACGATCTCGTTGGTAGTCTGCATCCGTGGGCGGAGGGGAGCGCTGGTTTCCGTGCGTCCGCGCGATCAAATCTCTTGACGCAATCCCGGTCCCGCTCTACTGTACCCGAGACTTTTCCAGGCGCCGCGGCCTGTGAGAGGCGAAAAGTCCGTTCGAAGCGGCGCCGACGCGACTCAAGTTGGCAGTAGTTAGGGGAGCCGCGCAAGTGCGCGCTCCCGGTTCGGGGCCACGCGGCACCGGACCAGTTGGGTCCGCAGTTCGCCCTCCCGCGAGGGTGCGGGTCGGCGCATCTCGTCACCAGTTTCATTTCGAGAGGAGCGAGTCCATGAACAAGTCCGAGCTGGTCCAGAACCTGGCGAACAAGGCCAAGCTGTCGAAGGCGGACGCCCAGCGTGCCGTGGACGCCCTGTTCAACCCGGGCAGCGGCGTCATTGCGTCGGCGCTGAAGAAGGGCGACAAGGTGCAGATCACCGGCTTCGGCACGTTCGAGACGCGCAAGCGCAAGGCTCGTACGGGTCGGAATCCGCGGACGGGCAAGGAGATCAAGATCGGCCCGACGACGAGCCCGTCGTTCCGCGCCGGCAAGGGCCTGAAGGACGCGATCAAGTAAGATCGACGTTCGTCAGGATGCGAACAGGGCCGCGCTCCCGGATCGGGGCGCGGCCCTGTTCGTTTGGGGCGCGGGCATGCCGGAGCGGGACGCGGCACGATTCGGCCGCGCCGTGCCCCTGTTCGTTCGGGGCGCGGGCATGCTCGCTCGCGCCGCGGCCGTGTCGGTTCGCGACCCGCCGCGGCCGTTCACCGACCGGGCTCGCGCAGCCGGCGGCGGGGTCGCTCGCCGGCGGTCGGGCGACGGTCGTAGTCGACGCGCACGCTGCGCCCCTTGAGCGTGGTCCCGTTGACCGCGCGGATCACGCGGTCCGCGACCGCGCTGTCGACTTCGACGATCGAGAGGTTGTCGCGGATCTCGATCCTGCCGACCTTGTCGCCCTTGATGTTCGCCTCGCCGGTGATCGCGCCGACGAGGTCGCCGGGTCGGACGCCGTCGCGGGCGCCGACGCCGAAGAAGAGGCGGACGAACGCGGGCGGCGCGGGCGCGGCCGGCCGGGGCGCGGCGGGCGCTTCGATGGCCTCCGGGCGTGCCTCGACGGGCGCGGGCGGTCTGCGCCGCAGGAGCGCACTGGCCGCGGCCGCGACCTCGGCGGGCGAATAGCGCTCGAAGAGCGGCTGGAGCACGAGGAGCTGCGCGCCGAGGTCCTCCTCGGCGATGGCGCGCTCGAGCATGGCGCGGAACGCCCCGAGCTCGGCGGCGGCCGGGGCCGCGTGCGGCAGGTGTCGCGGGCGGGGCGAGAAGTTCGCCCGCTCGGCGATGCGGTAGAGGTGCGGCCGCTCGCGCGGCTCGATCAGGACGAGCCCGCCGGCGGCGTGGCGAACCGCGAGGTCGTCCGCGTCGAATGAGACGTCGTAGCTGACGACGAACGCGCCGTCGGGCGCGGCCTCGTCGGGGGCGAGCGTGACGATCCGCGCATCCACGCCGGTGCCGCGGGCCGCGCGGAAGCCGCGCAGGACGAGGTCGTCGGCGAGCGACTGTGCGCGGGCGCCGGTGCGGCAGTAGACGGCGACGTCGGCCGGGGCGTCGCGGCCGGCGAGGAACGCGGCGAGCGCCGTCGTCTTGTCCCCGGCGACGATGGCGTAGTCGACGGGGCGCGTCTCGACGGGCGGCGACGCCGGCTCGTCGACCTCGGTCGGGATCGGCGGAATCTGGAGCGCGCGGCGGACGTGCCGCTCGATGTAGTCGTCGACGGCGTCGGTGCGCTCGGACGAGGCGACGACGCGCTGCGCCTCGCGCGGCGCGGAGTTGGTGATCGCCTCGAGGGCGTCCTGCGCGTCCAGCGCGAGGATCGCGGCGAGGTCGTCGATGACGAGCGTGAGGAGACCGCCGAGCTTGAGCGCCGAGGCGTGCACGGCGTCGAGCGCCGCGGCCGGCGTGGCGACGACGACCTCGGCCTCGCGGGCGTCGGCGGCCCAGCCGGGCGCGAGCGCGGCGATGCGCAGCGTGGTGCCGCGCGCGTAGCGGGCGATCGAGGCCGCGGTCCACGCCGCGACCTCCGGGGTGGGCACCAGCACCAGGGCGCGCAGCGCGCCCGCCTCCTCCTCCACCACCGCCTCCTCGCCGAGGAGTCGATCGATCAATGCAAGTCCGTATGCGCCGACCACCCCGGCGCCGGCGGATGCGTTCAGCACGGCGTTGCCGCCTCGGCGCAGCACCGGCACCGCGGCACGTTGCAGCGGCGTCGGCGCGTCGTAACCCAGCGACTCCAACCCCTCGACTAGCTCGGGCCTGAGCCCGAGATCCCCGAATCCGTCAGGCATTCCCACCCTCTTCACACGAGTTGTCAATGGAAACGGCGGCGGAAATATATCGCCTTGCAAGTGTTCTGCCCAGTCGTGTACCTTCGGCGCTCGCCTTCGAACCCGGACGGTGCCACATGGTCAACGTTCAGTTGTGGTTCGGCAGCGTGAGCGATCTGCTGTGGGGGTGGCCGATGATCGTGCTGCTCCTCGGCACGGGTATCTACCTCACGCTGCTGCTGAAGGGGCTGCAGTTCCGTCTACTACGGCACGCGCTCTGGCTGGCGCTGGTCAAGCGGAAGGAGGAGGGCGCCGAGGGCGACATCTCGCACTTCCAGGCGCTCATGACCGCGCTCGCCGCGACGGTCGGCGTCGGCAACATCGCCGGCGTGGCGACGGCGATCGCGTCCGGCGGCCCGGGCGCGCTGTTCTGGATGTGGGTCACCGGCCTCTTCGGCATGGCGACCAAGTACGCCGAGGCCGTGCTCGGCGTGCGGTACAGGGAGGTCGACGTCCGCGGCGAGATGGCCGGCGGGCCGATGTACTACCTGTCGCGGGGGATCGGCGGCGGGTTCGGCAGGCTGCTCGGCGGCGCGTTCGCGCTCTTCGCCGCGATCGCGGCGTTCGGGATCGGGAACATGGTCCAGTCCAACTCGGTGGCCGACGCGCTCCACTCCTCGTTCGGCGTCGCGCCGACCTGGACGGGCGTGGTCATCGCCGTGCTGGCCGGGCTCGTCATCCTGGGCGGAATCCGGAGCATCGGCCGGGTGACCGGCGTGTTCGTCCCATTCATGATCGCCTTCTACCTGCTCGGCGGGCTGGTCGTGCTGGCGATCAACTGGCAGGGGATCCCGGACATCGCCGTCTTCGTCTTCCGGGACGCGTTCAGCCCGACGGCGGCAATCGGCGGCTTCCTCGGCGCTACCGTGCGGGACGCGATGCGGTGGGGCTTCGCGCGCGGGATCTTCTCGAACGAGTCCGGGCTCGGCACCGGCGGGATCGCGGCCGCGGCCGCCCAGACCCGCTCGCCCGTGAGCCAGGCGATGGTCTCGATGACGCAGACGTTCATCGACACGATCGTCGTCTGCTCGATCACCGGCTTTGCGATCATCGCGACCGGCGCCTGGACGCGCGTCGACCCGTCGACCGGCGAGGCGCTGACCGGCGCGCCGCTCACGGCCACCGCGTTCCAGACCGGGCTGCCGGGCGAGTGGGGCCACTACATCGTCTCGCTCGGGCTGGCCTTCTTCGCTTTCTCGACGATCCTCGGTTGGGCGTATTACGGCGAGCGTGCGATCGAATTCCTGATCGGCGCACGCGCGATCACGCCCTATCGCCTGCTCTTCGTCGTCGCCGCGTTCTTCGGCGCCGCGTCGCTCGACATGGGCGCGAGCCAGGCCGTCGGGTTCCAGCTCGTCTGGAGCTTCAGCGACGTCATGAACGGTGCCATGGCGATCCCGAACCTGATCGGCCTGCTGCTCCTCTCGGGCGTGGTGAAGCGGGAGACGGAGGCGTACTTCAGGAAGAACGGAGGCGACGCGGAGGGTTGACCTCCGCGCCGCTCGCTCTACCTCCGCACCGGATCCCCGGGCTGGTACGGCAGCTTGTTCAGGAAGTACTGGGTCTCGATGTCGAGGCGGGACGTCCGGAGCTGGTCGGTCCTGGCGTGGACGACGGTGTCCGGGCCGTGGCGGTGCGCTTCGATCGTGACCTTGCCGTCGCCTCCCTCGAGCGTGATCGAGTGGCGGTCCTCGCCCACCTTCTCGATGGGGAGGCGCTCGGTGAGGATCTCTTCGGCGGTCTTCAGGACCTCGCGGATCGACGCCGCGGTGATGCGTTCGTAGTCGGCCATGGCTCTCGTGTGCGACAGTGGTTCGACAGCGAGGCCGACAATCTGAACGGCGGTCGTCGCGGGGGCAAGGCGCGCGGTGCTCGGTGCGCCGGGGTTCAGCCGGACAGGACGCGGTCGGCGTAGCCGTTGTCGGGGTCGCCGCCGCGGGCGAGGATGCGGTCGACGGTGCCGGGTCCGCGGTTGTAGGCCAGGAGCGCGAGGCGGACGTTGCCGTCGTACTTGTCGATCAGGCTGCGTAGGTAGCGGAACCCGAGATCGAGGTTGAGCGCGCGGTCGAAGAGATCCTCGGCGGTGGTGCCGGGCCGGAGCCAGCGAGCGGTGCGGGGCATGACCTGCGTGAGGCCTCGGGCGCCGACGTGGCTCACCGCGCGCGGGTCGAACGTGCTCTCGGTGTTGACGAGCCCGAAGGCGACGTCGGGGTCGATGTCGTTGCGGACCGCGGCGTCGTAGATGTCCTCGGCCAGGTCGCGCGAGATGCCGTAACGGATGCGAGCGCCTTCGATGGTGTCCTCGCGGACCTGCTCGGCCTCGCTGCGCGCCCACTCCTGACTGACGGCCTCCTCGATGTCGCCGGGTCGCGCGGCGGCGGCGGCGCGGGCCTCGCGTTCGGCCCGCCCTGGTGGCACCTCGGCGGCCGCGCGGGTGGGCTTGGCGATCGGCGCCGCCGCGCCCGCGATCGTGAGCCCGATGATCGGTTCGCGGTACCGGCGCAGCATCTCGCGCGCGCGGCGCACCCAACCCCGCTCCTCCTGCCGTTCCCTGAACTGCTCCCAGCGTCTGCGCGCCTCCTCGCGGTGGCCGCGACGCCGGCGCTCGGGCGGTGGTGCGTCGTATGCCCGGGGCCATCGGTGGTGGCGACGCCGGCGGTATTCGCGATCGTAGGCGTGGACGTCGACGTCGTATGGCACGAAGGGGCGGCGCGGCGCACCGCCGCGCCGGTCACGGTACCGACCGTCCATTCGCTCTCCCCGGGGCCATCGTTCGCACTTGCCGTAGCCGGCCGGTCGCCAGCGGGTGCAGCATCCGTGCCCGCCTCAGTCCAGCCTGCAATCGATCCGCGAGATCGTTCCCGGCACGTCGCTCGGCCCGGCCTCGCTGGTCAGGACGAGCGACCCATCCGGCCCGAATGCGACGGCCTCGCCCTGCGGCTCGGCGAGGATCTGGAGGTCGATGCCGGGGTCGGGGAGGAGCGGGCGCAGGCGGCCGCGCCAGGCGACACGGTAGATCTGCACCGACGTGTAGGTCCGTACGGCGACCCACCGGCCGTCGGGGGACGCGTCGGCGCCGGTCACCTGGTACGGCAGCCCCACGGGCGTCTGCCTGAAGCGAGCGACCTCGCGCAAGACGACGACCTCGTCGGCGCGCGGCCGGCCCGGGTAGCGGAAGAGCGTGGGCGGCGCCTGGCGCCCCTTGCTGACGAGATAGATCGTGCCGTCGGGGAGCACGTAGATCGCCTCGGTGTCGACGACGTCGCCGGGGTAGCGGATCGCGATGCGCTCGGCCGGCGCGGTCGCCGAATCGTCCGGCGACGGCTCGGGGACGCGGTAGATCGCGACCTCCTCGCGCGAGCCGAGGTTGTTGCCCGTGTCGGCGATGTAGAGGCAGTCGCCGGCGTCGTCGCCGCAGGGGGCGAGGGCGATGTCTTCCCAGTCGTGGTTCTCGGCGCCGGTGACGCGGACGCGGCCGAGGAGCCGGCCTGCCGAGTCGATCGCGAAGACGAACGCCTCGTCGCCCGAGTCGTTGTGCGTCCAGAAGACGCCCGGGTGGCTGCGGCTCGCGGCGAGTCCGCTCGATTCGGCGACGTCGGCCGGGAGCGTGCCGGTGCGGCGCGGCTCGTCGCAGAGCGATGCATTGCGTGCGGGGGACGAGCAGGAGAGTGCGACGAGCGCGACGGCGGCGGGCGCGAGGCGCGCGACGGCGCGGGGTACGAGCGGTGCGCGGCGACGGGGTGTCCGGCGGCGGGCGCGGCGATCGCCCCGCCGGCCGTTTTCCCGTCCGCCTATCGGGCGCCCTGCCGTCCGCCGGCCCGAGCCGAACGCGCTTTCCGCTCCGTTCCGCGCAACGTGTTTCATCGCCGAAGAATGCCCGGAGCGGCGGGGCGGCGTCAAGCGGAGGCGGCGCCCACGTGTCGGCACGGTTCGGTGGTCTTCGCGCCCGCCCGGCACCCGGCGGCCCCCGCCGCGCCGGCCGGCCTTGACCTCGCCCCCGCTCGGGGCTAGGGTCCGACGGGTACGGAGATCCACGTCGCAACGCGAAAACGACGACCATGCAAGCAGAACCCGTCCGCGTCCTGTTCGTCTGCTTGGGGAACATCTGCCGATCGCCGATGGCGGAGGCGGTCTTCCGGGCGCTGGTCCGGGACGACGGCATCGAGGACCGGTTCGATATCGACTCGGCGGGGACCTCGGACTACCACGAGGGCGAGCCGCCGGACGCGCGGGCGCGCGAGGTCGCGCGCAGGCGCGGGATCCGGCTGACCGGCCGCTCGCGGCCGATCCGGGTGGAGGACGTGCACCGCTTCGACTACGTCCTGGTGATGGACTCCGAGAACCTGCGCGACGTCGTCCGACTGGCGGGGAGCGCCGAGGTCCGCGCGAAGGTGCGGCGGTTGCGGGAGTTCGACCCGCTCGCGAACGGGGATCTCGACGTCCCCGACCCGTACTACGGCGGCCGCGAAGGTTTCGAGCGCGTGCAGGAGATGCTGGAGCGGTCGTGCCGTGGGCTCCTGGATCACATACGCAGCGACCGCGGATTGTGAAGCGAGAGCTACCGACGGACCTGGCCGAAGGCGTGCAGGCGGCGCTGGACGCGCGGGCGGGGAAGCATTCGCCGCTGAGCCACGTCTCGCCCGTCGGCGGCGGGTGCATCCACAACGCGTATCGGATCGAGACGGAGGCGGGCGACGTCGCCTTCCTGAAGTGGAGCCCGCGCGGGTCGGTCCCGCCGGGCGTGTTCCGCGCGGAGGTCGCGGGGCTGCGCGCGCTCGCGGCGACGGGCGCGCTGCGGGTGCCGGCGGTGCTGGACGTCTTCGACCCATTTGACGCGTCGGAGGCCGGCGACCGGCCGACCGCGTGGCTCCTCCTCGAGTGGCTGGAGCCCGGGCGCGCGGGGCCGGAGACGTGGCCGCGCCTCGGCCGTGGGCTCGCCGCGATGCACCGGGCCCGCGCGGACCGGTGGGGCGCCGAAGAGGGGAACTTCATTGGGCCGCTCCCGCAGCCCAACGGCTGGTTCGACGACTGGGCGGCCTTCTGGCGCGAGCGACGCCTCGAGCCGCAGCTCCGGCTCGCGTACGACGCCGGTCACTTCGGCCCGGCCGAGCGCCGTCGCTTCGACCGCCTCCTCGACACGCTCGACGACGTCCTCGCCGGCGCGGATGCCGACGGTCCGTCCCTCCTCCACGGCGACCTCTGGAGCGGGAACGTCCACGTCATGGCCGGAGGCGAGCCGGCGCTGCTCGACCCCGCCGCGTACCACGGGCACCGCGAGGTCGACCTGGCGATGGCGGAGCTATTCGGCGGGCTCGAGCCGGCGTTCTTCGACGCGTACGCCGAGGCGTGGCCGCTGCAGCCCGGGTACCGCCCGCGGCGCCGCGCGGCGTACCAGCTCTACTACCTCCTCGTCCACGTCAACCTGTTCGGCGCGGGGTACGTCGGCGCCACGCTGCGGGCGCTCGCGCAAGCGCTCGGCGGGTAGCGAGCGGGAAGCGCGGCCGCCCGCTGTGCCCGGCCGGCGGCGGCCTGCCCGGCCGACGTGAGCCGCCCGCTTGGCCCGCCCCCTACGCCGCCTCTCGCCCCTCTCTCCCCTCGGCGCCGGGCGACTTCCGCACCGCCGGGAGCGAGGGGAGCCGAACCGTGAACGTGGAGCCCGCGCCGGGCCGACTCTTCAATTCGATCGTCCCGCCGAGCATTCGAGTGAGACGATGGGCCACGGCGAGGCCGAGGCCGGTGCCGCCCTTCTCGCGCGTGAGCGCGTCCTCGACCTGCATGAACGGCTCGAATATGTGCTGCTGCATCTCGGGGTCGATCCCGATCCCGGTGTCGGAGACATCGACGACGGCGCCGTCGTCGTCCCGGCGCAAGCGGAGCGATACGCGGCCCTCTTCCGTGAACTTGACCGCGTTGGAGAGCAGGTTGATCAGGACCTGGCGCGCCTTGCTCGCGTCGGTCCGGATCGGGACGGGCTCGTCCGGGAGGTCGACGTCGAAGTCGAGGCCCTTCTCCTCGGCGAGCGGGCGGATCACGTCCGCGGCGTCCGAGGCGACGTCGCGTACGTCCGCTTCCGCGGGGGCGATCGCCTCCCACCCCGCCTCCGTCCGCGCGTACGTCAGGACCTCGTCGATCAGCGCGAGCTGGTGCTGCGCGCTCGCGACGATGCGATCGAGCTGCCTGCGCTGCTCCTCGTTGATCGGCCCGGCGATCTCGGCCTGGAGCAGGTCGGCGAAGCCGATGATCGCGTTGAGCGGCGTGCGCAGCTCGTGGCTCATGACGGCGAGGAAATCGGCCTTGGCGCGGTTGGCGGCCTGCGCCTCCTCGTAGAGGCGAGCGTTGTCGAGGGAGAGCGCGGCGCGGTAGGCGAACTCCTGGAGGTACGCGACGTCGTCGGGTTGATACGGCGGGCTACCGCGCTTCCGAACGAGCATCATCACGCCGAGCGTGCGGCCGCGCGCCACGAGCGGCAGCGCGACGCCCGACCCGGGCCGCAGCTCGCTGAGCGCCCGCATGTACGCCTCGTTGGGGGAAACCTCGCGGATGAGCGCGTCCGTGATCCGCTCGTAGTAGACGGGCTCGCCGGTCTGCAGCGAGCGAAGCACCGGGTGCGGCGCGTCGGGGTCGATCTCGACCTCCGCGATGCGTCGCAGCGTCTCCCGGCTCTGGGGATCGACGTGCGCCGTGATGAGGGGCCGACGCCCGGCGGGCCCGGTCCCGTGGATCACCATCCAGTCCGCGAGGCGGGGCACGGAAAGGTGCGCGAGGCTGTCGAGCGTCGCATCGAAGGAGAGCGACCCGGCGAGCGCGCGGCTCGCGTCGGAGAGGAAGCGCTCGGCCTCTTCCTCCGCGCGCAGCGCCGTGATGTCCTCGACGAACCCGACCAGTCGATAGACCGAGCCATCCTCGCGCTTGAGCGGGATCGTGTGCGCGCGGACCCAGCGGATCGATTGGTCGGGGCGGACGACGCGGAACTCGGCGTGCGTCTCGCGTCCCCCCTTGCATGCCTTCACCGTCCCCGCGGCGTGGCTCCGGTCCTCGGGGTGGACCGCCTCGACCCACGACCACGGGTCCCGCTCGAGATCGGCGACCGGCCGAGCCCAGATCGTCTCGTACGCGGAGCTGACGTACAGCAGGCGACACGGGTCGGTCTCGGCGACCCAGATGACGCCGCGCAGTGTCTCGGCCATCTGTCGCAGCACCTGCTCGTTCTCGCGGATCCGGCGGGCGGCGCGGCGCGTCTCCGTCACATCGGTGAAAGACGCGACGATCGCGGTCGGCTCCCCGTCCACGGTGCGGATCGGCGCGGCCGCGAACGAGAGGATCAGCGTCGGCCCGCCATCCTCGACGAGTCCGACCTCCCGTTCGGGCGCGGGCTCGCCGGTGCGGATCACTTCATCGACCGGGCCGGCGACGGCCTCGCTTCCGTCGGGCGTCGTCAGCGTCCACAGCGGTGGGCCGAGCCGCCGGCCGCGCAGCTCGTCCCGCGTACGCCGCAGGATCTGCTGCGCCGCGGTGTTGGCGTAGACGATCCGCCCCTTTCGGTCGAGGAGGAGCATCCCCGCGGGCGCGATCTCGAACATCTGGCTCAGTCGCTTTCGACTGTACCGTAGCGCCGCGGTCCGCGCGCGGACCTCCCTGACCAGCACGGAGTTCCACTGGCGCGCCAGGAGCACGCCGCCCACGGCGGCGGCCGCGACCAGGACGAGCGCGGTCCAGGCCAGCAGGCGCCAGCTCTCGGCGGCGGTGCGCATCGCCTCGATCGCCGCTGCGGGCATGTGGCTCGCCATCGCCACCGCGGTGCGGTACCGCGCCTGTTCCGTCATGACCAGCACGAACGAGGCGAGGGTCGCGCCGCAGACGACGATCGCGACGATGATCCAGCGCACCGTGGTCTCGGGCCGGCGCGGCACACGCAGGCGCTCGCGCTTCATGTGTTCGATAGGGCGCGTCAGCAACGCCAGCGCGGGCGCCACGACGGCGAGCGCCAGGATGAACGCGCCGACCCACCACCCCTGCCAGATCGCGAAGGTTTGCTCCGCGTTCAGCCCGTGCGACCAGCTCCAGATGAACGAAGCGGCCGACCCGCACAGCGCCCCCACGAGCGACGCCGCCGCGAACCAGAAGAAGGCGTCGAAGGTGCGCAGATCGATGCGTAGCGGGGCGGCGCGGTAGATGATCGCGTAGACGTAGAGCGCGAGCGGATCGGCCAGGGCGAAGAGCACGGCCCACGCCGGCGCCATCCCGGCGTCGAGCGAGAGGACCAGCGTGGCCAGGTATGCGGGTATGGCGGCCCATGCCAGGCCCAGCCAGAACAGCATGAGGACCGCGAGGGAAAGCGGCGGATAGAGGGTAACGTAGACGTGGTTCGGGCCAAATGGGAGCGGGATCGCGTTCCACCCCTCGCGGGCCTGGATCACGCCCAGCCCGATGATGGCGAAGGTGGCGATCGCCCAGACGATGAACAGGTGGCGGTCCGTCCGGCTGGTGCGGAGGCGACGGATGGCGCGCAGGAAGGGGTACGGCCGCCAAAGTGGGCCGGACCCGATGGCTGACCGCCGCGGCGCACCGTTGGCCACGGAGGCATCGCCGGCGTCGTCCGTCCGCGCTGCTTGGCTCATTCCGCTCGGGTCCCTGACCGCTCCTCCGCCTTGCCCGGGGGGCCAGTTGCATTTCCCGGGCCGGTCGCGTCCCAGAGCGAATCGAGCGGGTGCGCTAGCGGACCAGAGCGTCGGCCATCCTCGACACCGCGCGGTCGAGCGCTTCCTCCGACGCCGCGAAGGACAGGCGCACGAACCGGTCGTCGCCGAAGGCGGCGCCCGGCACGAGCGCGACGCCCGCGCGGTCGAGCAGGTCGTTGCAGAACGAGACCGAGTCGGTCACGTCGCCGGTGTAGAAGCCGTCGGCGCGGAAGAAGAGGTAGAACGCGCCGTCCGGACGGACGTACGGCACGTCCGGCAGCCGCTCGCGGAACAGGTCGAGCAACAGGTCGCGGCGCTGGCGAAACACCTCGACCATCTTCGCGATCGCCTCTTCCTCGAGCGGTTCGGCGTTGTACGCCGCGATCGCCGCGTGCTGGGACGGCGCCGCCGCGTTCGACGTGATGTGGCTCTGCAGCGCCGCCATGTGGCCGGCCAGCACGGGGTCCGAGTAGGAGAAGCCGATGCGCCAACCCGTCATCGCGAACGCCTTGGATGCGCCGTCGATGACGACGGTGCGCTCGGCGAGCGCCGGGTCCAGGTTGAGGACTCCCGCGGCCGGACCGGCCGCGGCGAAGTGGATCCGCGAGTAGATCTCGTCGCTCAGGATCCAGACGTCGCGCTCGGCGGCCCAGCGCGCGATCGATTCCAGCTCCTGGCGCGTATAGACCGCGCCCGTCGGGTTCGACGGCGAGTTCAGGATCAGCCCGCGCACGCGCTCGTCCCAGGCCGCGTCCAGCTCCTCCGGCCCGAGCTTGAAGCCGCGCTCCTCGCGGGCGCGCACGATCACCGGCTCCGCGCGCGAGAGCTTGACCAGCTCCGGGTAGCTCGTCCAGTACGGCGCAGGGATCAGCACCTTGTCGCCAGGGCCGAAGAGGACGAAGCAGGCGTTGAAGATCGCCTGTTTCGCGCCCGCCGTGACGACGATGCCCTTGGGATCGAACGGGCGGCCGTAGCGGCGCTCGAGACTCGAGGCGATCGCCTGGCGCAGCGCGGACAGCCCGGCGGGCGGCGTGTAGCGCGTCTCGCCGTTCGCGATCGCGGCGATCCCCGCCTGCGCGATGAAGTCCGGCGTCCGGAAATCCGGCTCGCCCGCGCTCAGGTCGATGATGTCGCGGCCCTGGGCGCGCAGCTCCTTGGCCAGCGCCGCGACCGCCATGGTCGCCGAAGGCGTCAACTCCGCGATGTTCTGACTGATACGCACGGTTCGCACTCGGTTGGGGGAGCAGGACGCCGAAAGATTGGGGCGCGCCGCCCAGAGGACAAGTTCCGGGCCACGGCACCATCGGTGCAGGCGCGGGGTAGGGCGTGGAAGGCGCGCGGGCGCCCGCCGCGGTCGTGGGTGCCGGCCCCCGCGGACATTGCAGCCTGCCCGTCGCGGTCGCGGCGGTCTGCCCGTCGCGCGCGGTCACGGCGGCTTGCCCGCCGCGGTCGACGTGGTGTCCCGACGTTCGAGAACCCGAGGCGGAAGTCCACCGGATGACATCGAGGAATCGTGATCGCGTCCGCCGGGTCGCGCGGCTCGTGGCGGCGCCGTCGGGCAGACGCCGCTCGGAGGCGGCGCCGTCCGTCCTTCGCAGGTCCATCGCCGCGGCCATCGCTGCGTTGGCGCTTGCTACGCTCGGCGCGTCGCCGGCGACGGCGCAACGAGCCGACTTCGGTTCCGCACCGGCCCCGCCCCGGATCGACACCCTCGCCCTCCGCGAGCACACCCGCTTCCTCGCCGACGACCGGCTCGAGGGGCGCGGGACGGGGACGCCGGGCGAGCGCATCGCCGCCGACTACATCCGTCGGCAGCTCGAGCGGATCGGCGCGCGCGGCGCCGCGGCCGACGGCGGCTACCTCCAGCCGATCCCGCTGCGCGTGGCCACGATCGACGACGCCGCGACGCGAGTCGCCGTGGTACGCGACGGCACGCGTGCCGAATTCGCGAGCGGCAGCGACTTCATCGTCGAGCGCGGCGGCCGCGGCGCGTTCCGCGACTTTTCCGGGGCGGCGATCTTCGCCGGGACCGCGGCCATCGCGCGCGACGCGCTGGCCCGCCACGAGCGGCTGGACGGGCACGTGGTCGTCCTGATCGGCACGCTCGGCGACCACGCCGCGGAGCTGATCCCGGATTGGACGCGGCGCGGCGCCGAAGGCGTCGTCTACATCGTCCCCGAGAGGGACCGATTCGATGCGTACGCGCGCAGCCGCGGCGGTGAGCGCTACTACGTCGATGCCGACGTCGACGAACCCGCCTGGCAGTCGCCGCTCCCCACGCTCGTGGCCGGGCCGCGCCTGGCCGCGGCGCTGCTGGCCGGTGCGCCGCTCGCGCCCGACGCGCTGGACGGTTCGAAGCCGTTCGACGCCCTCCCCCTCGGCCGGACGCTCGAGGCGACGATCCGCGTCGCCGACACGCCGCTCCCCGCCGCGAACGTCGCGGCGCTGATCCCGGGGCGCGACCCGGCGCTGCGGGACGAGGTCGTCGCCTACACGGCCCACTACGACCACGTCGGGATCGGCCCGGCCGACGCGACCGGCGATTCGATCTACAACGGCTTCTCGGACAACGCCGCGGGCGTCGCAATGCTGCTCGCCATCGGCGAGGCGTTCGTGCGCGAGCCGCCGGCGCGGTCGGTCCTACTCCTCTTCTTCACGGGCGAGGAGCTGGGGTTGCTCGGATCGGCGTACTACGTGGCGGAGCCGCTGGTCCCGTTGGAGCGGACCGTCGCCGTCATCAACCTGGACGCCGGCGCGCCGCCCGCGCCGCCCCGGAGCTGGCGGGTCGCGGGCGGGACATCGTCGACCCTGGGCGACGTCGCGCGCAGCGTCGCCGCGGCGCAGGGGTGGACAGCCGAGCCGTCCGGCCCGCGGCCCAACTCGGATTACTGGCCGTTCCTCCACGCCGGCGTGCCGGCCGTCTTCCTCATCCCCGGCTCCGACTGGGAGGGTGTCACGCGCGCCGAGCAGGAGGCGCTCCGCGCCCGCTGGGACCGCTACCACCAGCCCGGCGACGAGTGGCACCCGGAATTCCCCTTCGCGGGGCTGCGGCGTTACGCGGAATTCGCGTGGCTGGTCGGGGCGGAGGTGGCGAATGCGCCCGGGCGGCCGAGGATGATGGGTGGGGGTGGGTGAGGGGGCGTGTGGTGATGGGCGGTGGGGGTGGCGTGGCGGTGTGGTGGCGGGTGGCGGTGTGGTGGTGTGGCCCGGTTGGTTGGGGCGTGCGTAGTGTGTGGTGGCGGGTGGGTTTCGCAGGGACCGCGTCGCGGCCCAAAGTGCACCCATGGCCGGCTTGCCGCGGGAGCGGGTGCGAATTGGTGGAACTATTCTACCCAGTCGCACCATCGTTTCGGGCGGTGAATTTTCGGGTTCGGTTGGGTGGAAATATTCGACCAAATCGCACCATCGTCGTGCGGCGGGAGTTGTGGGTGCACTTCGGTAGAATCGCGCCACCCGACACCCACGCCGGCCCGGTGCTACCCCGCGCCCATCGCCCACTCGCCCTCGCCGCGCGTTCGCCCGCCGGGCCGGCTCCCGCAGCCGCCCCGGCCCGCCCACCGCACTTGCCCCGGACCGCACCGCGCCCGATCTTCCCCCGGCAATTCCCAGTATTGTCCCTGACGAGGAGGTGGAACATGGCCGCGGATCGGATCGCTGAAGCGACTTGGGAGGGGAGCCTGGCGCAGGGTCAGGGGAGGATCGACCTGAAGAGCAGCGGGCTCGCGACCGCGATGCCCGTGACGTGGGCGTCGCGCACAGAACAGCCGGACGGGAAGACCAGCCCCGAGGAGCTGCTCGCGGCGGCGCACGCCTCGTGCTTCGCCATGGCGCTGTCGCACCAGCTCGCCAGCGCGGGGCACACGCCCGAGCGGCTCGATGTCCGCGCCGTCGCAACGTTCGACAAAGTGGGCGAGGGCTTCCGGGTGACGAGCGTGCGCCTGAACGTCCGCGGCCGCGTCCCCGGCGCCGACGAGGCCGCGTTCATGAATGCCGCCAACGCCGCCAAGGACGGCTGCCCGATCTCCCGGGCGCTCCAGGGGAACGTCGACATCTCGCTGGAGGCGATGCTGGAGTAGGCGGGCGGGACGCGCGGCGGCGCGGCGCCGCGGAGCGGGGCTGCGGCGCGGGGGGCGGAAGCTAGGACGGACCGGGGCGCCGCGCCGAGAACGAAGAAACGGGTCGGCGACATCATATCGCCGACCCGTCTTCTTTCGCCCCGCGACCGCGCCCAGGGGCGCGTCGTCGCCTAGAGTTCGCCGCGCCGGACGGACCAACCGGGCACCCGGCCCGCCCGCCCGGATCCGCTCTAGTTGAGGTACGGCTCGATCCGCTCGGCGAAGCTCGTCCGCGCGCGGTGCAGCCGAGACTTCACCGTGCCGAGGTTCACGCCCGTGATCTCGGCGATCTCCTCGTAGCTCTTCCCCTCGAGCTCCCGGAGCTTGAACACCAGGCGATGGTGCTCCGGCAGCTCGTCGACCATCCGCTCGACCAGGTCCTGGAGGTACCGCTTCCGGTACATGTCGTCAGGCCGCATCGAAGAGTCCTCGAACTGCAGCGGCCGATGCTCCGGCTCCCAATGCGTCGTCAGCTTCTGGAACAGGACCAGCGGGCTGCGGGAACGGTTCCGCAGCTCGTTCTTCGCCAGGTTCGAGCAGATCGTGTAGATCCACGTCGAGAACTTCTTCGACTGGTCGAACCGGTGGAGGTGCCGCGTGACGCGGATGAACGCCTCCTGGACCAGGTCCTCGGCCCGGTCCCGGTCGCCGGTCTTCCGCGCAATGAAATGCACCAGCTTGTCCCGGTAGCGATCGTACAGCTCCGAGAATGCGCCGGCATGGCCCTCCAGGTGTGCA
The DNA here is from genome assembly GCA_937889645.1 of uncultured bacterium. Taxonomy (GTDB): domain Bacteria; phylum Gemmatimonadota; class Gemmatimonadetes; order Longimicrobiales; family RSA9; genus CALBZE01. Next base: position 65,157 of record CALBZE010000023.1, read on the forward strand.
GCCACCAGCTCGCCGTCGTCCAGCTCGTGGAGCGGAGCGCGAAGCCCCGCCTTCGGCTTCACGGTCGTCGTGGCCATAGGTCTCCTTTCCCGGGGCGACGAGGGCACACACACGTACTCCCGCCGGCCGCGAACGCCATCCAAATCAACGAGAATCGGGAACGGTTCCCCGGCTCGTCATTGTCGCGAGAAATCAATGCTACAACTTATAAAAACTCGCCCCCGAACTCAAGGGTTGCGTGGGGCGAGTTTTCTCTGTTTCCAATAATCATTGAAACAACGCCGCGCCGCGCCGATACTGGTGGTGATGGGGTTGTGGTGAGCCCGAAAACGCTGCGGTGGGCGACGGGTGCGTGGGTTCGGCGCATAGGCGGTGCTCCGCGTTCGGGGGAGGGTGTGGGATGAGCCCAATGTAGGGAAGGAGGGCGGGGCGCGCCATGGCGTTGTAGGCCAGCGGCTACTGCTCGTCGATGCGTTGGACGAATTCGTCGACGAGCTCGCGGAACCGTTGGCGGAGCGATTCTTCATCCTGCGCGTCCCGGTTGGCGAGGCGCGGCTCCTCCCAGGCGGGAGGGTTGTCGCCGCGCCCCCAGTCGGAGGGCGGTCCGTGGGCGCGCTGGCGGGCGCGCGCCCGCATCCATTCGCGGCCGGTCTGGTAGAGTCGCTCGAGGAGCTCCTCGGGGGGAATGGGTTCCGGGGGCATAGCGGTCGGCTCCTGCTTGAGCGGTCGGCTCCTGGCTGGAGGCGTTCACGACGCCGGCCCGACGGGCGCAAGAGGTATGCCCTGGAGGGGGCGCCGCGCCCCGGGGCGCGATGTAGCCGGGCGCCGTGTGGCCGGGCGCCGTGTGGCCGGGCGCCGTGTGGCCGGGCGCAATGTAGCCGGGCGCAATGTAGCCGGGCGCGATGTAGCCGGGCGCGATGTAGCCGGGCGCGATGTGGCCGGGCGCGATGTGGCCGGGCGCGATGTGGCCGGGCGCGGTGCGACCGGGGCGCGGGGACGCGGCGCAACGGGGGCGCGGTCGCACTACGTCCCCGAGGGCGGTCGCGGGGCCGGCCGTCACGCCGAGCCGCCGGTGCGGGTCACTCCGACCGGCCGGGCGTGCGCCCGTTCACCCTCCCGACGTGCGCCCGCTCGCCCTCGCGGCGTGCGCCCGTTCACCCTCCGGGCGTGTGCCAGCGGAAGGTGGCGGCGTCCTGGCGGGCACCGACGACCTCTGCGACGGGCCGGTCGGGGAGGCGGACGAGGACCCGCACGGCCTCGGGGACGACGAGGATGTAGTCGGTGTGCTCGCCGCCGACCGTCGTCACTTGGAGGACGTGGCCGCCCTGGTCGGAGAGTCCGAAACCGGGGAGGCCGCGGAGCACGCGGGCGGTCACCTCGAGGCGGCCGGGCTGGCCGCGGATCAGGCGGAGCGTGCCGGGCACTCCGGCGTCGACGCGGACCGTGAGGCGGTCGCCGAGGAAGGTGTAGGTCTGCCGGACCGTCTCGGCGTCGTGGCTCTGGGCCGCCGCGGGCGCGGGACGCACGGCCGCGGCGGCCGCGGCGAGCGCGATCGCCGCGACCGTGACGACACGCGGGCGAGTGCTGCGGGCGGTTCGAGCGTGCCGGGTCATCGGGGCGTCCCTCCGGTGAGCGTCCCTCCGGTGAGGCCGCGCGCGGCCGAGGCGAGGAGCGCTCCGCCGGCGGGCGGGGCGCTCCTCGGAAATCGGCCGGAGCCGGCGTCGATCAGCGGTTCGGCATCGAGCCGTTGGTGTCGCTGCCCGGCGTCGTCGAGCCAGGAGTCGTCGCGCCCGGCGCGGTGTCCATCGGCTGCGCTGGCTGCGTCCCGGGCTGCGTCCCCGGTTGGGTGCCGGGCTGCGTGCCGAGCTGGCCGGTCTGCGGGCTCGAGACGACGATGTCCTCGTGGACGCTCCAGCGCTGGTAGTCGGGCTCCTGCTGGAGCTGCGACTGTTGGATCCAGGTCGATGCCTGGCCCGACGGCGCCTGCTGCAGCGTGCCCATGATCTCGACGTCGCGGCCGGTCTGGATCTCGGCCATCTCCAGCACCTGCCCGTCCCGCTTCGTGGCCGGCGTCCGCACGAACAGCGCATGGGCCTCGCCGTTCACCTCGGAGGCGATCCAGAAGCCCTCGCTGGTCGGCTGGCCGACGATCTGCCCCTGGATCAGGACGGTGCGGCCGACGTCGTCCATGCCGAGCGGGAGCAGGGAGCGCAGTTCGGCCGGCGCGCCCTCGGGCGTGATCGGCGTGGGCGCCGGAACGGCCGCGGCGGGCTCCTCGACCTGCTCGACGGTTTCCGTCCCGGCGACCTGCTCCTCGTCGGTGTCGACCATCTCCGCGATGGCCCAGATCAGGAGTGCCAGGACCAGCAGGCCGATGATCCACGGCCAGATCGATGGCCCTTTGCGTTCGACGTTGATGTCCGCCATGACAGCGTACCTCCTTCCGCGTTGGCTCCGTTCTCGCCGGGATCCCGGCGACCCGGCCACGGCGCAACAGTCGCAAATAGCGTTCCCCGCAAAGGAAAAGACCCGGGGTCGTGGAACCCCGGGTCTTCCGGCGATGCGACTCGTGCGGCGCGTCGCGGTTGCGTGCGCCGGGCGTCGTCGCGTGCGACGTCGCCCTCGCGCCACGGCGGGCGCCGGATCGCGCGCAGGCGCCTCCGCGACGTCGTCGCCTACGACACCGTCTTGCGGATCCGGATCCCGCGGCGGCCGAGCTCCTCGACGTACGGGTCGGCGGGGACGCACTGGTCGGGAGTGCATGCGCCCAGGCGCGTGACCTGGCCACGGGCCTGCATCTGCCCCGTGATCGAGAGCGAGAAGCCGGTCGTGCGCTCCATCGCGCTGATCCCCGTCGCCTCGTCGTAGTAGTCGAGCAGGTCGTAGACGATGTGGGTCGGCTTGCCGTCCTTCCGCCCCTCCGCCTCGACGCGCAGCGCGACCAGGTCGCGCCCCTCGGGCTTGCGCAGCTTCGGCTCGACCGCGGCGATGAAGACCTGCCGCGGCACGACCTCCTGCTCGCCGACGCGGATCGGGTCGAGGTCGAGCAGCCCGAGGTCCCGGATCGCCTTCATGATCTCGGCGTGCCCCGGGTAGCGCAGCGTCTTGTACTCCATGCTGCGCAGCTTGCCCTCGTAGGTCCACGGCATCGTCGAGAGCCCGCCGGCGGTGTGGAACGCCTCGAGCGTCCCGACCGGCTCGGGGAACTCGAGGTGCTCGATCTCCGTCAGCGCCTCGACCTGCTTCGGCTCTCCGTCGCGCAGGACCCACGAGAGCGTCGTGTAGTAGTCGAGCACGCCGTGGAGCGAGTAGACGATCTGGTAGTTGAGCGGCGGCTCCGGGTTCTGCGGCAGCCCGCCCACGCGGATCTTCACCGTCTCGGGCTCGTCCAGCTCCTCGATCCCGGCCGCGGCCAGGATGTTGACCATCCCGGGCGCGAGGCCGCAGTCGGGGATCACGCTCAGGCCGCGCTCCCGCGCTTCGCCGTCCAGCTCGAGCTGGTTGAAGACGATCTCCGTGTTCCCGCCCAGGTCGCAGTAGTGCACGCCCGCGCGGACCGCGAGACGCGCCATGTCGAGGTTGAAGTAGTAGGGGAGCGCGTTCATGCACGCATGCTTCCCCTCCATGACCTCGAGCACGGCGGCCTCGTCGCGGGCGTCGAGCCGGACCAGCTCGAGGCGCGGGTCGCCGCGGTATCGCTCGAGGAACGGCGGCAGTTTATCGACGTTCAGGTCGGCCACGGTCACCTTCTCGACCGCGGCGTTCTGGAGCAGATCGTATGCACAGGCCGAGCCCTGGAGCCCGGCGCCGAGTACCAGCATCCGCAAGACGCAACCTCCACGTGTGAGGGGCGTTCCGCCCTCGGCCGCCCCCGGTTTCTTCGGTGTACGAGTTCGGTGTACGCGTTCGGTCGATCGAGACGCCTGAACGTGCGGCCCGCGTCCGGCCGTGTCAACCGTCGTCGGGCGGCGCGGCTGCCGGTGCGGTCATCGGTGACGTTGCGACGTTGTAGGACAGCGACGCGGCTCCTAAGTTGATGCCCACCGGGCGCGTCCGACCGTCCGAATCCACGTCCCGGGGCCTTGGTTTCCGACCCGCGCTTCGAGAGGTGCGACGATGCGATTTCCGAACGCCGGTGCTTCTCGCGCCGCGGCGCTCCGCGAGCGCTTGCTCTTCCCCGTTCTGGCCTGCACCACCCTTGCCGCCTGCGACACCGGCGGCGGCCGCGACGGCGGCGGTGTGGTGGAGCACCACCTCACGCGATTCGACACCCTGATCACGACCGAATCCGGCCTGATCGGCGTCCCGTCCGACGTCGCCCTGGCGCCGGATGGTCGGCTCTGGATCGCCGACCGCGTGCTGCACCGTGTGCTGGTCGTGGACCCGGAGGACGGCGCGGCCCGGCCGATCGGCCGCGAAGGCGCGGGGCCGGGCGAATTCCGGGGGCCGGAGGCCGTCGCCGCCTCGGAGTCCGGGGCGTTCGTCCTCGACTTCGGCAACCGGCGCGTCCAGCGATTCGCCCTCGACGGCACGTACGAGGAGTCGACGCCGATCGGGGCCGTCGTCTACCTCCCCGCAGACATCGACGGCCGCGGCGCCGTGGCGACGGAGACGCTCGGGATGGACAGCAGCCTGGCGGTGATCCTCGGTCCGACGGGTGGCGGGCCCGCGCGCCTCCGGCTGGGCGAGCCGCTGGGCGATCCGCCGCGGATGATCTCGCGCACGCAGATCCGCGAGCAGGCGCTGCGGGGCGAAATGCCGCGCGAGTTCCGGAACAATGTCCTCCCGGTCCTCGCTCCGGACGGCGGCGCATGGCTCGTGCTCCAGGCCGAGGGCGTGCTGCAGCGCTTCGACCCCAACGGCCGGCTGGTCTACTCCACCCCGATCGCGGACCCAGAGATCGCGGCCGCGCGCGATACGTTCTTCGCCGCCTGGACCGCGGACGGCGGGCCGGACGGCTACCCGGTTCCGTGGTCCGCGGTCGCGGGGACTGTCGTCGACGGGGAGCTGTGGCTCCGACTCGGGCCCGGGACGGAGGGGCGCAGCGTGATCGCCGTCCTCGATGGCGAGACGGGGCACGTCCTGCGACGTTACGTGCTGCGGCTCGCCACGCCCGCCGGGGCGTTCGCGGTGGACGGGCGGCGACGTCGCCTCTACGTCGCGCTCCCGGACGAGGCGGCCGTGGTCGGCGCCGAGCTGCCGTAGGCGGCAGCCGCTCCCGCGGCCGGATTGCCGGGCCGGTTCGGGGGCGGCGATCCGGCGTTGGGCGGCCGGCCGTGGGCGGCTGGCGGCTGCATCCGTTGACAGGCGGGTGCACACCGCCGCCCATCGTCATATAATGTATCCAATCCGGGCGCGGCGAGGCCGCGCGTGAGGTGTAACGGTGCGCGCCGCGGTGCGGAAGAGCGCGGAGGAGGACGGCGGGGCGCGGCGCGCAGGGAGCGGGAGAGTGTCATGCGAGTCATCGAAGCGAACGACGTACATCGGGTCCTGGAGTTTCCGGCGCTGATCGAGGCGCTCAGGCGGACGTTCGGGTCGCCGGCCGGGATGCCGCAGCGGCTGATGTTCCCGCTGGACCCGGACGGCGGTTCGAGGGACGTTTTCGCGCTGCTGCCGTCGTGGAACGGGGACGTGATCGGTGTGAAGGCGTTCACGTACCTCCCCGGGAACGCGGCGGCGGGGCTCCCTATCCTGCACTCGAAGATCCTGTTGTTCGACCGCAAGACGGGCGAGCCGCGGGCGCTGGTCGATGGGACGACGGTGACGTTCTGGCGGACGGCGGCGATGGCGGGGCTCGCTGCGGACTACCTGGCGCGGAAGGACGCGCGCCGGCTGCTCGTGTGCGGGACGGGGAACCTGGCACCGTACATGGTGCTGGCGCACGCGACGGTGTGTCCGATCGAGGAGGTCGCGATCTGGGGCCGCAATCCGGAGAAGGCGAAGCGGGTGATCGAGCGGGTCGCGGAGCGTCGCCCGGACCTGCGCTGCCGGGTCGCCGGGAACCTCGAGGAGGAGGCCGGCAAGGCGGACGTGATCAGCTGCGTGACCGCGTCGCACTCGCCGATCATCCGTGGCGATTGGGTCCGGCCGGGCACGCACACGGACTTCTTCGGCAACCACGAGCGCGACGGCCGGGAGTGCGATACCGAGATGGTGGTGAAGTCCCGGGTCTACGTGGACAGCCGGGTCAACGTGCTGGCCGAGGCGGGCGAGCTGCTGATCCCGATCTCCGAGGGCCGGTTCTCGGCGGACCAAGTGCTGGGCGAGCTGGCGGACCTGTGCGCCGGCCGGGTCGCGGGCCGCGGCTCGGACGACGAGATCACGCTGTTCAAGTCGGTGGGCACCGCGCTGGCGGACCTGGCCGCCGCGGAGCTGGTTTCGCGGAGCGTGTAGTCGAGGGCGACGTCGTCGCGAGGGGCACGGCGTGCGGCGGCGGGTGCGCCGTCGGACCCGGCGCTGTCGAGGGCGACGTCGTCGCGAGGACCACAACACGGGAGAAAAGGAATGCAGACTCCGAACTGGCGGGGCGTCTTCCCGGCCCTGCCGACCCAGTTCCACGAGGACCTGTCGGTCGACATCGACCGGACGATGCGCCATTTCGAGGCGCTCCTCGACGCGGGCGTGCACGGGATGGTGCTGCTGGGGACGATCGGCGAGAACAACTCGCTCACCCCGGAAGAGAAGCGCGCGGTTCTGCGCGCGGGGGTCGAGGTCGCGCGCGGGCGGATCCCCGTGCTGACGGGCGTCTCGGAGTTCACGACGGCGGCGGCGTGCCGGTACGCGGCGGACGCGGCGGAGATCGGCGCGGACGGGCTGATGGTGCTCCCGGCGATGGCGTATCGGGCGGACCGCCGCGAGGCCGTCGCGCACTTCCGCGCGGTCGCGGCGGCGAGCCCGTTGCCGATCCTGTGCTACAACAACCCGAAGGTCTACGGCGTGGACCTGACGCCCGACGTCTTCGTCGAGCTGGCGGACGTCGAGACGATCGTCGCGATCAAGGAGGCGTCGGGCGATCCGCGTCGGATCACCGACATCGTGAACGCGGTCGGCGATCGCTACATCCTCTTCGCCGGGCTGGACGACGTGATGCTCGAGAGCGTGATGCTCGGCGCCGTCGGCACGGTTCACGGCGTGGTGAACGCGTTCCCCGCCGAGACGCTCCACATGTGGGACCTCGCCGGGCGGGGCGAGTGGGACGAGGCGCTCGAGATCTACCGCTGGATGATGCCGCTCCTGCACCTGGACGACCATCCGAAGCTCGTCCAGTACATGAAGCTGATGTCGCAGGAATGCGGCTACGGCCACGAGCGCGTACGCCCGCCGCGCCTCACGCTGGTGGGCGAGGAGCGCGAGCGAGTGCTGGCGATCATTCGCAAGGCGAAGGAGACTCGCCCCGCGATCCCGGCCGGGGCGGGCCTGCCCGGGCCGCGTCGCGTGGATCGGCCGAGCGCTCAGCCCGCCGATGTGCCGCCGACCGCAACGTCCGTCCCTCCGCATCTCCAGTCTTAGAGGAGGAAGCCATGATGCGCCGCAACGTTCTTCGCGGCAGTCCCCTGATCCGGCTCGCGACGGTCGCGGGCGTGGCCATCGTCGTTCCCTCCCCGGCGTTCGGGGTGCAGCAGACTCCGGCGACGGCAGCGATCGGCGGCGCAGGCGACGTCGTGCCGGCCGACACCTCGTGGGCGGCGGACGCGCCGTCGCTCGAGGCGCTGGTCGAGATCGGCCGCCGGGACAGCGACCTGCGGCTCGCGCTGCGGCGGTACGCCGAGGACGCGGCGGCGCTGCGCCGCCGCTACGACATCCCGAACTCGCCCGTGGTGCTGGCGCGCGAGCGGACGTTCCAGGAGGCGTGGCTGCGTCGCCTGAAGGAGCTGGACTTCGACGCGCTGAACCACGAAGGGCAGATCGACTACGTGCTGCTGCGGCACCGCATCGAGTTCGAGCTGGCGATGCTCGAGGAGCGGGAGCGGCACATCCAGGAGATGGCGCCGCTCGTCCCGTTTGCGCGGAAGCTTCAGGAGCTGCAGGAGCGTCGGCGCGAGCGGCAGGACGTGGACGCGCGCGCGGCCGCGCAGACGCTGGCCGACGCGAAGAAGGAGGTCGACCGCCTCACGGCCGAGCTGCGTCGCGGCGGCGCGAAGGCGTTCCCGAAGATCACGCGCGTCACCGCGTCGCGGACCGACGACTTCCTCGGCGCGCTCGGCCGGATGCTGGATTCCTGGTACAACTTCTACAACGGCTACGACCCGCTCTTCACCTGGTGGACCGAGAAGCCGTACCAGGGGCTGAAGCGGTCGCTCGATGCGTACCGCGAGGCGATCCGGCACGTCTGGCTGCGCCCGGAGGAAGAGGGCGGTGCGATGATCGTGATCGGCGAGCCGATCGGCGCCGCGGGCCTCCGCGCGCACCTCGCCCACGAGATGATCCCCTACACGGCCGAGGAGCTGATCGCGATCGCCGAGGCCGAGTTCGCCTGGTGCGAGGCCGAGCTGCTGAAGGCGTCGCGCGAGATGGGGTACGGCGACGACTGGCGCGCGGCGATGGAGGCGGTCAAGAACACGGCGGTGCCGCCGGGCGGGAAGCCGGCCGTCGTGCGCGAGCTGGCGGAGCAGTCGGAGGCGTTCATCGACGCGCGCGGCTCGATCACGATCCCGCCGCTCGCCCGAGAGATCTGGCGCATGGAGATGATGTCGCCCGAGCGGCAGCTCGTGAACCCGTTCTTCACGGGCGGCGAGGTGATCAGCGTCTCGTACCCGACGGACGGAATGGAGCACGAGCAGAAGCTCATGAGCATGCGGGGCAACAACCCGCACTTCAACCGCGCGACGGTGCACCACGAGCTGATCCCCGGGCATCACCTGCAGGGCTTCATGACCCGTCGCTTCAACGACCACCGTTCGATGTTCAACACCCCGTTCTGGGGCGAAGGGTGGGCGTTGTACTGGGAGCTGGTGCTGTGGGACCAGGGGTTCCCGCGGGGTCCGGAGGACCGCATCGGGATGCTGTTCTGGCGGATGCACCGCGCCGCGCGCATCATCTTCTCGCTCAACTTCCATCTCGAGCGGATGACGCCGCAGCAGGCGGTCGATTTCCTGGTCGAGCGCGTCGGCCACGAGCGCGCGAACGCGGAGGGCGAGGTGCGGCGGTCGTTCAACGGGACGTACCCGCCGCTCTATCAGGTCGGCTACATGATCGGCGGGCTGCAGCTCTACGCGCTGCGGAAGGAGCTGGTCGACACCGGCCGGATGACCGAGCGTGAGTTCCACGACGCGGTCATGCTGGGCGGCCGGATGCCGATCGAGATGGTCCGCGCGCGGCTGACCGGCGAGCGGCTGACGCCGGACTACGAGACGCGCTGGCGTTTCGCCGGTGACCCGAAGGTGCGGCGCGTCAGCGCGGTTGAGCGGACGGCGACGGGAGCCGGGCAATGACGAAGGCCGGCCACGGTCGTGCGCGGGCGGCGACCCCGCCGTTCCGCCGCCAGACGGTCGTGACGCTCACGCTCGAGGCGCTGCGCGAGCGGATCCTGCGCGGCGACTACCCGGAAGGCGCGCCGCTGCGGCAGGACGCGATCGCGGCGGAGTTCGGGGTGAGCCGGATCCCGGTGCGCGAGGCGCTGCGGCAGCTCGAGGCGGAGGGGCTGGTCACGATCAACCCGCACCACGGCGCGACGGTCTCGTCGCTCTCGATCGACGAGGTCCGGGAGCTGTTCGAGCTGCGCGCGCTGATCGAGGCGGACCTGCTGCGGCGGGCGATCCCGCGGATGGCGCCCGCGGACCTGGAGCGCGCGGCCGAGATCCTGGACGAATACGAGGAGGCGTTCCGCAGCGGAGACGTGGGCGAGTGGGGCGAGCTGAACTGGGAGTTCCATTCGACGCTCCTCGCGCCGGCCGAGCGTCCGCTCACGATGGGCGTGGTGGAGAGTCTGCAGAACCAGAGCGACCGCTACATCCGGCTGCAGCTCTCGCTGACGAGCGGCCAGACGCGGGCGAACGAGGAGCACCGCGCGATCCTGGACGCCGTGCGCGAGGGCGAAGCGGACCGGGCCTGCGCGCTGCTGGCGGCGCACATCACGGGCGCGGGGCGCTCGCTCGTGGATTTCCTGCGGAAGCACAGGGGGCTCGAGGCGTGATCGCGTGGGGAACGTGGATGGTGGCTGCCCGGGTGGCGGGCGGCGCCGACGGCGACGGCAACCGGTAGGGGCACATGACTGTGACCACGACCGCGGCGCCCGTGCGGGCGTTCATCGCAGGCGAGTTTCGGGAGAGCGGTTCGGACCGCCACATCCCGAGCGTGAATCCATCGGACCGCGCGGATGTCGTGGCGCGGGTCCCCGAGGGGACGGCGGAAGACGTGGAGCTGGCTGTCGCCGCGGCGGCACACGCGCTGGACGGCTGGCGTCGCCTGCCGGGGCCGGCGCGGGCGGAGCATCTGTACCGCTGGGCGGGCGCGATCGACGCGCGGCGGGAGGAGCTGGCGCGCGCGGTCGTGCGCGAGGTCGGGAAGCCGATCGGGGAGGCGCGGGGCGAGGTCCAGCGTTGCGTGGCGATCCTGCGGTACTACGCAGGGGAGGCGGTGCGGGAGGTGGGGGAGGTCATCCCGGCGCAGGGCGCGGGGATGCTGCAGTTCACGCTTCGCGAGCCGCTGGGCGTGGTGGCGCTGATCACGCCGTGGAACTTCCCGCTCGCGATCCCACTGTGGAAGGCCGCGCCGGCGCTGGCGTTCGGGAACACGGTGGTGCTCAAGCCGGCGGAGCAGTCGTCGCGCGTGGCGGAGTTGCTCGCTGAGACGGCGGCGCAGGCCGAACTGCCGCCGGGCATCTTCAACGTGGTCCCCGGCGCGGGCCCGGTCGTGGGCGAGGCGCTGCTCGGGGCGGAGGCGGTGCGGGGGATCAGCTTCACCGGCTCGACCGCGGTCGGCGCGCGTGTCGCCGCGATCGCCTCGGAGCGAAACGTCCGCTACCAGACCGAGATGGGTGGGAAGAACGTAGCGATCGTGGCCGCGGACGCGGACCTGGCGCACGCCGCGCGCCTCGTCGCCGCGGGGGCGATGCGCTACGCGGGGCAGAAGTGCACGGCGACGAGCCGGGTGGTGGTGGTGAAGGACGTCGCCGACCGCTTCCTGGACGTGCTGGCGAAGGAGATCGCGGCGCTCCCGCTAGGGCCGGTCGACGATCCCGCCGCCGCGGTCGGTCCGCTGATCGGCGAGACCGCGCTGGAGCGCGTCCGGGAGGCGGTCGCCAACGCGGGGGGCGAGGTGGTGCGGGGCGGCGGCGCGCCGACGGATCCGCGCTTCTCGCGGGGCTACTTCATCGAGCCGGCGCTCGTTCGCGATGTCGCGCCCGACTCGCGCCTCGCCCAGGACGAGATCTTCGGCCCGGTGCTGGCGGCGTTCGTCGTCGAGGACCTGGAGGAAGCCATCGAGCTCGCCAACCGCACGCGCTACGGGCTGAGCGCGTCGCTGTTCACGAGCAGCATCCGGGCGGCGCTCGATTACATCCGCCGGATCGAGGTCGGGATGGTCCGGGTCAACGGCGACACGACGGGCGTGGATCCGCACGCGCCGTTCGGCGGGCTCAAGGCGTCGAGCTCCGGCAGCCGCGAGCAGGGCCCCGCGGCGCGGGAGTTCTACACGGAGATCAAGACGATACAGATCCAGGGGTGATCCCCGAGGCGGGCCGGTGCTGGAGTTTCCGGAGACGATCAGGGTCGTCGACTCGCACACGGAGGGCGAGCCGACGCGGGTGGTGATCGAGGGGTGGCCGCTCCCCGAGGGCCGGACGATGGCCGAGCGCCGGGCGGAGCTGGCGAAGAAGTACGATCATCTGCGCAACGCCGTGGTGCGCGAGCCGCGGGGGCACGAGGCGGTCGTCGGCGCGCTGCTCACGCCGCCGGTCGAGCCGGGCTCGGCGGCGGGCGTGATCTTCTTCAACAACGTCGGTTATCTCGGCATGTGCGGCCACGGGTTGATCGGCGTGGTGCGCACGCTCGAGTACCTGGGCCGCCTCTCGCCCGGGCCGGTCCGGATCGACACGCCGGTCGGGACGGTCGGCGCGGAGCTGGGGGGAGGCGGCGCGGTCACGATCCGCAACGTGCCCGCCTACGCCCACGCGCTGGACGTGGCCGTCGACGTCCCCGGCCTCGGCCGGGTCGTGGGCGACGTGGCGTGGGGCGGCAACTGGTTCTTCATCACGCAACTCCCGGGCATCCCTCTGGAGCTGTCGCGGCTGAGCGATTTGCTCGCCGCGACGCGGGCGATCCTGGGCGCACTCGGCCGCCAGGGCGTGACGGGCGCGGAGGGCGCCGTGATCGACCACGTGGAGCTGACCGGCGCGCCCTCGAGCCCGGAGGTCGACGCCCGCAACTTCGTCCTCTGCCCCGGCGGCGAGTACGACCGGTCGCCGTGCGGGACGGGCACATCGGCGAAGATGGCCGTGCTGCACGCCCGCGGCGAGCTGGAGCCGGGGCAGGAGTGGCGCCAGGAGAGCATCACCGGCGGCCGCTTCACCGGGTGGCTGACGCGGGAAGGCGACGCTCTCGTCCCGTGGATCCGGGGGCGCGCCTTCGTGACCGGCGAGGCCGTGCTGCGCTTCGACCCCGCGGACCCGTTCCGCGGCGGGTTCGGACCGGCGTGAGGGGCACATGATCGGCGCGACGGTGGCGGAGGCGGGACGCCGCCCGCGCGGGGCCGGTCCGACGGCGGCGTGAGGGCGATGTGATGGGGCGACCGGATGCGATCGTCGTCGGCGGCGGGATCATCGGCGCCGCGTGCGCCTACGAGCTTGCCCGCGCCGGCATGCGGGTGCTGGTCCTGGACGCCGCGTGCGTCGGCGGCGGGACGACGGCCGCGGGGATGGGCCACGTCGTCGTCATGGACGACTCCGAGGCGCAGTTCGCGCTCTCGGCGTACTCGACGCGGCTCTGGCACGAGCTCGAGCCCGAGCTGCCGCGGGCGGCGGAGGTCGACCGGTGCGGCACCCTCTGGGTCGCGGAGGATGACGAGCAGCTCGAGGCTCTGCACGCGAAGCACGCCTACTACCTGGCCCGCGGCGTCGAGGCGGAGGTGGTGGATGGCGCCGATGTCGCGCGGCTGGAGCCGAACCTGCGGGCGCCCCTGGCCGGCGGACTCCGGGTCCCGGGCGACCGGGTCGTCTACCCGCCGTACGTGGCGCGCTGGCTCGTGGACCGGGCCCGCGACCTGGGCGCGACGGTTCGCGAAGGGTGCGCGGCCGAGCGGCTGGAGGACCGCGCCGTCGTCGCGGGCGGGGAGCGGCTCGAGGCCGACGTCGTGATCGACGCCGCGGGCGTGGCCGCCGCCCGCCTCATCCCCGACCTGCCCATCGTGCCCCGGAAAGGGCACCTGGCCATTACCGACCGCTACCCCGGCTTCTGCCGCCACCAGCTCGTCGAGCTGGGTTACCACAAGAGCGCGCACACCATGACGTCGGAGTCGGTGGCGTTCAACGTCCAGCCCCGGGCGACGGGTCAGCTCCTGATCGGCTCGTCGCGGGAGCTGGTGGGGTGGGACGCCTCGCCGAACCGATCGATCCTGCAGCGCATGCTCCGGCGGGCGATGGAGTTCATGCCGGGGCTCGCGCGGCTGACGGTGATCCGGACGTGGGTCGGCTTCCGCCCGGCGACGCCGGACAAGCTGCCGCTGATCGGCCGGTGGCCGGCGCTGGAGGGCGTCTGGGTCGCGGCGGGGCACGAGGGGCTCGGGATCACGACGTCGCTCGGCACGGCGCGCCTCCTGGCCGACCAGATCCTGGGCCGCGAGCCGGCGGTCGACCCGGCGCCTTTCCGGCCCGACCGCGTCTTCGCACCGCACGAGTAGGAGCAGAGTGTGGATACGACGCACACCGAGGTCGAGATCGAGGTCGATGGCCGGGCGTTCCGTGTGCCCGCGGATGCGACGGTCGCGGCCGTGCTGCTCGACCTTGGCGTCGGCGCGTTCCGCCGGTCCGTCACGGGCGAGCCGCGGCTGCCGCTGTGCGGGATGGGCACGTGCCAGGAGTGCCGGGTGACGATCGACGGCGTGGCGCACCGGCGGGCGTGCATGACGCCGGTGCGGGCCGGGATGAAGGTGTCGACCGATGGGTGAGACTGGACCGATGGCTGCGACTCCGCCGGCGGCTGCGATTCCCCATGAGGCAGCGGCTCCCCCCACGGCCGGGTGGGTGTTGCACGCCGAGATCGCCGTCGTCGGCGCGGGCCCGGCCGGGATCGCGGCGGCGTCGCGCGCGGCGGAGGCGGGTCGCGACGTCGTCGTCCTCGACGCCGCCCCGCGGCCCGGCGGGCAGATCTGGCGGCACCGGCGGCGCGAGGAGCTGCCGGCGCGGGCGCGCGCCTGGCTCGAGCGGTTCGACCGGTCCGGCGCGCGGCTGATCGCCGGGGCGCAGGTCGTGGACGCATGGACCGCCGCGGACGCGTGGGCCGCCGCGGGCTCGAGGGGCGCCGCGCCCGAGGGGTTCCGCCTCGTTGCCGAGGTCGACGGCGAGCGGCTGGAGGTGGCGGCCGACCGCGTGATCCTGGCCACGGGCGCGCGCGAGCTCTTCCTCCCCTTCCCCGGCTGGACGCTCCCCAACGTCTTCGGCGTGGGCGGCGCGCAGGCGCTGGTCAAGGCGGGCGCGTCGTTCGCCGGGAAGCGGGTCGTGGTCGCGGGGTCCGGGCCGTTGCTCCTCGCGGTCGGCGCGACGCTCGCCTCGCAGGGCGCGCGGGTGGCGGTCGTGGCGGAGCAGGCGAGTCGCGCGGCGCTCGCGCGCTTCGGTGCTGCGCTGCTCCTCCGGTCGCCCGGGCGGATCGCGCAGGCCGCGCGCCTCCGCTCCGCGCTCGGCGGCGCCCGGTACGCCGTCGGCTGCTGGGTCACGCGCGCCGACGGCGACGATGCCGTGCGGGAGGTCACGCTGACCGACGGCCGGCGGAGCTGGACCGAGCCGTGCGACGTTCTCTGCACGGGCTACGGCCTCGTCCCGAACACGGAGCTGGCCGAGATGCTGGGGTGCGGGGTGGACGGCGGGCGGGTCCGGGTAGACGAGTGGCAGCGCACCTCGGTCGCCGGGGTGTACTGCGCGGGCGAGCCGACGGGGATCGCCGGCGTCGACGCGGCGCTGGCGGAGGGCGAGATCGCCGGGGCGCACGCAGTCGCCACGTCGGGTGCGGCGGGCACGCCGGGTACGGCAGGCGCGGCCGACGATCGGCGTCGCCTCTTCAGGATCCGGCGGCGAGAACACGGCGTCGCACGCGCCCTCGAGCGCGCCTTCACCCTGCGCGCCGAGCTGCGCGATCTGCCGCGGGGCGACACGATCC
The DNA here is from genome assembly GCA_937889645.1 of uncultured bacterium. Taxonomy (GTDB): domain Bacteria; phylum Gemmatimonadota; class Gemmatimonadetes; order Longimicrobiales; family RSA9; genus CALBZE01. The sequence continues at coordinate 80,462 of CALBZE010000023.1, forward strand.
TTTGCCGCTGCGAAGACGTCACCCGCGGGATGGTCGACCCCGCGTGGTCTTTCCGCCAGGCGAAGCTCTACACGCGTATCGGGATGGGCCCGTGTCAGGCGCGGGTCTGCGGGCCCGCGTGCGAGTTCCTGTTCGGGTGGCGCGGCCAGACGACGCGGGTGCCGACGGCGCCGGCGGAGGTACGGACGCTCGCGGGCGAGTCGGGCGGAGCGGGTGCGGAAGGATAGGCCGCGGCGCGCCTCGACGGGCGCCGGGACGCCGCGCGGCGGCGCACGTCCTGGCGCCGTTCGCAGCCGTCGTCACCGTCCCCCACCCGGCCGAGCCGGTCGGCCGAGCAGCTTCGGCGGTTCGTCGTCGCGCCATCGACGATCACGGCCCGGGGCGGTGGTCGCCGGCGGGCGACCGGCGTCGTGCGGGACGGGGCGGAGCGTGTCGGGCCGCGAGCGCGGCGGGCGTTTGGCGTCGCCGTCGGCCGCGCTGTCCGGGTCGGCGGGGATATGCCCGCCGCGGTTCCGCCACCGGGCGCGCCCGCTATCCGGCTCCTCCACCGGCACGCCGAGGAGGTCCGGCCCGAGGCTGTCGGGCCAGGTCGGGTAGCCTGCCCGGCAGCTCGCCGGCGGCGTCGTGCCGGCCAGGAAGTACTCGCGCCGGGCGGCGCCGTACGGCGTGCACCACGATGGCAGCACGTTGCCGTACTCGTCGACCAGCCGCGCCTCCACCCCGGGCGGCACGGTCCACGCGGTGCCGGTCGGCGCGGTACGGCGCATGACGCGGCCCCAGACGGGCGCGGCCAGGCGGCCGCCGGTCGCGCCCGGGACGATCGTACGGCGCCGGTCGAACCCGATCCACACCCCGGCGACGCGGTCGGGCGTGAAGCCGACGAACCAGACGTCCGCGCCGTCGTTCGTCGTGCCGGTCTTGCCCGCGGCGGGGCCGGCGAATCCTTCGACGCGCACCGCGGTCCCCGTCCCCCGGTCCACGACGTCGCGCATGAGGTCCGTCGCCAGGAACGCCACGCCGGGGTCGAGCACCCGCCGCGACACCGACGGGTTGCGCAAGACGACCCGGCCGTTGCGATCGTCGACGCGGGTCACGAAGCGCGGCGTCGGCCGCTCGCCCAGCGTCGCGAACGCGGCGTACGCCGCGACCATCGACAACAGCGACACCTCGCCCGCCCCGATCACGACCGAGGGCACCGCGGGGAGCGGGCCGTCCAGCCCCAACCGCCGCGCCATCTCCAGCACCGCGTCCAGCCCGATCTGCTCGGCCAGCCGGACCGTCGCCACGTTGCGCGACTGCACCAGCGCGGTCCGCATCGTGACCGCGCCCGCGTACGAGCCGCCGAAGTTGCGGGGCGCCCAGACGGCACCGTTCGACATGACCCGCTGCAGCGGGAGGTCGGAGAGGACGTACGTCGCCGGGTAGCCGGCCGCGAGCGCCGCCGCGTAGACGAACGGCTTGAACGCGCTGCCGGGTTGACGCCGAGCCTGCGTCGCGCGGTTGAACTTCGAGTCCTCGAAGTCGCGCCCGCCGACCAGCGCCAGGACGTCGCCGCTGCGCGCGTCCATGACGACGATCGCGCCCTGGAGGTAGTCGGTGCTCCCCGCCGCCTTCGTCGCGTCCGGGTCGTAAACGGGATGCACGTATCGGCCGTACCGACCCGATTCGATCGCCTCGAGCTGCGCGGCCAGCTCCGACTCCGCCGCCGCCTGCACCGACAGGTCGAGCGTCGTGTGGATCGTGTACCCCTCCGTGTAAACCGACTCGCCCAGCCGGTCCTCTACCTCGCGGCGGACCTCTTCGACGAAGTACGGCGCACGCGCCGCCAGGTCCACGGAGCCCCGACCGAGTTGCAGCGGCTCGTTCATCGCGGCGTCGGCTTCGGCCGCCGCGACCCTGCCCTGCGCCGCCATCATCCGCAGAACGACCGTCCGTCGCCGCAGCGCCGCGTCGGGGTTGGCCCGCGGGTTCAGCCGGTTCGGCGCGCGGATCACGCCGGCCAACAGCGCGCTCTCCGCCAGCGTCAACTCCGAGGCCGGCTTGCCGAAATATTCCTGCGACGCCGCTTCGATCCCCCAGGCGCCGCCGCCGAAGTAGATCTGGTTCAGGTACATCTCGAGGATCTGCCGCTTGGTGAAGCGGGCCTCGATCTCCTTCGCCACCCGCATCTCGGCGAGCTTGCGCGAGAGCGTGCGCTCGCGCAGCGGCAGGCGCTCGGGGAAGACGCTCCGCGCGAGCTGCATCGTGATCGTGCTGAACCCCTCGACGATGCGGCGCGCCCGCACGTTCGACCACGCGGCGCCCAGCACCCGTGGCCAGTCCACGCCGTCGTGCTCCCAGAAGCGGCGATCCTCGACGGCGACGAAGGCGGCGGGCACGTACGGGGGCAGCGAGTCCAGCGAGACGATCACCCGGTGGACCCGGTACAGCTTCGCGATCTCCCGCCCCTCGCGGTCGACCACGATGGACGCCTCGTCAGGAACGTACCCCTTCAGGCGTTCTACATCGGGGCAGCCTTTCAACCCGCAGCGATCCCATAGGATCCAGGCGATCATCGCCGCCAGGGCGATGACGACGAGAACGGCTGCCAGCGCGCGCCCCGCCGGTCGATGCCGCCGGCCCCGGATCGCTTCTTGCACGCACACGAGCGGCCACGGGGCAAGGACGATACCATTGCACGGCGGGTGCCGGCGTCATAGTCTTCAACACGGTGCGGAACGCGGCGCGGATCGTCCGCCCCGCACGGTGCCGGAAGGAGTGGAGCCATGCGTATTCACGGTGCATTGCGGCTCGCCGCCGCGACGGTCTTCGCTCTCGCCCTGGCCGCGGCTCCGGCGATTGCGAGGCAGTCGTCGGACGACCAGCGGGTCAGGCCCGAAAGCAAAGCCACGCGTGATCCCGTCGTGCGGAGCCCGGCCGCGGAACGGTCGCCGACGATCAACCGGCCCCCGACGCAGCCAGCCACCCAGCCGACCATCCGGCGCGACTTCCCGCGCAACGACCCGGCGGACCGCTTGCGGCAGCCCAACCGGGACGCCCGCATCGAGCGAGAGATGATCCGGAACCGAGAACGGTTCCCCGAGCGGCAGGAGATCCGGCTGGATGCCCCGACGTCGTCGACCAGGGGCCGTCAGGGCGGCTCGGTGTCGGCCGGCTCGCTGACCGAGGCGGTCATGGCGGCCGACGATGGCGCCGTCGTACTGCGACTCGACGGATACAGCCCCGCCGAGCGCGCACGCATCCTCCTGGAGCTCCAGGATCTCCTGACCCGCCAGCAGCTCGAGGCGAACAAGGAAACCACGACTCGAGACGAGGAGACGGAGATCGCCAAACCGTCGGACGGGCCGGAGTCGCCTCACGTGCCCAACCGGGAGCGCGGCCGGCTCGTGCCGCCGCCCGACGACCCCGGCGATGACGGCGACGACGGCGCGACGACTCCTCCGATCACCAGCGGCGGCAATTCCGTCGTCTGGGGCTGGGGCATGTGGGGGTGGTGGTACCGCAACCGCTGGTCCAGGTTCTGCGCCTCCGAGGCGCGCTGGTACGACCTGTCGCCGGCCGATCGCTGGGAACTCTCTCGCGCCTTCTTCGGAAGCTGGTCGCCGCTGTGGGGCTTCGGCTTCGGACCCAGCTGGCTGTACGCGGACGAGATCGGCTGCCCCGACCGCGAGATGCTCGGATACCAGATGACCTGGGACGAATACGTCCGCCGGTTCGAGGCCAAGAAGAAGGACTCGCGCGATGAGGCGGTCTCCTGCGCGCGCGTGACCGTCCACCGGTTCGACGGCGCCGCGGCCAGCTTCCAGGTCGAGATGCCGGCCCTCGGCGCGGAGACGCTCAACGAGCTGCAAGAAGCCATCTCCAAGCGCCTCTACGAGGGCGAGGCCGTCGAGCTAGCGGTCGTCCTGAGGCCCGGCGACGTCGAGAAGTTCTCGGTCGACGCCTGCCAGGCCGGGAACTGAGCGCTCGCCGACTCGCGAATCCGGAGCGCGGGGTGTGGCCGGTCGATCCGCCGCCACACCCCGCTCCCGTTTCCGGCGCCGCCACCGCACGCCGAACCGGGCCGCGCGATCGAGAGCCCCGGCCGCCGTGCCGGGCGCCGTCTTGCATCCACCCTTGACTCCGCCGAAGCCGGCGTCTAGTGTACGTATCGAACGATCGTTCGAACAGCGGAGCCGACCATGAGCCAGCTGACCGAAGAACAACTCAAAGAGAAGGTCCAGAACGGCTACATCCTGGAATCGCCGGACGAGATGACCGAAGGGTACCGGAAGGCGCTGATCGTGCAGCTCACGGTCCAGGGCGACACGGAGCTGATCAGCGCGCCGGCGTACTGGATGGCCGCGCAGCACGCGCCGTCCACGAACACGCAGGTCTCGGCGGTCGCGATCATCCAGGACGAGCTGGCGCACGCGAACATCGCGTACCGGATCCTGGAGGACCTGGGCGTGAGCCGCGAGAAGCTGCTGTACGACCGTGCGCCGCACGAGTTCAAGCATCCGTACGGCTTCGACCAGCCGCTCGACAGCTGGGTCGAGCTGGTGGTGGCGAACGCGTTCTACGACCGCGCCGGTTTCACGCTCCTGGGCGACGTCTACCAGAACACGAGCTACGGTCCGCTGAAGCGAGCGCTGGTGAAGGTGGACCTCGAGGAGAATTTCCACCTGCGCCACGGCGAGAACTGGCTCAAGCGCCTGGCCAAAATGGGCGGCGAGGTGAAGGAGCAGCTCCAGCGGGCGATCGACTGGATGTTCCCGATGACGGTCGAGTGGTTCGGGCTGCCGGACCACCTGAAGCGGCACAGCGACCAGCTGGAGTACCGGCTGAAGGGGATGACGAACGACCAGCTGCGCCAGAAGTGGATGTCGGCGACGGTGCCGCTGTGCGAGCAGAACGGGCTGAAGGTCCCGGCGCACTGGGACGAGGCGCGTCAGGAGTACGTGCTGGAGTATCCGTTCCCGTGCCGGTACGACGCGGAGGCCAAGCGGTGGCTCTTCGAGGAGGGCGAGATCACCTGGGACGAGGTGTTCGCGCGCTGGAAGGGACGCGGCCCGATGAACGAGTTCTACGTCGAGTCGGTGCGTCGGAGCCACGGCCCGCTCAAGTCGATGCTGGCGGCCGCATGAGCGATCGGGTCGCGGAGCAGGTTGGCGTAGCGGGCGTGGCGACGCCGGGCGCGGCGGGCGCCGGAGCGCACGGCGCGCCGGACGTGCCGGCGGAGCTGCCGTCGTTCGTGGACGTGCGGCCGGGGACGGGTCCGTTGTGGACGGCGCTCCGGGAGGTCCTGGACCCGGAGTTCCCGATCAGCGTCGTCGACCTGGGGCTGGTCTACGACATCCGGCGCGACGGCGGTCGGGTCGAGGTGGACGTGACGTTCACGGCGATGGCGTGCCCGTGCATGGACTTCATCAAGGACGACATCCGCGAGCGGCTCGAGCGGGAGCCGGGCGTGGACGAGGTCGCGGTCAACGTGGTCTGGGACCCGCCGTGGACGCGCGAGCGGCTGAGCGAGGCGGCGCGGGAGCAGCTGCGTCGGTTCGGCGTGGCGGCGTAGAGGCGACGCGGCGAAGGAGCGCCGGCGCGGCGGATTGCCGGGACGGCGAGTGACGGATCGGTTCGGTCCGGGTGACGAGAATCACGGTATGAGCACGGTCTACGAGGTCTTTGCCAGGAAAGCGCGGGGCGAGCCGCTGCGGCACATCGGGTGGCTGACGGCGCCGGACGACGATCTGGCGCGTGTCTACGCGTACCAGATGTACGACGAGGAGCGCTGGTTCGACATGTGGGTCGCGCCGAGGGACCGGCTCCTGGAAGTCTTCAATTCCGATCGCAACACGGCGTTGGGGCGTTGAACATGGCGACGACGGTCGAGGCGGCCGGGCTCACGGCCGCGGCGAAGGAGGCGGTGCGCGACCTGATCCTGGTGCTCGCGGACAGCAAGCGACTGCTGGGGATGCGGTACGGCCAGTGGATTCTGGGCGCTCCGGAGCTGGAGGCCGGGATCGCGTGCGCGGCGATGGCGCAGGACGAGTGGGGCCATGCCCGTCTCTTCTACGCGCTGCTGAAGGACTTCGGCGAAGACGTGGCGATGCTGGAGCACGGCCGGGAGCCGCACCAGTACGCGAGCATCGAGGCGCTGGACGCGGAGCCGGCGGACTGGTTCGGCTTCGTCGCGATGAACGCGCTGGTCGACACGGCGCTGTCGGTCCAATGCGAGGCGCTACGCGGCTCGTCGTACGCGCCGCTGGCGCAGCGCGTCGAGAAGCTGCTCGACGAGGAGCGCTTCCACGGCGCGCACGGCACGGCGTGGTTCAACCGCCTGGCCCGGGCGGGCGGCGACGCGGCGGACGCGCTGGCGGCCGCGGCCGAGGCGACGGTCCCGGGGATCCTCCGGTGGTTCGGCCCGGACTCGGATCGCGCGCGGCTGATGGTCGAGGCCGGCGTCGTCGACGCCGCCGGGAGTGCATTGCGCGAGCGGTACCTCGAGCGGATCGGCGGGCTGCTGGACGCGCTGGGTGCGCGGGGCGCCGCGATGCGGTCGCATGCGCCGTCGTTCGACGGCTTCGACGAGGCGCGGCGCCGCGTCTCGACGACGGGGCCGGACGGCGAGACGGTCGCGCGGATCCGCGGCGACAAGAACCGGATGTTCCTGGTCGACTGATGGGTGCGTCGCGACGGACCCGTTCGTGGACCACGGTGACGGCGGCGGACCTCGGGCTCCCCGACCGGCCGCCGTGCCCGTTCTGCTCCAGCGACGACACGGAACTGCACGCGCCGTTCGGTTCGCAGCTCTCGGTCGTGACCTACTGGTGTCACGGCTGCCGCACGGCGTTCGAGTGGTTCAAGTGGGATCCCAGGTGAGGGCACCCCAGGCTTGTGTACCGCCACTGCATCTTCTGCGCATCCGAGTTCCCTGCCAACGAATCGATCGAGTCGTTCCCCGTCGGGCGAAGGTTGGCGTTCGACGCGGCGAAGGGCCGGCTCTGGGTCGTCTGCCGCAACTGCGAGCGCTGGAACCTGACGCCGCTCGAGGAGCGCTGGGAGGCGATCGAAGAGTGCGAGCGGGTGTACCGCGGGACGCGCCAGCGGATCGCGACGGAGAACATCGGGCTGGCGCGACTGCCGGAGGGGCTCGAGCTGGTTCGGATCGGCGAGCCGCTCAGGCCGGAGTTCGCGGCTTGGCGTTACGGCGACCAGTTCGGCCGGCGGCGCCGCACGGCGATCGTGACGGTGACGGCGGCGCTCGTCGGCGGCGGGATCGGCGGCGTGTTCCTCGGCACGGCCGGGCTCGCCGGCTTTACCGCGGGGCTCATTCCGGCGCAACTGTTCAGCCTCGTGCGCCAGCTGCGTATGTCTGGCAAGCCGCGGATCCACGTTCCGACGGAAGACGGCGCGACCCTGGAACTCGCCACGGCGCACCTCTATCAGACGAAGATCCGTCCGGCGGATGACGTCCCGGATGGCTGGCGGCTCGAGCTCGCGCACAGAGACGGCCAGTCGACGCTCACCGGTCCGGCAGCGACGCACGCTCTCGGTCTGATCCTACCACACGTCAACGCGAAGGGAGCCTCGCGGCGGCGGATCGAGGCGGCGGTCCGGGAGATCGAAGAGGTTGGCGTGCCCGAACGGTATTTCGCCGCCGCCGAGCTGCGCGCGCGCAAGAAGGGGCGGGGGTACGCGTCGCTCGCGACGCAGCCGGCGGAGATCCGGCTGGCGCTCGAGATGGCGGCGAACGAGGCCGCGGAACGCGCCGCGCTGGAAGGCGAGCTCGCGCTGCTCGAGGCCGCGTGGCGCGAGGCGGAAGAGATCGCCGCGATCGCGGACGACCTGCTGCTGCCGGACCGGGTTCGCGCGGCGATGGAGCGGCTCCGGCCGAGCGCGCGGCACGGCGTTTGACCGCCGGATCCTCGCCGTACGGCACGACGCCAATCCTTCCAACCGCGCCACCGGAGGCGACAGATGGAATCGCTCGGCGGCGCAGTCACCGTGTTCCTGGCCAGCGCCGTCGTCGTGGCTGCAGCGGGGATCTCGCTGGCGCGGAGCGGCGAGGTCATTTCGGCGCGGACGCGATTCGGCGGGGTGTGGGTCGGCTCCGTCCTCCTCGCCGCGGCGACGTCCACACCCGAGCTGCTGACCGACATCTCCGCGATCCGATTGGGCGCGCCGGACCTCGCCGTGGGCGACCTGTTCGGCAGCAACATGGCGAACATGCTCATCCTGGCGGTGGTCGCGCTGATCCCGGGCGTGGAGCCGTTCCGAGAGACCGCCGTCGAGCACGGCTATTCCGCGTCCCTCGCCATCTTGCTGGCGGCCGTCGCAGGGATCGCGATCCTGGTCGAGCCGTCCGGGACCGTGCTGGGCATCGGGCCCGGCGCCGCGCTGCTGATCCTGGTCTACCTGCTCGGCGCGCGGGTCCTTTATCATCAGAGTACGGCGCTGCGCGAGAAGGAAGTCGCCGAAAAGCTGGCGCGAGGCGACAGGTCGGGACCCGTCGATCGACGGCTCCCGTCGCTGCGCCGGGCGATGCTGGCGTTCGTGGTGGCGGTGCTCGTGGTCGCCGTCGCGGCGCCGATCTTCGCGGCCTCGGCGGAACGGATCGCGGTGCTGACCGGCGCCGGGACGACATTCGTCGGCACCTGGCTCGTCGGGTTGGCGACCTCGCTGCCGGAGCTGTCCACCTCCATCGCCGCCGCGAGGATCGGCGCGACCGGACTCGCCGTGGGGAATCTGTTCGGCAGCAATGCGCTGAACATGGCTCTCTTCCTACCGCTCGACGTGGCGAACGGCGGCTCGCCGATCCTTGCCGTCGTGGCGCCGGCGCACGCGGTCACGGCTCTCATCGGGATCGTACTGATGGCGACGGCGCTCGCGGCGATCACCTACGGCGCCGAGCGCAGGACGCGCTTGATCGAGCCTATCGCCGTCGTCATGATCTTCCTCTACGCCGCGGGGATCGCGACCATCTACCTGCACGGCCGCTGACGCGACGGCCGTTCTGGTCGCCGCCGGCACATCCCGACCCGGCGGCGTGTAGAGAACGCCCGAGAACCGAACGCGCGTGTGGCCGCGCGTCGGGCCAGCGGAATCGTCGAGGGGACCGACAGGTCCACGACGAGATCTCGGGGATGGGCGTGATCGGTGTCACACACCCGGCGCATGGCGCGTCCCTGTAGAGGGGCGCGCGCCGGCCGATCGCTCGGCGCGGCTCCCTTCCGTGGCATTCCCCGTGCAGGCCCGCCGGCTTTCCGACGCGCTCGGCAGCGTCGCCAAGACTGGCCCCCGGGTGAAGCGGGGGCTAACATGTGTCTGCAACGCGGACATCGCTCCCACCCGAAAGGATTTGCGGCTACCCAATGAGAAAGAGGATCGTAGTCCCCATCGCCTGCTGCGCGCTGGTGCTGATCGCACCGGCCCGGCTGGCGGCGCAGCTCCCCGGCGCGCTCTCGGTCGAAGCCCGACTGGGCGGCGCCTTCGCTACCGGCGACTTTGCCGCGCCCGGCAAGGCGCTCGAAGCAGGTAACGGGTACGCCGCCAGCGTGAACGGCCGGCTGCAAGTGCTTCCCGGCATGCAGGTCTACGTCGGCTACGAGCGCGCTCAGATGACGTGCGACGCTTGTTCGGCTACGCCGGTGCTCGACAACACGATCGTCGACGACGGGATCGGCGTCGGGGCGGTCATGGCGGTTCCCATGGGACCGCCCGGCCTGTCGCCGTGGGTCCGCGCCGGGCTCGTCCGGCGCCAGCTGAAGTTCAGCGGGGACGACGGGAGCGGGGCGTCGAAGCCGGGGATCGGCTTCGACCTGGGCGCCGGCATCACGCTGCCTTTCACGGGGCCGTTCAAGGTGACCCCGGGGATCCGGTACGTGCGTTATACGACCGAGTTCGACTTCCAGAACGTGCCCGACCGATCGCTGGACGTATCGCACTTCGGCGTGGACGTAGGGCTCGCCTACCAATTCTGAATCGGATGACGACTATGGCGATCAAACGGAGGTTGGCGGCGAGCCTGGTGGCCGCCGTGCCGGTGCTGGCCGGCTGCGATTCCGAGTCCACGATGTCGCCGGCCCTCGAGGTCGCGATCCACAGCGTGCTGGGCGGGCTCGAGAAGGGCGAGGCGTACGTGCTGAGGGGTGGGGACATCGGGTCGTTCCCGCTGCTCGGGGGCGAGAACGGCGCCGAGTACATCGTCGTGCCGTTCTACGCGGCGCGGGAGGATCAGGAGCTGGACCTCGCGCTGCGGGGCGATGGAGTCGCGGCGCCGAGGCCGCTCCTGGCGCTGGCGGAGGGCGAGGAGCTCGGCCGCGCGGGCCGGATGCTCGGTTCGCCCGATCGCTCGCGGCCGGGCGTCGGGCTCGGCCGCGCGGTCGCGGCGTCCGACCGCGCCCACGAGCAGCTTCGCACGCGCATGCGCCGCGAGGCGGCGGAACTGATGCGGCGCGGCGTGCCGGACCAGGCGAGCGTCCGGCGGTCGATCGCGGCGCGGCGCGGGAATCTGGCGCTCGCCAGCGCGGCGGTCGGCGACCTCGTCACCCTGAACGTGCAGGCCGACGTGCCGTGCGACGATCCGCAGTACCGCACCGGCAAGGTGATGGCGATCTCGGAGCGCGCGATCGTGGTGGCCGACACGCTGAACCCCGCGAACGGCTTCGACGAGAGCCACTACCGCGCGTTCGCCGCCGAGTTCGACGAGCTGGTGCACCCCGTGCTCACCGGGACGTTCGGCGAGCCGACCGACATCGACGGGAACGGCAAGGTCATCATCTTCTTCACCTCGGCGGTCAACGACCTGACGCCGCCGGGGTCGGAAGGCGTCATTCTCGGCTTCTTCTACGCCCGTGACCTGTTCCCGCAGGGCGGGGTCAACGGGTGTGCGGGGAGCAACGAGGCCGAGATGTTCTACATGATGGTGCCGGACCCCAAGCGGGCGCAGCTGGAGCCGATCTTCTCGCTGTTCTGGGTCGAGGAGCTGGCGATGGGCATCATCGCGCACGAGTACCAGCACCTGATCAACTCGGCGCGGCGCATTTACGTCAACGACGCCGAAACGTTCGAGGAGATCTGGCTCGACGAAGCGCTCAGCCACGTGGCGGAGGAGCTGGTCTTCTACGCGGCGTCCGGGATGGGGCCGCGACGGGACATCCACGTCGACGACCTCCTGGCAAACAATCGCCGTACGGACGCCGTCAACCGATACATGGTCGACAACTTCGTGCGGTACGGGATCTTCCTGCAGGACATCGAGGGCGCGTCGATCTTCTCGTACGACCTGGCCGGTCGAGGCGGGAGCTGGGCGTTCCTGCGGTACGTGGCCGACCGGAGCGGAAAGAGCGACGAAGAATTCTTCCGCGACCTCGTGAACTCCAGGACCGCGGGCCTGGCCAACCTGGGCCGCGTTTCCGGGGAGGACCCCACCGAGATGGCGCGTGACTGGGCGGTGTCCATCTACACGGACAATTTCGTATCCGGCGTCCCGGACAAGTACAAGCAGCCGAGCTGGAACTTCCGGTCGATTCTCCCGAGGGTCGGGATCTTCAACCTGACGTTCCCGCTCTCGGACCGTAAGTTCGATGGCGAGAACGCCGTGAACCTGGCGCTCAGGGGCGGCGGCACGGTGATCGTGCGGGTGCCCGTCGATGCGGCCTCGAAGGCGGTGTTGGAAGCGACGACGCCCGGCGGAGGGTCGTTGCCGAGCACCCTGCATCTGACCGTGCTACGCACGCGTTGAGGCGCCGGTCGGCTCGGGGACGCGGCCGAGATGTCGACGGCCCCCGCGGCGATCGCCGCGGGGGCCGTTCTTCGTCCGGCACTTCCGCGCGCCGCGGGTCGGCGCGTCGGTCGGCTACGGCTCCGCGTGCGTGTCCGTCGAGTCGGCGGACTCCGGTTCGGGCTCGGACTCGGCGGGCTCCGGCTCGGGCTCGGCGCGCCACTCCTCGGCGCGACGCAGTGTGTGGCGGCGGATCGAGCCGTGCACGAGGAACGCCTCGTCCCGGCCGGCGAGGCGCAGGTAGACGGCGTCGTAGGACGGGCCGGCATTGCCGACCAGGATCCGGACCGGCGCGCCGCTGCCGGTGCCCACCTCCAGGACCCGCGCGGCGCTGTCGCTCACGCCGAGCCGCTCGTGGTTGGCGACGCTGGACGCGGCCAGGTGGCCGATGCGCGCCTCGCGGAGCGCGCGGAGCAGGCCGGCGACGAGGGCGGAGTCGGCGGGGTGGCCGTCGACGGTCCACCCCGCGGCCTCGCGGCGCAGCTCGATCGTGTCGCCGGCGGTCAGGATCCGGATCTCGCGCGCGTCCTTCCCGGCTCTCTCGAGCGCCGCGGCCAGCGGTCCGCCGTCCACCGAGCGCGGCGCGCCGGACAGCAGCGTGGCCGCCGCGTAGAGGACGATCAGCGCGGCGACGACGCCGGCAATGGTCTTGAGCGTCTTCTCACTCATCGTCCGAACCTCCCTCCCAGCTCCTGCCGCTCAGCCGACGGCGCTGCGCGACGCGGAACGCGCCGCCGAGGACGAAGAGGAGCGGCACACCGATCAGGTTCCCCCACTTCAGCATCGCCTGCTGCGCCTCGGACTCGAGGACGAGAGGCGGCGGCGTGCGGTCCTTCGAGCGGATCGAGATCAGCGCGTCGTCCTGTGCGAGCCAGTCGACCGCGTTGGCGGCGAAGGCCAGGTTCTGCGGGTTGCCGCGCACGAAGTCGTCGCCGACGAAGTCGGCGTCGGCAACGACGACGAGCCGGCCGGAACTCGCCTCGTCGCCGGCGGCGTCGTCGCCATCACTCCCACCGAGGCCATCGACCACCGCCGCGACGATGCGCGAGCCGAGCGCGACCGGGTCGGTGTCGAGCACGAGGCCGTCCGGCATGATCGAGCCCGACGCCTCGGTCACGCCCGAGAACTCGGTCGTCCGCCACAGCGGCCGGGCGGCGGCGCCCTCGGCGATCTCGAGCGACGTCGCCCAGCCGAGCGTGAGCGCCTCCAGCCCGCGCGTGATCGCGTGATCCTCGTCCGTCCGCACCACGATCGGCCAGAGCGGGTACGGCGCGATCAGGTTGAAGATCCCGCGCTGGCCGAGCGAGACGCGCTCGTTGGAGCGGAGGTCGTAGGTCAGCCCCGACGCGATCGTGATCCCGTGGCGCGCGAGGAGCGAGTCGAGCCCGGTCTCGACCGGCCGGGAGAACGGCATCCTCGGGTCGACCACGCCGCGCTCGAGGAGGAACAGCCCCGCGCCGCCGGCGGCGAGGTAGCCCTCGATGGCCGAGACTGCTGCTTCGCCCAGCGGCTCCTCGGGGCCGGCCAGGACGACGACGCGGAACGAGTCGGGCGACAACTCGGGGACCGAGTCGCCGGCGATGTAGACGGCCCGGACGTCGTAGCGCTCGGCGAGCGCCCTCTGCAGCGTCGGGTAGCGGAACGGCTCCCGCGCGCCGTAGCCGGTCAGGAACGCGATGCGCGGCTTCTCCTCGGTCGTCAGCGACGCGATCATCGACGTCAGCTGGTACTCGAGGTCGTCGGTCCGGGCGATCATCGGGATCGACTCCCGCTGATCGGCATAGAGGACGGCGAGCCCGAGCCAGCCGTTGCGGATCTGGAACTCGTCATTCCGCAGGACGTTGAACTGGATCTCGCGGATCCCGAGCGAGCGAGCGTCCTCGGCGGCATCGTCGTCCCTGCCGGGATCCATCTCGAGGACCTGGACGCGGCCGTTGGAGACGGCGCGGTAGTCCGCGAGGAGGTCGCGCACGTCGCGGAGCGTGAGCGCGATCTCGGGCGGCAGCTCGCTGGACGCGAAGAGCTTGATCGTGACGACGTCGTCGAGCCCGGCGAGCACCTTCCGCGTCCCTTCCGAAAGGGTGAAGAGCCGGTCCTCGGTCAGATCGAGCCGGCCGCGCACGTGCGCGCCGAGGAGGTTGAGGATGAGCACGCCGACGGCCGCGGTCGCGATCCCCGCGCGCAGGCGTCGGTACGCGCCGCCGAGGATGCTCAGGCGCTCGCGGAGCAGGAGGAAGTACGCGAGGCCGAGGAAGAACGCGGCCGTCGAGACGAAGTAGAGCGCGTCGCGCAGGTCGACCACGCCGCGTGCGATGTTCTCGAAGTGCGACAGCAGCGAGAGCCGAGCCGCGGCGCCCGCCAGCGTCGGCGGCAGCCCGATCAGCACGACGTCGAGCCCGATCAGGAGGAGCCCGAACGAGATCGCGCCGGCCAGGATGAACGCCGTGATCTGGTTGCGGGTCGCCGCGGAGGCGAAGAGTCCGATCGCGGTCATCTGCGCGGCCAGGAGCGCGGCGCCGATGTACTGGGCGAGGACGATGCCGGCGTCGGCGTCGGAGAGGATCAGGATCCCGAACGCGGTCGGGAGCGTGCCGGCCAGCGCGACCAGCGCGAAGAGGTAGTTGCCGACGAACTTGCCGAGCACGAGGTCGGTCTCCCGGACCGGCTGCGCGGCGAGCCACTCGTACGTGCCGCTGCGGCGCTCTTCGGCGAAGGAGCGCATCGTGATGGCCGGGACGAACACGCTGAACAGCCACGGCAGCAGCGAGAAGAAGCTGCGCAGCGACGCCACGTTCAGCGCGAAGAGCGAGCGGAACGCCAGGAACAGCCCGAGCGCCAGGAACGCGACGACGAGGATGTACGCCGTCGGGTGGTCGAAGTAGCTGCGGAACTCCCGGCGCGCGATCGTCCACGTTTGCCTCATGCCTCCACCTCCTTCACCACACCGGCTTCGACCAGCTCGGCCTCGTCGGCGCCGTCCGCGCCCGGCGGCGCGGCCGTGAGCTGGCGGAAGACCTGCTCGAGGCTCGCGCGTTCGCGGTACAGCTCCCAGAGCGTCCACCCGCGCTCGCCGGCAAGGCGGAAGATCGTCGGGCGGAGGTCGTCGTCGCCGGTGGCGTGGAGCGTTACGCGCACGCGGGCGTCGACCGGCTCCGTCTCGTGCCGAACGACGCCGGGGAGCGCCGCGAGCGCGTCGGCAACGCCGTCGCCTTCGGCCTCGACGACGTAGCGCGGCCCGCTCCGCTGCGCGGCGAGGAGGTCGGCGACCGCGCCGTCGGCGACGAGGCGGCCGCGGCTCACGATCAGGACCCGGTCGCACGTCGCCTCGACCTCGGCCAGGACGTGCGTGCTGACCAGCACGGTGCGGTCGCGGCCGAGGTCGCGGATCAGGCGACGGATGTCGAGCCGCTGGTTCGGGTCGAGCCCCTCCGTCGGCTCGTCGAGGATCAGGATCTCGGGACGGTGCAGGATCGCGGCGGCGAGGCCGACGCGCTGGCGGTACCCCTTGGAGAGCTCGGCGATGGGGCGGTAGTAGACCCCGCCGATCCCCGTCGCCTCGACCACCTCGCCCAGGGCGCGCCGACGGTCGGCGCCGTTGATGCCCCGCAGCTCCGCGGCGAAGTCCAGGTACTCGGAGACGAGCATCTCGGAGTAGAGCGCGTTGGATTCGGGCATGTAGCCGATCCGGCGCTTCGCCTCGACGGGCGCCTCGGCGATCGGCCGGCCGTCTATGCGGACGACGCCCGCATCCGGCTCGAGCGTGCCCGCAAGCATGCGCATCGTCGTCGTCTTTCCCGCCCCGTTCGGGCCGAGGAAGCCGACCACCTGGCCGCGGTCGATCTCGAACGAGAGATCGTCGACCGCGACGAGGGCGCCGTAGCGTTTCGTAACCCCCTCGACAGCGATCATGGATCCTCCGTTCTGCGAACGAAACGAAAATGCGCCGCCCCGGGCCCGGGTCCCGGCGCGGCGCAGGTGTCGTGTGTCGGATGGGTCGAGCGGGCGACCCGGCCGGATCCCGGGCGGATCCTGCTCCGCCCGACCGGCCCCGTCGTCGTTGAGGGTCGTCCAGCCCGACGCAACCGGCACCGGGTCAGAATTCGGCCCAACGGAAAAGGATACGAGCGGCCGTCGTGGTGGTCAAGTCGGGGCGGGCGCGAGAGTTAGGCGGGTCGGCGAAGGTAGAAGCACGCCTGGTCGCCGTCGTGCTTTGCGTTGAGCTCGATGGCGCGCGCGTCGAACGCCCGGAGCTCGGACGGCGTGAAATCGGAGGCGGACGGGTCGACCGCTGCCGATCGGGCGTCCATCAACGGCACGCCCCGGCGGTACTGCTCGCTCCCCCAGAACTGGAAGCCGGTCGAGTCGTAGTCGACGTGCTCGACCGTGAAGCCGAGGCGCTCGGCCAGCCCCCGGAGCGCGCGCTCGGTGAAGAGGACGTGGTGGCGCGGCGCATCCAGCTGGACCCAGTCGGCGCCGTAGGTGCGCCAGGCGAACGTCCCGGCGACGGGGATCCGGATCAGTGCGAAGCTGCCGGGCCGGAGGAGGCGGTGGGCCTGCGCGAGGACCGCTTCCGGATCCGCGACGTGCTCGAGCGTGTGGTGGAGCATGACGAAGTCGAAGGCGCCGTCGAGGTCGTGGACGTCGGCTTTGTGCAGCCGGACGCCGGGCGCCGGCTCGCTATCGGCCGAGATGAAGGGGTCCACGCCCGTGAGGTTCGTGAAGCCCAGGTTGCGGAGGTGGAGGAGGAGGTGCCCCGCACCGCAGCCGACGTCGAGGATCGCGTCGTCGTAGCCGACGCCTGCCCGTCGCAGCCATTCGACCTCGCGGGGGATGCCGAAGCGCGCGGCGAGGAGTCGGCCGAGCAGGTCGGTTCCGCGGAGGCCGTAGGCGGCGAGGCGTCGCTTGAGGAAGACCTTGAGGGGGTTCTCGCGCGGCGGCGGCCGCATCGAGTAATAGTCGTCCGGGTAGTACGGCGACAGGTCCGCCGGCGGATCGAGGATCGCGAGCGTGCCGCACGCGCCGCACTCGAGGTACCGGAACTCGTGCCGGAGCCCGAACATCATCTCGCGGGCGGTGAACTCGCGGTTGTCGTCGGCGTTACCGCAGACCTTGCAGGCGTCCGTCTGCGCGCGCGGTCGAGCGGCGCGATCGGCGGCTGCGTCCGAACGGTGGACTTCCCGGGTGTCTGGCATGGCGTGACCTGTCCAGATCGTGATCCGAGCGCGATGCTCCGACTCGGGTCGGGCATCGCGACCGGGGCGCGCCGAGCCCCGCACGTAGCTCAACGATGCGCCGTCCGTCGCCTCTGGTCCAGGCCCCGGGCCTGCCGCCGGTGTTGTTGGGCTCTCGCGGCCGGGCTAGAATTCACCGGCACTTCCGAACCGACCACGAGCAGGTCCTCGCATGTCTTCGATTTCGTCCGACACGACGTTGATCGATCTCGAGTTCCTCGGTCGCCCGTTCCACATCGCGACCGCGCTGGTCGAAGCGCCGGGCGGGCCGGTCCTGGTCGACCCCGGCCCGGCGTCGACGCTGCCGCGGCTGCGCGCCGCGCTGGCCGGTGAAGGGTTCGGGCTGCGCGACGTGCGCGCGCTGCTCCTCACGCACATCCACCTGGACCACGCCGGCGCGACGGGCGTGCTGGTCCGCGAGAACCCCGAGCTAAGGGTCTACGTGCACGAGCGCGGCGCGCCGCACCTGATCGATCCGTCGCGGCTCCTCGCGAGCGCGCGTCGCATCTACGGAGATCGGATGGACGTGCTCTGGGGCGAGGTGGCGGCGGTGCCGGCGGCGAACGTGGTCGCGCTCGCGGGCGGCGAGCGGATCGACGTCGCGGGTCGGGGCTTCGACGTCGCCTACACGCCCGGGCACGCGGTGCACCACGTCTCGTACCTGGACCCGGAGACCGGGATCGCGTACGTGGGCGACGCGGCGGGGATCCGCGTGAACGCGCTGCCGTTCGCGCTGCCGCCCGCGCCGCCGCCCGACATCGACCTGGAGGCGTGGAAAGAGGCGCTGGCGCGGATCCGGGAGTGGGAGCCGGAGCGGCTCTTCGTCACGCACTTCGGCCCGCTGGACGACGTAGCCGCGCACCTGGACGAGTTCGAGGCGCGGCTCTTCGCGTGGGCCGAAGCGGTGCGCACGTCGCTCGACGAGCCGGGGACGGACGAGGAGCGGGCGCGGCGCTTCGTCGAGGCCGCGGGCGCGGAGATGCGTCGCTACCTGCCGGAGGAGGCGGCGCGCGGGTACGAGGAGAGTGGCGGGATCGCGGCGACGTGGTACGGCCTCGCGCGGTACTGGCGCGGGCGCGGCTGACGCGGTCGGCGGGCGGGGCCGATTCGGCTCCGCCCGCCGCGCTTTTCATGCGGTGTGCTGCAATTCGATGTCGTCGAGGTAGTCGCGCAGTGGGCCGGCGGCGACGAGGGCAGCCTCCGCTAGCGCGGCGCGGAACACCGGATCGGTCTTGGGCTTGCCACTCACGCGCTGCGCGGCGACCTCGCCGATGCGGGCATCGCCACGATCGGCGGCGGCGTAATACTCCGAGTACCGGGCGCTGATGCGCTGCTCGAAGAGGGGGAGCGCGGCGCGCGATGCGCCGTGGGCCTCCATGTCCTCGAGGACGGTGCGGTGCAGCGCGTCGAGCGTGGCCTTGAGGGTGTCGGGCGGCACGCGCGTCGCGAGCGCCTGCTGGCATGCGCGGGTGTGTACCCAGAGGAAGAGGATGAGGAGCTCTTCGGGGACCAGATCCGGCACCACGTCGCCATCTGGACCGGTCGTGACGCCGACGGGCGCGGTTTCGAGGAAGTCCGTGAAATTCTCCCAGACGAGCCGGGCCAGGTTCTGACCGAGTGCGACCGGTGTCGTGGTCATGGGATCGTTCCGCGCAGGAGACGGTCGATACCGACCAGGCGACCGGCGTACCCGATGGTTGGCGGCACCGAGGGCGAAGATTGCGCCTCCGGAGGCCGCCGACCGAGGGACGACGCCGTCGCCCGAGCCGTTGTTTCCAGGTTTCAATCAGTAAGACGCGCGACGCCTTGGAAGTGTTGACGACCGTTGGACGTCTCCGGTCACCGACCGCGCCGGCGGGCGCGCTGGTCGACGAACCAGCGGACGTACTCGGGTAGTCCTTCGGCGAGGGGCCGAGGGTTCCAGCCGAGCTCGTCGCGCGCCCGTGCGTTGGAGTGCAGCCAGCGGTGTCCGGCGCCGACATCGACGGCCTCGCGGCTGATGGGGAATCGCAGCCCGGTGATGCGGGAGATCAGGTCCAGGCCGATCCCGGTGGCGCGGGCGAGGCCGACGGGGAACCGGAGCCGGGGCAAGCGCTTCCCGGCGATGTCGGCGACGCGGCCGAGGAAGTCGGAGAGGGAGGCGTGCTCGCCGGAGAGGATGTAGGTTCGTCCGGCGCGGCCCTTGTCGGCGGCGAGGAGCATCGCTTCGACGACGTCGTCGACGTGGACGTAGGAGAACCACGGGTCGCGGGTGAGGAGCCCCGGCAGCCGTCCGGCGATCAGGTCCTCGACGTACTTGCCCATGGGGCTGCGGTCGCCCGGGCCGTAGACGACGGCGGGGCAGACGATGATGAGCGGGAGCCCGATGCGCTGGGCCTCGCGGGCCATGCTGTGGGCGCGGGCCTTGGTCTCGTGGTAGACGGAGGGGTAGCGGGCGCCAGGGCCGTACTCGGTGTCTTCGTCGCCTTCGCCGTCGGGGACGGGCGCGAGCGCGGCGGTGGTCGAGACGTAGATCGCGCGTGGCGTGCGCGCCCGTTCGATGGCGGAGAGGAACGTTCGCGTGCCGAGGACGTTGGTACGCTCGAGCGCGCGGCGGTCGACGACGCCGACCTCGTAGACCGCGGCGAGGTGGACGGCGAGGTCGACGTCCTGGAGCGCGCCGACGATGGTGGCGGCGTCGGTCAACTCACCCACGACGATCTCCGCGCCGAGTTCTTCGAGCGCGGAAGCGTTGGACGTGGGGCGGACGAGGCAGCGGATGCGGTCGCCGCGCTCGACGAGGCGCCGGGCGAGGCGGGAACCGATGTACCCGGTCGCGCCGGTGAGGAAGACCAAACGGCCGTCGGACATTCGTCGTCCCTCCTGTGCTGTTCGAGTGACGCAGTAGGTTAAGCGCAGGAGGGACGGCTGTCCAGAAAATCGTCAATTCTTGATGCGGATGATCTGCCGCAGCCGGTTCCTGACCTCGGCCTCGACCTTTGCGCGAGCGGAGTCGACGGGCGCGGTGCGGAGCGCGTCGACGGCGGCGGAGTCGGCGCCGGGGATGAACTTGCCCGCGACGTTGCGGGCGGCCTCCTCGGCGAGCTGGCGCGCGCGCTCCTCGGCTTCCTGCCGTGCCCTTGCGACGGCCTGGTCGCGGGCCTCGGAGAAGTCGAGGCCGAGGCTGGGCTCGCGGGCCGGCCCGTTGATGGTGATCCCGAGCGGCACGCGGCCGTCGGGCCCGGCGAGCGCGGCGAGGCGCGGGCCGAGCTCGCCGCGGATGCGGCCGGTCAGCGTCGGCTCGAGGAGGAGCGTGGCCGTGAGGTCGAGCCGGCCGGCGAAGTCGAATGCGCCGGCGGCGCGCGCGGTCAGCTCGTCGGCGTCGAGGAGCGACTCGGCGATGGTCACGGTCGGCCCGGTGATGCGGAACTGGCCGGCCCAGTCGCGGAGCGAGAGGGTGTCGAAGCGGGCGAGCTCGAGCTTCTGGCCGAGCGCCTTGACGACGGGCCAGTTGACGAGTTGGCCGCCGCTCACGGCGATCGAGCCCTCGGCGACGACGCTCTCGCGGAGCGGGAGCAGGTTGCGGTCGAGGACCATGCGCACCGTGCCGCCGAGGAGCAGCGACCCCGACAGGTGGTTGCGGAACGGCGTGAAGCGGTTCAGGAACGCCGCGGCGCCGACGTCGCGGAGCTGGTAGCTGAAGACCGCCGGCATCCCGCTGTCGTCCGCGCCGGTCGGGAGCCCGACGCGGCCGGCGAGCTGGACCGCGCCGCCCATGATGCCGAACCTGGCGTCGGTCACCTCGATCCGTTCGCCGTTGCCGCTGAATGCGACGTCGAGGTTCTGCAGCTCGAGGTCGTTCCTGCGGAACGTATTGGCGCGGAAGCGGCCGTCGAGCGCGACGGGCGGCAGCGGCGGCAGGACGAAGCCGGCCTCCGCCGCGACCTCTTCCGCCGGTCGTCCGTCGATCGGGCGATCGGCGAGCCGGGCGAAGAGGATCTCGGCGTAGGTCGGCACGTCCTCGGGCGGTGGCCCGAGGATCGGGTCGAGGTCGAGGCGCTGCGAGCGGATGTCCGCGTGGACCGTCGGTACGGCGGTCGAGTCGCCGAGCGCGAACGGGAGCCAGCGGTCGACCTCGAGGTCGATGGCGACGTCGCTCTCGTCCATCCGGAGCCGGAGCGACTCCGTCGCGAACTTCTGGCCACGGAAGGCGATCCGGCCCGACTCGACGCGGACGGGTACGAGGATCGTGGGTGGCTGTGCGCTCACGCCGGCGAGCGAGACCGCGCCGTCGATGGCGCCGCGCTCGGGCTGGAGCAGCGGCGCGCGGACGGCCAGGTCGACGCCGACGGTGCCCGCGGCGCCGAGCGAGTCGGGGATCAGGCCGAGCGCCGTCGCGCGTTGGAGGTCGAGGCCGGCGCGGACGCGCGCGGACGCGTTCGGCGCGGCGAAGTCGCGCACCGCGAACGCCACGTTGAGCGGCTGTCCGAGGAGCCGCCCCTCGATCCCGTCGGTCGCGACGGAGTCGAGGGAGAATCGGATCCGGCCGCCGAGCCGGTCGATCAGGTCGCCCTTCTTCCCCCAGGCCAGCCGGAACGCGTCGAGGGTGAGCGTGCCGTCGACTTCCGGGAGCGCGTCGACGCCGAGCGCGCCCCTGGCCGCGACCTCGAGGGTGGCTGTGCCGTCGACGTCGGGGATCTCGACGCCCTCGGGCGCCATGCGGTCGATGAGCGCGCGCGGGAGCGAGCGGACGAGCGCGCCGACGTCGACGGGCCCGGCGGCGAGCCGGAGCGCGACATCGCGGCGCTCGGTGTTCGTCAGCTCGCGGACGACGCCGGCGCCGTCGAGCGCGATCTCCTGGATCCGGACGGTCAGGCGCGGGAGCGCGAGCGAGTCGGCGGTCCGGTCGAGGAGCGCGTCGTGCTCGATGCGAAGCCGGGCATTCTCGATCGGGACGGCGAGCCCTTCGGGGAGGACCGCGCCGAGCGCGTCGATGTCGAGCTCGCCCTCGGCGCGGATGCGCGCGAGCGTCCCGCCGCTCAGCTCGCCCGCGAGGTGGAGCCGCTGGTCGAGCCCGTCGATGCGGATGGCGGTGCCGGTACGCTCGTCGCGGTAGCCGAAGCGGCCGTCGCGGATCTCGAATCGGTCGACCAGGAACGCGATCCCGGCGCCCGCGGCGTCGGCTTCGGCTTGCTGCGCGGCGGCGCTCTCCTCCGCGGCCGTGTCGGCCTTCGTTCCCCCGAAGGTCGGGATGTTCAGCGCCCCGCTCGTGTCGACGACGACCAGCATGCGCGGCGAATCGAGCGTCACGGCGTCGACGACGACGCGGCGTGCGAAGAGCGGGAGGAGCTTGATCCGGAGGACCGCGCGGCGGACGGTGGCGAGCGGCGGCGCATCGGACGAAGCGCCGGCGATCGCGACGCCTTCGAGCGCGACGCCGGGCGCGGGGAACAGATCGATCGAGACGCGGTCGATGCGGACCTCGCGGCCGAGAGCCGACTCGGCGTGCCGGGCGGCGATGCCGGCGACGCGCTCCGCAGGGAGGAGAAAGACGATCGTCGCCGCCGCGATGACGAGGACGAGCGGCAGCGTCAGGATCAGGACGAGTCGCTTGCGGTTCATTTCCGGCGTGGTCGACAGGAAATCGACGGAGGTTCCGGGGAGGTCATAACCCGGGGCGACTCGCCGGGATCCGCGGCCGCCCCTTCGCTCAGGCGGCGCGCTCGCCCGCGCTCGCCGCCGCCGCGACGACCTGCCAGCCGATCTCGATCGCGCGGCCATCCCGCCGCGCGTCGGCCTGCGAGATCACGATGTCGAGCTCGCGGGTGCGCTCGAGGCGCGCCTGCGTCGCCTTGCCGCCGACGATCGCGAAGTCGAGGACGCGGACCCAACGCTCGGCGCCGTCGGGCGCGCGGAGCAGCAGATAACGGCCCGGGCGCAGCTCGGCGATCGAGGGCGTCCCCTCCATCAGGCGCAGGCGGAGCAGCATGCCGCGGTGCGGCACGTCGACCGCGTCGGAGACGCGAAACCGGAACGAAGCACCCGTCGAGCTCGTGCGAGAAGCCATGGCGATCATGCGATACTGATTCCGAATCCTGGGCACCGGTCCGCTCGTTCGAGCGGTCGCGGTGGAGGGAGGCTACAACGTCCATGCCATTCCGTCAATCGTGGACGGCGGAACGGGCGCGCCGGCGCGCCGTCGCCGGCGGGTCGGACGGACGGCGCCCGCGGCGTGCCTACGTCCATCTTGACAGCGTTCCGGCGTCCCAGATATCATGGAGCCGCTTGACGATCTCCGACGCGGGACGGTCGTCCGGACCGCGACGGATCGAGAGGGGACGAAAAGGCGATCGGGATCCGCGGTCGAGGCATCGCGGGTCCCGTTTTTTCTTTTGCGCCGGCCGCGGGCGCGACGAGGACGCGGCAGTCGGTCTTCGGGTACGGCACATCGCCCGCACCCCCGACACGACCCAACAGCTCTACCCACTCGAGGAGTACGGCGATGGAACGTACCAGAGGCACCGTCAAGTGGTTCTCCCAGGAGAAGGGCTACGGCTTTCTGCAGCAGGAGGGCGGCCCGGACGTCTTCGTCCACCACAGCGCGATCCAGGGCTCGGGCTTCAAGGTCCTCTACGAGGGCGAGGAGGTCGAGTTCGAGGTGATGCACGCGGACAAGGGGCTGAAGGCCGCGAACGTGGAGCGGTTGAACCCGCCAGCGGTGCCGCCGTCGCGCGGCCCGCGCCGGGAGGGCGGCCGGCCGGGCGGCCGGGGCTACGGCCATCGGGGCGGATACGCCGACGGCTACTGACCCGATGGCATCGAGGTCTGCGAGAGCGCGCCCGCGGGGGTTTCCCCGCGGGCGCGCTCGTTGTCGGAACGCCTTTTGCGCCATTGCTTTGTGCGATCCGTGGGTGGACGCCGGGGGAAGCAGGCGGTCCCGTAACAGGAGCGGGGTATGGCGCAGCACGTGGAACGCATCGATGAAGGCGAGGCGTTCGAGTTCGTGGGGTTCCGGTTGAGCTGGGGCGCGATCTTCGCCGGATTCGTGATCGCGCTGGTGACGCAGGTGGTGCTGACGCTGATCGGCCTGGCCGTGGGGCTGGGCGCGCTCGATCTGGGTCCGGGCGGCACGCTCGAGCAGGTCGGGATCGGCGCCGGCATCTGGGCCGTGCTCACCGGGCTGATCTCGTTGTTCGTGGGCGGGCTGGCCGCCGGGCATTTCGCGGGAATCCTGACTCGCCTGGACGGGGTGCTTCACGGCGTGCTCGTCTGGGGGCTGACGGTGATCGTGGCGGCGTGGGCGGTGACGTCGGGGGTCTCCTCGCTGCTCGGCGGGATGTTCGGCATGGCCGGGCAGACGGTGGCGTCCGCGGTGGGCGGTGCGGGCCGGGTGGGCGCGGCGGTGGTCGAGCGCGGCGACCTGTCGCAGGTCGCCGAGGGCGACGCCCGGCAGCGGATCGTCGCCGTGCTGGAGCAGCAGGGGCTGAGCCGTTCGCAGGCGCAGCAGGCGGCGCAACGGATCGAAGAGACGCAGCGGCAGGTCCAGCTACAGGCCGAGGAGGCGCGGCGTCGGGCGCCGGAGGTGGCCGAGCAGGTGGCGGGGACGGTCTCGTCGGCGATCTGGTGGATCCTGCTCGCGACAGTGCTTTCGCTGGCGGCGGCCGCGAGCGGCGCGGCGATCACGGCGCGAGAGTAGGCGTCGGGGCCCGAGCGTCGGGCGACCCGTCAAGGGATCGGGACGGGCGGGCGCTCGGGCACGCGGCGCGACAGGCGCTGCGCTAGGTCGAACGCGACGTCCTCGGGGAGGTCCTTGATGTACGCCGCGCCGCGGGGTCCACTGGCGGTGTCCACGACCAGGGTCGCGAGACCGTGCCGTCGCTGGAATGGGGACGATGCGACGTGCACGGTCTGGATCTTCCGGCGCGGGATGACCCACGTCGTCCGGCCCAAGAGCGCGTCGCGCGCGACGACGTAGTCGTCGACCACCGCGTAGCGGCGGTTGGCGTACGCGTTCCCGGCCAGGGCGTACGCGGGCGCGAGCAGGACCAGGAGCGTGAGCCACCCGGGGTGGTGGAGAGGGCCGAGCGTGGCGGCCACGAGGACGATCGGCACGGCCAGCCGGACGAAGATCCGACGCCGGGCCCGGGGGTGGACCGGGAGCAGCGCCACGCAGCCGGGATCGAATCCGTCGAGGAGGCGAGCGACGAGCTGCGCCGCGCCTTCGCGGCTCGCGAGCGGGACGAACGCCTCGGGGTTCCGTTGCTGCCCCGGCACCGTCGCGCCGGCGGTCTCGATGCGGACGGCCGCGAGCTCGAACGGCCGTCGCAGGAGCGACTCCTCGATGCGGACCGCCTGCACGCGCCGGAGCGGCACGCTCCCTTCCCTGCGGGCGAGGAGCCCGTATCGCTTGCGCAATTCCCCGCCGACCCGCTCGAGCGTGAAGCCGTGGTATCCGACGACGGATCCCACGATCGACAGGATCCACCCCACGAGGAGCACGGCGATCGCGCCGGCGACGACGAACGCGGCGATCGCGAGCGCGGGCGGCAGCGCCGGGAGCGCCGCCGGATCGATCGCCTCCGGCAGGTACTCGACCAGGCGGTCTTCGACGAACTGCATCAACCCCGCGAGCGCGGCGGCGACCACGCCGATCTCGTTGGCGGTCGCGCCGGCGACGATGAGCTCGCGGGTCGACAGCCGCGCGAGCGTCTCGACCGGCGTCGCCGCGCCCGCGGCGGCGTCGCGGGACGCGAGGAGCCGGGCGCGGAGCGCGTCCGCGTCGGCGCGGCCGAGGACGGAGATGACGCCCTCCGTCTTCTTGCCGCCCGCCGTCTCGATGTGGAGCGATGCGACGCCGAAGATCCGCTCGAGCGGCTGCTGGCGCACGTCCACGTTCTGGATCCGGGCGAGCGGGATGATGCGATGCCGCCGCGCGAGGACGCCGGAATCGAGGATCAGGTCGTCGTCGGTCAGGCGGTAGCGGAAGCTGACGTAGCGGGCGATTGCCGCGGCGATCGCCGGGACGGCGAGGATGCCGAGTCCGACGGCAAGGGTACGGGCGACGCCGTCGTTTGCGGCGCCGGCCGCGCCCGCGATCGCGGGGAGCACGAGGTGCCGCGCGACGCGGATCGCCTCGAAGACGAGCGTGAGCGGGTGCAGCCGGCGCGGCCGGAACGCGTCCCGCTCCAACGCGTCAAACTCCATCGTCGCCGCCCAGTGCGGCCAGCTGGTCGCGGAGGGACTCGGCGTGCGGGAGCGCGAGCCCCGGGATCCCGATCGCGCCGCCGACGGACCCGGCGGTGTGGACGACGACGCGGGCGAGGCCGAGGCGCCGCTCGAGGGGGCCCTGGCGCGTGTCGACGTGCTGGATGCGCGCGTGCGGGACGATGCTCGTGGTGCGCCAGACCACGCCGCGCCGGACGACGAGGTCGGCCTGGCGGACGGCGAAGCCCCAGGCGCGATAACGCGCCCGCGGCAGCAGCGAGGCGGTCGCGCCGGCCAGGGCGAGCGCGGCGAGCGCGATGAGCGCGGCGCCGAGCGTGTCGGCGAGCCAGGCGCCGCACGCGGCCGCGGCGATCGCCGTGGCGCCGGTCCACGCCGCAAGGCGGATGCGCCAGTAGCCGACCACGCGCGGATCGAGCGGGCGCAGTCCGGCGTCGGGGAGCGGCGGCGCGTGGGTTCCGGGGACCGACGGGCGATCGACCCCGGCCGGCGGCGGCGATGCCGCCGCGTCCGATGGGATGCCTGCGTCGGGGAGTTCGACCATGCTCGTGGGCTCCGTCACCGCAAGGCCACGGCGCGGAAGACGATGTTGCGGCCTTCGCGCTTGGCGGCGTACAGCGCGCTGTCGGCGCACTGGACCAGGTCCTCGTACGTGACGGCATCGTGCGGCGCGGTCGCCACGCCGGCGCTGATCGTCAGGCGCTTGCCGGGGAGGACGTGCGTGCCACGGAACGCGTGCTCCTCGACCACGCGGCGCAGGCGGTCGACCGCATTGTAGGCCTCGTCCTTGGGCGTGTTCATCATGATCAGCCCGAACTCCTCGCCCCCGTAACGCGCCAGGAAGTCGCTCGCGCGCAACTCCTTGCGCATGAGCTGAGCGAGCTCCTTGAGGATGACGTCGCCGGCCAGGTGGCCGAGCGCGTCGTTGTAGTTCTTGAAGTAATCTACGTCGATCATGACGAGCGAGCACTGCCCGCCGTAGCGGTGCATGCGCGACAGCTCGGCGCGGAGCGTCTCCTCGAAGCGGCGGCGGTTGGGCAGCCCGGTGAGCGGGTCCGTGAGCGCGAGTTCGAGGAGGCGCCTGCGGAGCGCGCGCGTTTCGACCCGGTCGCGGCGGATCCGCTCGAACACCACGCCGGCGTACAGGCAGACGATGAGGAAGGTTCCGATCGTGGCGGTCTCGATGCCGAGGGAGATCAGGTGCCCTTCGCGGAAGTTGATGTAGATCGCGGCCATGTACGCGACGGCCATGAGGAAGCTGAGCGCGCCCACGCCGCGGAACCCGACGTTGCCCGCGACGAAGAGGAGCGCGACCAGCCACCCCATGAGCACGAGGAACCGCAGCTCGACGATGACGAGCGCGTACGCGGCGAGCAGCCCTGCCGCGGCGGTCATGGGGACCCAGAGGTAGTGACGGTCGAACGTGAGTCGCTGATCGAGGCCGAGGTGGGGGATCAACCAGAGGGCGGCCTGGACGGCTGCGGTCAGGGCGGCGAGGGCGACCCAATCGGCGAAGTCGACGCCGGCGACGCCGAGTGCCTTGAGGACGATCCCGGCGGCGAGGGCGAGGGCGAACCCCAGGCTCGCCAGCAGCACGCCTCGCTTTCTTCGACGGGATTCATCCATGGGTCGCCTCCGTGTTCATCGCCTCGGTTGCCGGGTCAGAACAGCGGTCCCACGTTCACATCGATGCGCCAGCTCCCATCGGTCGCTGCGCCGATGGCGACGCCGAGCGGCCCGACCGGCGTCGGCCAGACGGCGCCCAATTCGGCGCCGCCGACCGCGCGGCCGTTCGTCCCGGCGAGGTCGATCGGATCGTCGACGACGGCGGCGCGGAGACGCAGTCGGAGAAAGCCCTCGAGCGCGATCGGCGCGGCGAGGTCCGCGCCGCCGAGCGCGATCGTGCGGGCGCGCAGCCGACCCCAGCGGAGCCCCGGCACGCGGTGCTCGTCGCCGAGCGCGGGGAGCGCGTCGGGCGGCGCGGAGCCGGCGGTGTGTGCGGCTTCGGCGACGAGGGCGCCGAGCAGCCGGCCGGCGCGGCCGTCGATCGAGCCGCCGGCGTGCACGCGCTGGTAGTCGAACGCGCCCCAGCGCGCCTCGGCCTCGAGCAGCGGCTCGCGCCCGACGACCCTGACCGGAGACGGATCGCGGCCCACGCGCAGGAGCGGGCCCCACGCCGCGCCGTCGCCGCCGCCCTCGACGTCGACCCACTCCCCTCGAAAGAGCAACGCGGCGCGCGCCTCGGGCGCGACACGCCGCCAGCCGGCGCCGATCCAGCCGCCGGCGCGTCGGACCTCGGTGGTGCCGACGACGGCGTCGTCGACGTAACGGCGGATGTTTGACTCGCGATACGCGCCGCCGATCGACCAGGTCAGCGGCGGGCGCCAGGTCGAGTGCCGTCGGGCGGAAAGACTTGCCCAGCGCTCGAGCGCGTGACCGGAAATTGCCGCTTGGAATTCTGCGGCGCCGCCGCGCACTGTGCGATGTCGAAACGCCGCCCAGGCGCGGCCGCCGCGGTCGTTGTCGTAACCCGCGGCGCCGGCCAGCATTGTGCGTTCGATCATGGCGAGCTGAACGCGCAACCGGGGAGCGCGACCGGATGTTGCAGGATCCGGGCCAGGATCGAGGTCGGGAGGGGCCAGCGATGGCCAGACGCCGGTGAACAGGCCGGTCGCGTAGAGGCGGTCGACGGCGTCGAGGATCGCGCGGGCATCGAACGGGCCGGGCGCGATCCCGGCGAACGCGGCTCGCGCGAGCGCCCGCGTCGCCGGATCGCCGCCGACGATCTCGAGCGGGCCGATCGAGTCCGGCAGCGGCCGCGCGGGCTGGGGCGGCGATGGGCCAGACTGGGGCGGAAGCGCGGCGAGCGTCGCCTCGAGGCCGGCTTCGAGGAGAGGCACCGGGTCTCGCGGGAAGAGCGCCTCGGGGAACTCGGGCGGGATCCGGGGCAGGATCCGCACGTCCGGCGCCGTGTCCGGGATCGCGTTCTCGAGGAGGAGCCGCAGCCCGCGCAGCCCGATCGCGAGCGGGTCGGTCTCCTCGATATCCGGCGGCGGGCGGATCACGTCCACGGCGACGATCGGGTCGCCGCCGAGCGCCCGCGCGACCGCGGTCGGCACGTTGTCGCGGATCCCTCCATCGACGAGCCAGTCGTCGCCCCAGCGGACGGGCGCGAAGACGCCGGGGACGGCCATGCTCGCGCGGACGATGAGCGCGAGGTCGCCGCGGGCGGGGACGACCGCCTGGCCGGTGTACAGACTCGCAGCGACCGCGCGGAATCGGCGCGGCAGGCGGTCGAAGTCGCCGAGGCTGCGCGCCTGCGCATCGAAGAGGAGCCGCACCAGGCGACGGTTGATGCGCCAGTCGGGGACGAGGCCGGAGGGCTGCTCGCCCCGATCCAGCTCGAGGATCGGGATCCGCGCCTCGAGGTCGGGGCCGACGACGCGCGCGTCCGCGACGAAGAGCGCCGGCCAGTCCTGCTCCGCGATGATGCGCCAGATCTCCTCCGGCGCGTAGCCGGCCGCGTAGAGCGCTCCCACGATCGCGCCCATGCTCGTCCCGACGACCAGCTTCGGGTCGCGGCCGAGCCGCTCGAGCCCGACGACCACGCCCCCGTGCGCTAGCCCCCGCGAGCCGCCGCCGCCCAGGACCAGCGCCTCCTGCGCCGGCGCCGAGGATGGAACGCCCCAGCTCAGGATGGCCAGCGCGGTGATAGCGGGCAGCGATCGCTTCATGCGAGGAGACCAACCAATCGGGGATTCGGGGGTAGACACCTGCAGCGTATGGTGTAGCTTACGACGGTACACCGCGAACAGGCAACGAGAACGAGGCCGGCCGCACCAGCGCCGGCGACCCGAAGGAGACGACATGGCCGACCTAACCTGCGTCCGTTGCGGCCAGCAGGGCAACCAGCTCGCGAAGCCTCCGTTCCGCAACGAGCTGGGCGAGCGCATCCACCAGTCCATCTGCCAGCGCTGCTGGGACCAGTGGCTCCGCCAGCAGACCGCGCTCATCAACCACTACGGCCTGGACGTGCGCGAGAAGGAAGCGCGCGACATGCTCACCGCGAACATGGAAGCGTTCCTCTTCCGCACCGGTCGCATGGACGAGATCGACACGTCGCAGCAGGGGAAGATCAGCTGGTGACCCCGTTGGCGACGTCGGTTCACCGGTCGCGGCGTCGTGTGACGCGTCGCGACGCGGCGTGACCCGTTGCGACGTCGCGCGACGTGACCGCTCTCGGGACGGCGTGTCCCGGGAGCGGTCAGTCTTTTCTGGCCGCCCGCATCCCTGACGATGTCATAATTCTTTTTTTTCATCACAATTTACATTGCCGGCCGCCCATGGCATAGCCCTTTCCTCGGGACGAGGGCCGAGGCCGGCGAGCGGCCCGACGTCGCGGATCGTCGATGACGTCCGGGCCGGTGAATCGGGATCGTGAGTCGGCCGGAGCCATCGAACCAGGTCAGGGAGGGGACGGTGCAGTCGAAGCGTAGGAGCCGTACGGCGTGCATCCTGGCGGGCGTCGTGGTGCTGCTGGCGGTCGCGGCGGAGGGTGCGCGGGCGCAGGGGCCGGTCACGCTGACGCTCGAGGAGGCGATCGAGCTGGCGCGGCGGAACAACCCGGCGTTCCGGATGCTGGCGAACGACGAGTCGGAGGCGGACTGGCGGGTACGGGAGGCGTACGCGGCGCTGCTGCCGACGAGCAGTGCGTCGTTGGCGTTCCAGTACGAGGGCGAGGGTCAGCCGCTGCTGGACCTGGCGCTGGCGGACCTGGGGGTGGACCGCGTGCCGGAGTCGTATTGGTCGAGCTATCGGCTGGCGGTGAACTACCAGCTTTCGGCGGAGCGGCTGTTCCGTCCGGGCGTGGAGCGGGCGAACCGGGAATCGACGGTCGCGGCGATCGAGGCGGCGGCGCGGACGCTGGAGCTGGACGTGACGCGGCAGTACCTGTCGGCGTTGCGGGCGATGGACGCCGTCGAGCTGGCGACCAAGGACCTGGAGAGCGCGCGGGAGAACGAGGAGCTGGCGCTGGCGCGCGCGCGCGTGGGCGCGGGGACGCAGCTGGAGGTGAAGCAGGCGGAGGTGGAGCGGGGCCGGGCGGAGGTCGCGCTGTTGGAGGCGGAGCACCGGGTCCGGACGGAGCGGCTGCGGCTGCTGCAGCTCCTGGGGATCCAGCTCGACCGGGATCTCGTGCTGACGAGCGAGTTCGAGGTGTTCGAGCCGACGTGGGACGTGGACGAGCTGGTGGCGGAGGCGCTCGGCTCGCACCCGCAGATCCGGTCGTTGCGCGCGGCGGAGGCGGCGAGCAACGCGATGCGCAGGGCGGCGTGGGGCGAGTTCCTGCCGTCGCTCGCGCTGTCGGTCGGGTGGTCGGGCTTCTCCCGCGAGGTCGGCACGCCCGAGTACCTGATCGGGCAGGCGCGGAACCGGATGGCGAGCGCGCGGGAGTCGTGCGAGCTCCTGGGCCGCATCTCCGCGGGGCTGCCGGAGCCGCTCCCTGGGTACCCGATGGATTGCGCGGCGGCGTACACCCTCACGCCGGCGGACGAGGCCGCGATCGTCGCGGAGAACGACGTCTTCCCGTTCGAGTTCACGCGTCAGCCGGTCTACGCGCAGCTCCAGGTTTCGATCCCGCTCTTCTCGGGCTTCCAGCGCAGGCGTCAGGTCGAGGCCGCACGCGTGGCCGCCGACGACGCCAGGCAGCGCCTGCGCGCGGCCGAGCTGGAGAGGCGGACGATGGTCGCCGAAGCGCTGCTCACGCTCGAGACGGCGTACAGGCGCGTGTCGCTCGAGGAGCGGAATGCCTCGGCCGCGGCCGAACAGCTTCGCCTGGCGCGGCAGCGTTATCGCCTCGGCGCGGGGGACTTCCTCGAGCTGAGCCGGGCGGAGGCGGACAACGCCCGGGCGAACCGGGACCACCTCGCGGCGGTCTACTCGTTCCACGAGGCGCTGGTGGCGCTGGAGGCGGCGGTGGGGAGGCCGTTGCGGGGTCCGTCCCGGTGAACGGCGTCGGCGAAGGGGGGCGCCGGCGCGGTCCGTTGCCGACGTCGCCCGTCGCCGCGCGGGTGTCCGGATTCGGGACGTCGCGTCCCGGGATCGCGCGGTCAATGGGGTGGTCGTGGAGGGTGGCGGAACGTGTAAGTTGTTGATTTGCAGCAACCTGTGTAACATCGTCGGATTGGCACGGAGATTGGCTCGAGGACGCCGGACGGGTCGGGTCGGTGGACCGGGCAAGGGCATGGGGGAGGAGTCGAGATGGACATTCCGAGGCAGAAGCGACCGAATCGGCGGCGCTACGTGTACATCGGGCTCTCGATCGTCGGGATCGCGGGGGTGACGCTGGCGCTGGCGCGGCTGGAGCCGGCGGCGCCGACGGTGGACCGGTCGGTCGTGTTCACGGACACGGTGAAGCGCGGGACGATGGTGCGCCAGGTCCGGGGTCCGGGGAATCTGGTGCCGGAGGACATCCGGTGGATCACGACGCTGACGCCCGGTCGAGTCGAGCGGGTGCACGTGCGGCCGGGTACGGAGGTCACGCGGGGCACGCTGCTCCTGGAGCTGAGCAACCCGGACGTGAACATCCAGGCGTTGCAGGCGGAGCAGGCGCTGACGGCGGCGGAGGCGCGGCTGGTGGAGCTGCGTACGTCGCTGGAGACGCAGCGGCTGAACCAGGAAGCCGTGGTCGCGATGGTGAAGCGGGAGTACGACGAGGCGTTGCGCCAGGTCCGGACGAACGAGGAGCTGGCGCGCGAGGGTCTGGTCTCGACGATCGAGCTGGAGAACGCGCGGGGCCGGGCGGAGGAGCTGCGGGTGCGGAACGAGGTGGAGCGGGAGCGGCTGCGGATCCTGACGGAGTCGATCGAGTCGCAGCTGCAGGTGCAGCGCGATCAGGTCGAGCGGCTGCGGGCGATCGCGGAGTTCCAGCGCGCGCAGGTCGAGTCGATGCGGATCCGCGCGACGGCGGATGGCGTGCTCCAGCAGATGAACCTCGAGGTTGGGCAGTGGGTGATTCCGGGGAACACGCTCGGCGCGATCGTGCAGCCGGGTCGCCTGAAGGCGGAGCTGCGGATCCCGGAGACGCAGATCCGGGACGTGACGGTCGGCCAGCCGGTGCAGATCGACACGCGCAACGGGATCGTGCCGGGTCGGGTGATCCGGATCGACCCGTCGGTGACGAACAGCGCGGTCAAGGTCGAGGTCGCGCTCGAGGGCGAGCTGCCGCGCGGCGCGCGGCCGGATCTGAGCGTGGACGGCACGATCGAGGTCGAGCGGCTGGACGAGGTGCTCTACGTCGGGCGTCCGGCGTACGGCCAGGCGGAGAGCACGGTCGGGCTGTTCAAGCTGGTTGACGGTGGCAGCCACGCGGTGCGCGTGCCGGTCCGCCTCGGGCGCGCGTCGGTCAACACGATCGAGGTCGTGGACGGGCTGCAGGTGGGGGACGTCGTGATCCTGTCGGACATGTCGGCCTGGGATCAGTACGACCGGGTCCGGATCAAGTAACCACGTGTGTTTTCGCCTCGTTAAGGAGGAAGAGATGACGCAGAGCGCTGCGGAGCCGCTGATCAAGCTGGAAGGCGTGACGAAGGTGTTCTACACGGACGAGGTCGAGACGCACGCGTTGTCCGGGATCCATCTGGAGATCCGGCGCGGGGAGTACGTGTCGATCGCGGGTCCGTCGGGGTGCGGGAAGACGACGCTGCTTTCGATCCTGGGGCTGCTGGACTCGCCGACGGACGGCGTCTATCAGCTGAACGGCCGGCCGGTCTCGGGGCTCACGGCGAGCGAGCGGGCGCGGATCCGGAACCGTGAGATCGGCTTCATCTTCCAGGCGTTCAACCTGATCGGCGACCTCACGGTCTACGAGAACGTGGAGTTGCCGCTGACGTATCGGGGGATGCCGGCGTCGGAGCGGAAGCGGCGGGTCGAGGCGGCGCTGGAGCGGGTCGGGATGTCGCATAGGATGCGGCACTACCCGTCGCAGCTCTCGGGCGGTCAGCAGCAGCGCGTGGCGGTCGCGCGGGCGATCGCGGGCGATCCGTTGATCCTGCTGGCGGACGAGCCGACGGGGAACCTCGACTCGAAGAACGGCGAGGCGGTGATGGAGCTGCTGCGGGAGCTGCACCAGGGCGGCGCGACGATCTGCATGGTCACGCACGACCCGCGGTACGCGCGGCACGCCGAGCGGACGGTGCATCTGTTCGACGGGCAGGTCGTGAGGGACGAGGCGGTGGTGGCGGAGCTGCAGGAGGCGGGGTTCGAGGTTTGAGGGCCGCGCTTCGCGCGGCGGGGCGCGGCCGGCTGGCGCCGGCGGGGGCGGCGCCGCGTTGCGGCGCGG
>CALBZE010000024.1 GCA_937889645.1 uncultured bacterium
GGGGGGGGGGGGGGGGGGGGGGGGGGGGGGGGGGGGGGGGGGGGGGGGCCGCCGCTGACGCGGCGGCGGGGTGCGGCCACCCCTGCGGGGTGGCGGGGTCGGCCGCGCTACGCGCGGCGGGTGGCCCCCTTCGGGGCGGGGTCGGCCGCCTGCGGCGGCGGGAGGGCGCGCCTTCGGCGCGCGGGTCGCGGCGAGCCTGCGGCCGCCGCGGGGAGGGCGCGGCCGCAGGCTGCGGGGGTGGCCGGCGGCGCCGCCGTTGTCAGCCGCCGTACCGCCGGGCGATCCCCGCGAGCCGCTCCTGGATCTCCGCCTCGGCGAGCCAGCGGCCGCGGACCATGACGCCGGCGCGGCGCTGGAGGTTCGCGATGTCGTCGAGCGGGTTCGCCTCGAGGAGGATCAGGTCGGCGCGGCGGCCGACGGTGATCGTGCCGAACTCGTCGAGGGCGTCGAAGTAGGCGGCGATGTTGTAGGTCCCGGAGCGCAGGATCTGGTAGGGCGTCATCCCCGCCTCCGCCATGACCTGCATCTCACGGTGGAGCGAGAAGCCGGGGACGCTGAACATCTGCGGCGCGTCGGAGCCGAGCAGGATCCCTACGCCGGCCTCGGAGAGCGCGGCGAGGAGGCGGCGCCGGAGCTCGCGAGCCCGCGCGTTCTCGGCGGGGTCCTGATTCCGGCGGAACATCTCGACCTGGCGCGCCCAGCCTTCGGCCGCCATCGGAGGCATGTACTGAAGCTCGGGGAAGGCACGCAACTCATCGATGGTGCGCAGCCCGAGGAACGCATGGTCCCAGAGCGCCATGGTTGGGACGACCCAGGCGCCGGCCTCGCGGGTCGCGCGCACGAGGTCTGGAATGCGTGCGGCGTCGCCATTGAGGAGCTCGAGGTAGCCGTCCAGGTGATCGATGCTGGACTGGCCGGCGGCGAGGGCGCGCTCGAGCCCGACCGCGTCGGCGACGTGGCCGCCCCACCGGATCCCGAGCTCCCGCGCCGTCGCGACGATGGCGTCGTACGTCTCGGGCGAGAGCCCCTCGTGGACCTTGAGGAGGTCGTAGCCGGCGGCGTGGTACTCGCGCACGAGGCGCGCGCCGTCCTCGGGCGTGCGGGCGGCGTTGCCGTGCAGCGCGGGCGAGCCGAGGTAGGGCTTCGGGCCGAGGAGGTCGCCGCGCTCGATCCGTTCGCGGAGCTCCAGCTGGAAGGGGTGCCCCTGCATCCCGCGCACCGTGGTCACGCCGTTGGCGACGAAGAGGAAGAAGATCGTCTCGGTCAACTCGGGCGGCGTGTTCGGACCGGGCAGGTGCCCGTGCATCTCCGCGATCCCGGGGACGAGGAACTTGCCGCGCGCGTCGATCCGGACGGCGCCGTCGGGGATGGCGACGTCGCCTACGGGCCCGATCGCGGCGATGCGCCCGTCCCGGACGACGACGGTCTGGTTCTCCAGGACCCGCTCGGCGTCCATGGGGATCACGTGGGCGCCCACGAAGGCGACGACTTCACCCTGCGCGCTCGGCCGGTCGGGGTCGGTCGTCACTGCGCGGTCGACTCCGGTCTCGGGGCTGGCCGCGGCCGGGACAGCGGCGAGGGCGACCAGCGCGGCCAGGAGTGCGTGGCGGCGGAGGGTGTCTCGGGTCATGGCCTTCCTCCCGGGTTGGAGTGAGTACGGCGTGTCGACTATGGCGCGATGCGCCGCGTTGCGCGAGGGCGCCGTCGCGGCTCAGGGCAACGGACCCCGGACCAGGCGCTCGAGCGAGTCGCCGTAGATCGGGATCGCGCCCGCCACCGCGCGCAGGGCGAAAGGATCGCCCGAGGCGTGCAGGTCGCGGAGTCGGTCGACTGCGAGGACGGCGGGCTCGAGACGCAGCCCGAAGCGGGTGCGGATCCGCGGCGCCAGCATTGCCGCCGTCGCATCCGCCTCCCGCGCCGCGACTTTCGACCCGACGACGATCACCAGGACGGCCGCCTCGTGCGGCGTCGCCGCGTCCAGGACGGCGACCGCGCGAGGCCGGGCGCTCGGCATGGGCGCGCCGGCCGTGAACGCCTCGCGGATCGTCTCGATCACCGCATGGGACCATTCGGCCTCCGCAGCGAAGAGCGGCGGAAGCGCCTGACGGACGAGCGTGTTGTCGCGGTTCAGCACGTAACGGTGCTCGCCCGCGCCGACCGTCCGCTCCAGCACACCGAGGGCGACCAGGTCGTCCAGTGCGCGCCGCGCGGCGGTCTGGGAAACGCC
This sequence comes from uncultured bacterium, assembly GCA_937889645.1. GTDB lineage: Bacteria > Gemmatimonadota > Gemmatimonadetes > Longimicrobiales > RSA9 > CALBZE01. The sequence continues at coordinate 2,228 of CALBZE010000024.1, forward strand.
GGCCAGGCGCGCGGCCTCCCGTCCGGTCACCGCGTGAGGCATCCGGAGCAGGGCGCGGAGCAGCCGCACCTTGCTCGTCGTGCCGAGAGCATCGTCCAGAGCTTCGAAGAGCAGACCCATACCACGTTCTGACCGCGCGCGTGCCGGTTCACCGGGCGTCGTCGGGGACGAACCAATATTGGTTCGCTATGGGTGGAAGGTAGCGCCGCCGGGGTCAAAGGCAAGGGGGATCATGGGGTACGTGGAGCTACGCTGCCATTCTGCGTTCTCGTTCTGGGACGGGGCGTGCACGCCCGAGGTGCTCGTGTCGCGGGCCTCGGAGCTGGGTTACGCTGCGCTGGGGTTGACGGACGGTGCGGACCTGGGCGGGATCATCCGTTTCGCGCTGGAGGCGGAGCGTCAGGGGATCCGGCCGGTGATCGGCGCCGAGCTGGTGGTGGACGGGCATCCGGCGGCGTTCCTGGCGATGAACGCGGTCGGGTACCGGAACCTGGCGGGGTTGGTGACGCGGGCGCGGGTGGGGGAGTTCGTGGGGGCCGAGCCGGTGGAGCGAGACCGGGCGCGTGCGGTGGTGGCGGGGTCGGGGTCGGGGCGGCGTGGCCATCCGTACGAGGAGGTGGTCACGCGGCCGCGGGGGTGGGCGCGGGTGACGTGGGCGGACGTGGCGGAGCGGAGCGAGGGGTTGTTCGCGCTCACGGGCCCGGCGACGGGGGAGCTGGCGTGGCTGGTGAGGACCGGGCGGCCGGAGGAGGCCGCGTACCAGCTCGGTCGGTGGCGGGAGGTGTTCGGGGACCGGCTCGCGGTGGAGGTTCAGGAGCACCGGGTCTCGGGGTCGGAGCGGGTGCTGGCGGCCGAGCTGATCGAGCTGGCGGAGCGGGCGCGGGCGAGGTGGGTGGTGACGAACGATCCGCGCTACGTCGACGGGCGATCGCGGCTGGTGCACGACCTGTGGACGGCGTTGCGCCATGGGGAGGACGTACGCATGGCGGCGTCGAACGGGCACCTGCTCCCGAACGGGGAGTGGCGGCTCAAGTCGCCGGCGGAGCTGGAGCGGCAGTGGAAGGGGAGGGAGGCGGGGCTGGAGGAGAGCGTGCGGATCGCGCTGGAGTGCGACTTCGACCTGAAGTGGTTGGCGCCGCCGCTCCCGCGCTTCGAGGTGCCGCCGGGTCACGACGACGATTCGTTCCTCCGGGAGCTGGCGTACGCCGGCGCGCGGGAGCGGTGGGGCGAGTTGAGCGAGGCGCAGGTCGCGCAGCTCGAACACGAGCTCGGGGTGATCCGTCGACTGGGATTCGCGGGGTTCTTCCTGGTGATGTGGGACGCGGTGCGGTTTGCGCGGGAGCGGGGGATCCTGTGCCAGGGCCGCGGTAGCGCGGCGAACTCGGCGGTGGCGTACGTGCTGGGGATCACGGCGGTGGACCCGGTGCGTCACGGGCTGCTCTTCGAGCGGTTCCTCTCGGAGGTCAGGACGGATGGGCGGAACGAGGCGCCGGACATCGACGTCGACTTCGAGATGCACCGTCGCGAGGAGGTGCTCGACTACATGTACGCGCGCTACGGCCGCCGGCACGCGGCGATCGCGTGCGTGACGCAGGTCTACCATGCGCCGAGCGCGGTGCAGGACGTGATGCGTGCGCTGGGCTACCCGGCGGAGCTGGCGTTCGCGCTGTCGAAGCGGATGCATCGTCGGCACCCGGCGGAGGGGGCGGAGATCCTGGAGAAGGAGCTGGCGGCGCGGCACGGGCTGGACCTGAACGAGCCGCGGGGGCGCGCGCTGCTCGATGCGATGCGCGCGCTGGAGGACGTGCCGCGGTTGCGCTCGACGCACCCGGGGGGCTTCGTGCTGTCGAGCGAGCCGCTGGGCGACTACATGCCGATCGAGGGGACGGCGATGGGGCGCACGGTGCTCCAGTTCGACAAGGACGACCTGGACGCGGCGGGCGTGCCCAAGTTCGACTTCCTCGGGCTGGGCGGCCTCAGCGTGATCAGGCTGGCGTTCGACGCGATCGAGGCACGGACGGGCGAGCGGCTGGAGATGTACTCGCTCCCCGTGGACGATCGGAGGACGTACGACATGATCGCGCGGGGCGACACGGTCGGCACGTTCCAGATCGAGAGCCGGGCGCAGATCCAGTCGGTGCTGCACACGCGGCCGGAGCGGCTCTACGACCTGGTGGTGCAGGTCGCGCTGATCCGGCCGGGCCCGATCCAGGCGAAGTTCGTGGCGCCGTACACGCGGCGTCGCCGGGGGCTGGAGCCGGTCGAGTACCCGCACCCGGCGTTGGAGCCGATCCTACGGCGCACGTTCGGCGTGCCGCTCTTCCAAGAGCAGGCGATGGCGATCTCGATGACGCTGGGCGGCTTCAGCGCGGCGGAGGCCGACGAGCTGCGGCGCGCGATGGGGCATCAGAAGAAGCTGGCGCGGCTCCAGGCGGCGCTGAAGAAGCTACGGGACCGGATGGTGGGTCGCGGTGTGGCGCCGGCGGTGGCCGACCGGATCGTCGACGACCTCGTCTCCTTCTCGAACTACGGCTTCCCGGAGAGTCACGCGTGGAGCTTCGCGCTGATCGCGTACGCGACGGCGTACCTCAAGGCGCACTATCCGGCGGAGTTCTTCATGGCGCTGCTGAACGCGTGGCCCATGGGGTTCTACGCGCCATCCACGCTGGTGCACCAGGCGATGCGGGATGGGGTGACGGTGCTGCCACCCTGCCTGCGGTATGGCGCGTGGGAGTGCACGTTGGAACCGTGTGTGCCGGTGGAGGACGGCGTCGCGGGGGTGAACGTCGCCGTTCGCCGGGACATTCCGGCTCTCCGCATCGGCTGGAAGCACATTCGCGGGTTGGGCGAGCGGGCGCGGCAGGCGCTACAGGCGGCGCGGGCGGAGGGGCCGTTCACGTCGATCGACGACGTCGTGCGGCGTGCCCGGCTGACGCGCGCGGAGGCGTTACACCTGGCCCGGGCGGGCGCGTTCGAGGCGTTCGAGCCGGGTCGGTATCGCGCGGCGTGGGAGGCGCTACGGGCGTCCGGAGACCTGCTCCCGCTCGCGCCGGCGCATCGGGACTGGGGGCGGGGTGGCGGGGAGAGCGGTGCCGACTCGCCTTGCGGCCCGCTGCCGTTCGACCCGCGGGAGCTCGAGGGCGACGAGCTGATCTTCCTGGACTACCTGGCGACCGGGGTCAGCACGCGCGGGCACCCGATGCGGCACCTGCGCGCGCGGCTGGAGGCCGCGGGGGTGGTGGGCAGCCGTGGGCTGGAGCGCCTGGAGGATGGGGAGCGCTGTGTGGTTGCGGGACTCGTCGTCGCCCGGCAACATCCGGCGACGGCGAAGGGGACGGTGTTCGTCCTGCTCGAGGACGAGCACGGGTTCATCAACGTGATCGTGCCCCCACGGGTCTACGAGAGGAATCGAGAGACGGTGAATCATTCCCCGTTCCTGCTGGTGGAGGGGCTGTTCGAGCAAGACGGCCGGGTGACGAACATCGTGGGTCGGCGCTTCCGCCGGCTCGACGCCCGGCCGATCGCCCATCGGTCGCGCGATTTCCGGTAAGGGTGGCGACGCGCGGCAGTCGGTGAGGAGGGGAAAAGGGTATGGCCGGTCCGATCCGCGGGCGGGGCACATCGGAGAACCCGCCCAACCGCTTCGAGACGTTGTCGTACGTGCCGGATCCGGCGGAGCGCGACCCGGAGGACCCGGGGCCGAGCACCGTATTCTTCCGCGATCCGTCGCGGAGCATCATCGCCAGGAATGACAGCCCGGACATCGGGTTCTCGGCGAGCATCAACCCGTACCGCGGGTGTGAACACGGCTGCATCTACTGCTACGCGAGGCCGTTCCACGAGTACCTGGGCTTCTCCGCGGGGCTGGACTTCGAGACCAGGATCCTGGTCAAGGAGGATGCGCCCGAGCTGCTGCAGGCGGAGCTGTCGTCGCCGCGATGGACGCCGCAGGTGATCGCACTGAGCGGAGTCACGGATCCGTATCAGCCCGCGGAGCGGCGGCTGCGCGTCACCCGTCGTTGCCTGGAGGTTCTGGCGGAGTACCGCAACCCCGTGTCGATCATCACCAAGAACCACCTGGTGACGCGGGACGTCGACCTGCTGGCGGATCTCGCGGCCGACCAGGCGGCCCACGTGAACGTTTCGGTGACGACGCTCAGAGAGGAGCTGCGGCGTGTCATGGAGCCGCGTACGTCCACGCCGGCACGGCGACTCGCCGCAATCGAAACGCTCGCGACCGCGGGGGTTCCGGTACGCGTCATGGTCGCGCCCGTGATCCCGGGTCTGAACGACACGGAAGTGCCGTCGATCGTCGAGGCGGCCGTCGCGGCCGGTGCTCGGGCGGCGACGTGGATCCCGGTCCGACTCCCGCACGCGGTCGGAGATCTGTTCGAGGCGTGGTTGGATCGGCATTTCCCGGAGCGGAAGGCGAAGGTGCTGAACCGGATCCGGGCCGTGCACGGCGGCAAGCTCGACGATCCGCGATTCGGCGAGCGGATGCGGGGGAGCGGGATCTTCGCGGAGCAGATCGGCGCGCTGTTCGACGCGGCCTGCCGACGTGCGGGGATCGGCCGCGAGCTGCCGACGCTCTCGACCGCCGCGTTCCGCAGGCCGGGCGAGGCGCGGCAGCTCGGGCTGTTCGATCAGGGATAGGCCGGACTCTTCGATCCGGAACAGGCCGGGCTCGTCGATCCGGCTCAGCCCGCCGCGACCAAGGCTCGGTCGTGGCCGATCATGTCGAGGAACGCGTGGACGACGTCGGCCTCGAACTGTCGACCGGCCTGTCGCTTGAGCTCGGCGACGATCTCGTGGACCGGCCAGGCACGGCGATACGGCCGGTCGTGGGAGAGGGCGTCGAAGAAATCCGCGACGGCCACGATCCGAGCCGCGAGGGGGATCTCCTCTCCCGCGAGGCCGTGCGGATATCCGCTGCCATCCCAGCGTTCGTGGTGACAGAGGGCGATCTCCGAGGCCATGACGAGAGTCGGGACGCGACTGCCGGACAGGATCTGCGCGCCGATCGTCGTGTGCGTCCGCATGATCGCGGCCTCTTCCGCCGTCAACGCACCGGGCTTGAGGAGGATGTAGTCGGGGATCCCGATCTTGCCGAGGTCGTGGAGCGGCGCGGCGCGACGGATGACCTGGACCGTCGCCTCGTCGAGACCGAGCGCCCGGGCGAGGCGCGCCGCGTAGACGCCGACACGCTCGGTGTGGCGGCGGGTGCCGTCGTCGCGGTACTCGGCCGCTTTGGCGAGGCGCTCGAGGATCTCGACGCGGGCCTCGTCGAGCTCGGCCGTGCGCTGCCGGACGGCCTTCTCGAGGCGCTCGTTCTGCTCCGCGAGCTTACGGTGCATGAGGCGCGTCTCGAGGAGATTGCGCACCCGGAGCAGCACCTCCGGCGTGTCGAACGGCTTCGTGAGGAAGTCGTTCGCGCCGCTGGAGAGCGCTCGCTGCCGCGTCCATGGCGACATGTCGCCGGTCAGGACGAGAACGGGCAAGTACGTGTCCGGCGGCGTGAGATCGCGGATCCGCTCGAGCACCGCGAACCCATCCATGTCGGGCATGTGGAGGTCCAGCACCACGAGGTCCGGCTCTCCCGCAGCGCACCAGGCGATCGCCTCGTGAGGCGAGGTCGTGGTCACGACATTCGTGTAACCGCCACGTTCCAGAATGCGCCCGAGCAGACGAATCACCACCGGGTCGTCGTCCAGTACGACCACCTTCAACTGGCGCAGCGCATCATCGAGCACCGGAGCCACCTTTTCGAGCCGACTCTTCGAGGCCCTCGGGACGCTGGTCCTCCCGACGACGACGCGTTGGGCGGCGAGCGCGAACCGAGGATGGGGTGTTTCAGCGCGATCCAATCTGCAACTACTCCCGTACTGCAGGCAGCGAATACTTGACGATCGACGGCTTGGGCTCGTGCCGCACCGCGTAGAGCGTGCGGCCGGCCGGATCGACGGAGATCGAGATCGCCGCCGAGTCCAGGCGGTAGACGGCCTTCAGCCCGCCTTCCCAGTCGAACACGTGGACGTACTCGCCGAAGTTCGCGGCGCCGGGGAAACCCATTCGCGTACGCCCGGAAAAGAGGGCGTAGATGCGATCGTCCGTAGCCGTCAGGTCGATGTATCCAAAGCGCAGGTCGTCGCCCGTCGCCATGACGGACATGCCGCGCTGCTCGCGGACCTCGAACCGAGGCATGAAGCCGAAGGGCGGGGTCGGCGCGGCGAGCCGATTCCCTTCCAGGTCGTAGATTTCGAGCAGGTCGGTATGCCGCGTCGCCGAGACGAGCCGCGTACGGCTCGCGTTCGCCTTTAGCTTGCTCTGGTAGACGTGGTGCCGGACGCTCGGCGGCACATTCTCGCTCCCCGGCGGTTCCGGGCCGACGCGCCGCAGGAACCGGCCATTCCGGTCGAAAATCGACAGGCGACCGTCCGTCAGGATGCCGAGGCCGACGACCATCGTGTCGATCCAGACCGGGTCGAGCACCTGCGCCTCCGCGGCGAGATGGACCATCTGCGCGACCGGATCCAGCCCTTCCAGCACCCGCTTCAGGTCGATTCTCGACAGACGTAGGAGGCCGACGTCGTAGACCCAGAACTCCTCGTCATTGCCCGGCACCGTCTCGATCGACCAGGTCCCCGTGAATTCGCCCGGCCCCTCCCCGCGCCGGCCGAACGCGCGCACCAGAGCGCCGTCCTCCCGCCGGACCACATGGACCGCCGAATCGGAAGCCGCGTCGAGGAGCACGAGGTACTGCCCGACCACCTCGATCTCCTTCGGGAGTCCGAGAAAGTCGGCATCCGTGACGACCTCGGACGCGAGCCGGACCGGATCGAAGCGCGAGTGATCGAGCTCGGGCGGATCTCCGTACCCTTGCGCGCGCGGCTCGCACGCGGCGAAAAGCCCGACAAGGGCGCCGCCCATCAGAAGGGCGGCGCCCGTTCGTCCTGCCGGCAACTTGCTGATGCGGAACGTCATCGGTTACGCATCGGGGTTGCTGGGCGCGCCGTTCGCGGCCGAGCTCTGGTTCCCCTTGACTCGGCAGTAGCCGCTCAGGCTCGTGTAGTAGTCCAACACATCGCCGCAGAACGAAGCGAGCTCGCGGCAGCAGGCGCCGTCCGCGCAGGCGTCGTTGATCTTCGCTTCCCCGCTGGTCGAGACGGAAACTGGGATCATGGTGGCGACCGCGGTGAGAGCGATCACGACGCCGTACCTCTTCAATGCCTTAGCGGACCACATCGTCACCTCCTGGCTGAATGGATCCATGTATGGGTCGGCGAGGAAGCCGAGTCGCATCCTCACGACCCGCGCACTAGAGTGGTCCTTCCTCAGGGCGCTGTCAGGTGGCGCCCGGCCGGAACCGCCAGACTCGTTGCCTGGCGAATCGCCGTCCTCAGCGTCGAATGCCGGTAGCGGACGACGCCTTCGCGATCCACGACGAAATACTCTGGCGTCCCCCACTGGTCGAACGCCGTCGCGACCTCGAGTTGTGGGTCGGAGTACAGATCAACGGACGGCATGATTTCTTTCCAGCGCCCGGTCGTCTCCGGTGAGGGCCGACCGAGTTGAATCGCAACGGTTCTGACTCCCTTCCGCGCAAGGAGGTGTGCCCCTTCTTCGAGTTCCGGCAGCGCCTCGATCGAAATGGCCGAGGTGGGCAACAGGAACGCAACGACGGTAATCCCAGCCGTGAGCGCTGCACCCGCACTCACCCGCGCGCCGTCGGCGTCGAGCAGCTCAAGGTTGCTGTCGAGCCTGCGGTACACGGCATGAGGGGCCACGTAGGACGCCAGAGCGGCGTGCGCTCGCTCCAGCGCCCGGGCCCAGCCGTCGTCACCGCTCCAAGACCGGCCCAGAGCGACGGCGCTCGCCGTCATCGAGGAGTCGGCGAGGGGGTCGATCGCGACGCGTGCCAGGAACTCGGTCGCTTCGGTCGTCCGGCCGCTACGAGCCAGGACCCGGGCAAGCGCGTCGAACACCGCGGGATTCCACGTCGCGGCCGCCGCGGCTTCGAGATGCTCGAGTGCGCACTCGATGTCGTCGGTCTGCAAGCAGGAACGAGCGATGATGTGGCGCACCGATGCCTCGAGTTCGGCCAGCCGATGCCGATGCACCTCGGAGGTCTGGAACGGCTCGCGCTCGAGAGGGAGTTCGCCGGTGGCGACCCTGGACACGGCGCCGCGCAGCCAGGCATGCAGTTCCTCACCAGGCGGCATAGCCTCGGCGAGCGCCTGCGCGATCGTGCCGAGGTCTTCCGGCGCGATCGCGAGGTAACGCTCGGCCCACTTGAACGCCGATTTCGAGTCCTTGACTCGGAGCGCTTCGAAGAGGCCCGCGATGACCAGTTCGCGGTGCCAGAACCCCGTTTCGGCGCCCATCCGTTCGAGATCGTCCAGTAGTGGACGCTCTCCGGCGCTCTGTCTGAGGTCGGAGAGTCGGAACTGGATGCTGGTCTTGTGCGTGGGCGCGTTCTGCAGCAGATAGCCGCGCCACCGCTCGTGGACCTCGGCCTCGCCCAGCACCATCGCGTAGAGCGCGAGGAAGGCCGCGTCGTCCGCCGTGGGTCGGCCGGCCGACCAGTGGCGATCGAGCTCGCGCAGCCGGCCGCGATGGTACTCGACGAGGCTGTCGCGCTGCGCGCCCTGGGCCAGCGCGCTCTCGAAACGGAACAGCGTGTACCAGCCCCACGGGTGCTTCGGGTACATCTGCGTCGCGGTCCGGGCGGTCTCATGCGCGAGGTCGGAATCGCGCGCGAAAAGGTCGTTCGCCCTTTCCCGCAAGGACTCGGACAGCGGCCTGCCATCCGCACCGTGGACGAGGAGCTCCCACAGGCGGCGATTGTTGCTGTCGATCCGGGAGGCGGCGGCGTCTTCTACGGCGAAGGCGGCGTAGACGACGCTGTCCGGGAGCGACACGGCGCCCCGAAACACCCCGTCGGCGCCACGGGTGAGCGTCCCGATCTCCGTGATCTCGTGATTGCCGTTGGCAAAGCGCAGACGGCCCCGCAGGGTCAGCGTCGGCTCGGAGGCGAGGAGCGCGCCGGGCGCGTAGCGGACTTGGACCGTCGTGCCGGCGTTGACGCGCAACGGCCGGAACTCGAGCCGGCTCCGGTCGGCGCCGAGGCGCGGCACCGAGAGGAGGAGCGCGCCCGCCATGAAGAGCACGAGCGTGGCGGCGATAGCCGGGACCGCCCGCTTGCTTTCGTTCTCGATCGGCACCGGGTCGGAGGTGGGGAGGATGACGCGCACGCCCGCGGCCCTGCGTGCCAGGAGGCGCGGAAGCGCGTCGGCGGGCGGCTCCGGCACCGGAAGGCTCCGGGCCACCTCGCCGAGCTCGCGAATGAAGCGAACGGTGTCACGGCAGCGGGCGCAGCCGGCCAGGTGCGAGGCCACGCGGTCCCGCGCTTTCCCCGTGAGTTCCGCGTCCGCGTAGCGGCTGAGCCGCTCGAATCTCGGATGCCCTAGGAAACGGATCATGCGGAGTTCCTCAAGCGATCTCTCAAGATCTTGCGAGCCCGATGGAGCTTGCTCGCGGACCCGGATTTACCGATCCCCATGAGCTGGCCGATCTCCTCATGGGAGTATCCTTCGATTTCCTTTAGCACGAACACGGCGCGCAGCGGATCGGGCAAATAGGCGAGCGCGCGCTCGAGTGCGACGCGATCGACCACCGGCTCCGCACGCTCGACGGGCTGGAAGCCCGTCGTTCCGTCGAGGGAGACCTCCCTGCGACGGCGCTTCTGGCGCAGAACCATGAGAGACCTCCGTGTCGCCACGATCTTGAGCCAATCTTCGAGGGCGCCGCGTCCCTGATAGGTGCGCAGCGCTTCGGGCAGGCCGGCGAACACGTCCTGGAGCACGTCCTCCGCGTCCTCCTGGGACTGCGTAAGCCGGTAGGCGATGCGGTACACGACGGCGCCGAAGCGGGCATAAAGCGCCTCGAGCGCGCCGGCATCCGCGAGCCGCGCACGTTGGACGAGTAGGTCGACGCCAGCCTGGTCCGTCATTGGATTTCGTCCGGACCCAACCAATCGAGATTATCCCGGGAGTACCACATATATAGATGCCGGAGAAGGCGAAAACTTCGCATCGGATTTGTAAGATAATATACGACAACGTGATAGGGTTGGTCGGTCCGCCGGCTGGGTCGGGGTCGGCGCAGGGGCCGTGGGACGACGATCCCGCGGACGAACGACGGCGCCGGGGCGCGAGATCGGCCCCGGCGCCGTCGGCGCTTCGTCTACGCGGGCACGTCCCGGAAGATCAACTCGTGGGTCCCGTGCCCGTCCGGGCGTCGGCCCGGGAGCCGAGCCACGCGGCGCGGAACGCGCGCACCTCGTCGGACAATGACTGGCCGGCCTTCTCGAAGGTCACGACCTCGAGCGTCGGGTCCTCGGCGAGGGTGATGGTGGCGGTGCGGGTTTGTCCCCGCTGCTCGAAGGTCACCTGAATACGGTCGCCGGGCGAACGCTCGGCCAGGATGGCTGCGACATCGGTCTCGGATGCGACGGTCCGGCCGTCGAGCGTGATGATGCGGTCGCCGCGATCGATGCCTGCCTCGTAGATCGGCGAGCCGATGAGCGTCTGGGTCGCGACGATGAGCTGGCCGTCCTGGCTCTGGAAGCGGACGCGGCCGAGCGACGCGCGGCCGGGCGCGGCCTTGCGGACGAGGAAGCCCGCGCGGGCGAGGAGCGCTTCATAATCCGGGACGTCCGTGCCGGTGATGTAACGGCCCACGAACTCTGCGGCGAACGCGGCGTCGCCCGTGACGCGGGCGAGGACGGCGCGGAAGTCGTCGAGGGTGTAAGGCTTTTCGGTCTTCCCGTGCGTGCGCCACATCTCGCGCATGAAGTCGTCGAGCGTGACGTCGAAGCGCGAACGGAGCGTGAGGTCGAGGCCGAGCCCGATCATCGAGCCCCACGTGTAGTACGAGATGAAGATGTTGGGCGTGTTCGTCGGGTCGATGGACGTTGCGGCATCTATGAACGGCGCGCGCATGCTCATCTGGACCGGGCTGTGGAAGCGCCGGCCGGGCGAGTTGACGACGGCGTCGATCGAGCCCGAGATCGCCGCGGCGTAGTCGTCGTCGGACATGAGGCCGGCGCGGCGGATGGTGAGCCGGTCGTAGTAATTGGTGAACCCCTCGGCGAACCACAGCTCGCGCGACATGTTGGCGCGCTCGAAGTCGAACGGCTCGAGGGATCGTGGCCGCAGGCGCTCGACGTTCCAGGTGTGGAAGAACTCGTGGGAGAGCGTGCCGAGGTTGCGCAGCGCGCCGTCGCCGGCGAGCGGGCGAGTGCTGGTCAGGATGGTGGAGTTGCGGTGCTCCATCCCGTCGCCGGCGACCCAGGGGAGGTAGTCCGTGATGAAGGTGTAGCTGCCGTAGTCGAAGTCTGCGGGCTCGCCGAAGATTGCGATCTGTTCGGCGACGACCTTCCTGGCCATTTCGGCGAAGCGGTCGAAGTCCTCGTCGCTCCCCTGGTGGTGGAGCGCGATGCGGATCGTGTAGTCGCGGCCGTTGCTCGCGGGTACGGTCCACTCGCGCACGTCGAAATCGCTCAGCTCGATCGGGCTGTCGAGGAAGTAGTAGAGGTTCGGCGCGGTAAAGGTGTACGGCGAATCGCCCGGGACGAGCTGCGTGGCGACCTTCCAGTTCGAGCCCTCGGGCGGGTGGAAAGTGACGCTGATCGGCCGGTTCTCGAGGCCGCGCGCCCAGACGAAGGTGGCCGGGATGTTCAGGTGCGCGTGCGTCGCATCGATCCCGCTGTAGGTGCCGTCCGCGCGGTCGCCGAAGAGGGTGTAGGCGAAACGGACGGTCCCGTCGTGTCCGGCGACGGTCCAGCCGTATGGGTCGGGCTGCGATACGTCGAGCGGGCGGCCGCGGGAGTCCGTGGCCTCGACGGCGTAGACGTTCTTCGCGAACTCGTGGATCGCGTAGCGGCCGGGGGAGGACCGGCTCATGCGGACCTCGAGCGGGCCGGATCGGAGGTCGACGAAGGTGACGACGATGCGCGCCTCGTGGTGCACGGCGTTGGGGAAAGAGACCTCGTAGCGGACCGGCGCCTGTGCGACCGCCGCGGCCGGTGCCGCGAGGGCGAGGGACAGCGTCAGCGCGTAGAGCGTTTTCGTCATGGCGTGGTGTCCAAGGCTGGTGAACGACGTCGGGCCGGGCGCCTCAGGCGGGCCCGGGCTCGTGTACGACAAGATGGGCTCGGCCCGCGGTCTCGTCGAGCGTGGTCGAGTCGACGCGGCGGCCCCAGCGATCGTCGCCTAGCTACCGCTGCCGGGTGAGTGGAGCGGCTCGCCCGTGTCCTCCCAGCGCCACTCGTCGAGGATCCGCGCCGCGCGGGGCCCGAAGCCGTCGCCGTACTCGCCGGGGAAGTGGGTGACGACGAAGAAGTATCGGCCGTACCGGACGCCGAGTGCGGCGGAGCCGAACGCGGTGGCGCCGTCGGGGAGCCTGCGTGTGAAGGTCCACTCTTCGACCGACCACGAGAAGCGCCGTGGCCGATCGGGCGCCGTCTGAGTCGAGCGAGCGCCCGCCCGCTCGGCGACGTCGCGGGCCAGCGCAAGGGCTGCGTCCTGGTCGACCCCTTCCGGCAGCACTGCGATGGCGAGGATCACCTGCTCGTTCCGCCGGCCGCCGAACTCCGCGACGAACCGGATGACCTCCGCCTCGTAGGCCGCGACCGGCCCGGCCGCCATGTCCGTCGGGACGTAGGTGCTGAAGGGGAGCGGGAAGCCGGGTGGCGACCGGTACAGCCAATACGTCATCGGTTCGTCCATCCCCTCGATGGTGATGGTCGAGTGGACCGTGTCCGGGCGCGGCGGCGAGACGTGGCGTTGCCCCGGGGCGGTGCGGTCGGAATCGCCGCCGTCGCCACGGGGCTCGGCGCATGCGACGCCGAGGAGGACGGAGACGGCGAGGATCCTGGACCAGGTGCCGAGACGAGCGAAATCCTTCAATGGTCCTCCAGATCGATCATTGCCTCCCCGCGATCTCCACGGACGGCACCGGCACGCGGTACGCCACCAGCGTCGCGAGGTCGGTCTCCGGGTCGCGCTCGAGAGCGTAGATCCGGTAGCCCGCAACGTCGAAGTCGTACCAGGGTCGATCGAACGTCGCGCGGGCGAGGTAGACGCCGGTATCGTCGAACAGGTGGAGCGTAGCAGGGCCGCCGCCGAAATGTTCCGACCGCTGCTCCCACACCCACGTATGACCGGTCCCGGAGTCGCGGCGAACGCTTGCCAAGATTTGCTTGACCCGTCTCTGTTCCGCCAGGTCGCGAATGGCCCGCTCGACCTGCTCGGGGGGTGCGCCCAGGCGTGAGAGATCCCGACGGGCCTGGTCGGCGAAGGCCTCGAGCTCGGCCTCGGTGGAGTATTCTGGCGCGCGATCGACCGTGATCTCCCGCTCCGGCGTGCCGTCGTCCCGGATGAACTGGACGCGGAGCATCGAGCAGTGGGCGCGGAGGATCATCGGGCCGCCGGTCGCATCCCGGATGCAGTCGGGCACGTCCTGGGGCGCCGCGGTCGTCCAATCCGGCGGGTCGAGCGACCGGCGCGCGCCGTCCGGCCCCAGGATAGCCCAACGCGAGGCGCCGGTGAACTGCGCGAGGTGGAGCAGCAGTCGGTCGGGGTCGAGCGGAAAGACGTCGAACACCATTCCGTTGGGGCGAATCGAGCGAATGTGCGTCCCGACGGAGTCGAAGACCTCCATCTCCGCCGCGCCGTCGGCGATGACGATCTCTCCGGCCCGAACCGCGAACGCGATCGGCTCAGCGACCTCGCCCGGCCCGCCGCCCTTGCGGCCCATTGTGTTGAGCAGCGTACCATCCGTTGCGCTGTACCGGTAGACGCGTCCGGCCATCCGGTCGAAGACGTAGACGGAGCCGCCCGAGGCGCGTACGGCAGACGGGCGCTCCCACACCGGCGCGTAAGCGGTTTCGACGTTGCCGTCGACCGCCCAGAGGTCGATCGCGACGACGGCGCCATCCGTGAGCAACGGCGCGGCGGGGTTTCGCACGATCTCCACGCCGGCAACGGTGTCGCGGGTGCCGGCCCAGGTCCGAGCGCCAGAGTCGCCGGCGGCGCAGGCGGCCAGCGCGGGGATCAGCATGGCGACGGTGATAGGCGAGACCCTGCGTCGTGTCCGGTGGATGGACCCTCCTTCCTGATGACCCGCTTGGAGTGGCGCACACAATCGGGAGTCCCCGCTTGCCGGCGAACGATGAGGCGGCCCCCGGCCGCAGCCGCCTCAGTGTCGAATCTCGGGCCGGACGACGAGGATGAGCGTGCGGTAGTTGAACGGCGGTATGCCGTTTCCGATGACGAACGTCTGCCCGGTCGGCACTAAGATCTGCGTGCCGAGGAAGGGCTCGTTATCGTACTGGTAGAGCCGGATGTCGATATCCACGTAGCCGTTGCCGTCGTCCGAACGCCGGATCTCCCAGACCTTGCCGCGAAGGGCGAGGCCGCCCGCCACCTGCTGGTCGAACGTGGCAAACTTCCGGCCGTGGATCAACGCTTCCCCGACCAGGCGATACCCCTTGAAACGAAACAGTTCGCGAAGGGCCGCGTCGACGTCGGCGATGCGCGGGTCGGTCGTGTCGGATGGGACGGCCTCGATGATCTGGAAGTGCAAGGCGACGGCCGGTGCGGACATGCGGTCGAATTCGACGAGCGTCGCCTCGATCCGATCGAGGACGGCCGGTCGCTCCCGCACGGTGATCGCCGGAACATCCCCTTTGGCCGCCTGGATGGTCCCACCCTCGGACAGGATGTAGGGCTCGAGGAGCGACACGGCGACCGCAGGGGTCAAGGATTCCAGGCGGAACGTACGCGTCTCCAGGCGGTCGGCGGACCCCGCGCCGCACGCGGCGGCGAGGATCGCGACCGCGAACGCTGCAGGGACCGGCAAGATACGACGAGAAATCATGATCGGCTCCCTCATCGGAAGAACCAGACGACGGTGATCTTCGGGTTCGAGGTCTTGAAGATCGCGGCGTTGCTGCCGACAGGTACTGTGACCACGGGACCCGCGGCGTGCTCCGCGACACGGGCGATCGGGAGTGGTTCGGGCGGCGTCGCGTCGTCGCGGAGGAGCAAGAGCGCGAGCCCTGCGGCTGCAGCCAACGGGAGGGCCGCGGCGAGGCCCGGGCGCCACCGGGGTCGGCGGCCGAGGCGCAGCGGTGTCCGGACGATCTCGTCGACCTGGAGTCCGGCAATCGCTTCGTCGGCCGACGCGCTCGGCCGGATCTCATCGAGCGCGGCCGCCAGCAGGCGTTCACCCGCGAGCAGTCGGCGGGCCACGTCCGCGCAACGCGCACACGATCGCACGTGGGCCGCGACGGGCGAGTCGCCGCGCCCTTCGAGTTCCTCGAGGTCGGCTTCGAGCAGCAGCTCGAGCACTGCTTCACAAT
Organism: uncultured bacterium; assembly: GCA_937889645.1. GTDB lineage: Bacteria > Gemmatimonadota > Gemmatimonadetes > Longimicrobiales > RSA9 > CALBZE01. The sequence continues at coordinate 17,652 of CALBZE010000024.1, forward strand.
TCACGATAGATACTCCTCCACCAAACAGGGGCGGCATTCCAGGATCTTCTGCCGGATCGCGCGGCGCGCCCTCAGAAGGTTCGTCCGCACGGTGACCGGCTCTAGCCCAAGCAACTCGGCGACCTCTGCGGGCGCGTAGCCCTGAAGGTCGACCAGGTCGAACACCTCGCGCTGGCGGTCGGGCAGCTCGCGGTAGCGTTCCAACACGATTCGCGCGAGACGCGCCGCGTCGATCGATCCATCGAGGCCCGGCTCGAACGTGGCGAACGCTGCGCCTCGCCGGGCGACGTGATCTTCGAGCAGGCGTACGCGCCGGTCCCGCTTGCGCCGGAGCTCCTCGGCGACGCTCGCGGTGATGCGGTACAGCCATGAAGTGAAGCGACCGCCGCGATACTCGCCGAGCTTCAGGTGCAAGCGGACGAGCACCGTCTGCGCGACGTCGTCGGCGTCGTCGGGCGAGCCGGTGCGGCCGAGCGCCCAACGGTGGATCCGGCCGTACACGCCCCGGGCCAGGCGCCGGAACGCATCAGGGTCACCGGCCCGGGCGCGGACGACCAGCTCGCCGAACGGATCGTCTTCGGATCGAGGATTCGTCACAGGCTGCGTGGCTGTGTCGGATCGAATCCGTGGCTTTATCGGATCGAATCTATGAAGAGGACGGCGCGAGCGGCCCGCGCGTTCCCTCGGGGATGGAGATCGGGGATAGGGCCGCGAGGAGGCCGTGCTGCTGGCGGCGGGTCGTCGCGCGGCGCCGGGGCGGCTCGGCGGGCCGCGGTCCCCGCCGCCGTCGCACCGGCCGAGCCGCTCCCTCAGGCCTCCTCGCTCGCGACCTGCCCGAGCACCGACGGCTCGATCACGTGCCCGCCCGGGAACGTGACGACGCGCGCGTCGACGCCGAATTCGCGGAGCCGTTCGGCGTCACGCCCGGCCATCTCGGGGCTCGCGTACTCGTCCTCGGTCCCCGCCACGAGGATCGGCCGGGCGGCGCGCAGACGCTCGGCCGCGGTCGCCAGATCCAGGTCGACGGGGAGGAAGCTGCACCACAGGACCAGTCGGTCCAGGCGCGACTTCCCCAGAGCGACCCAGCGGCACGCGGTCGCCGCGCCCTGCGAGAAGCCGAGGGCGGTGACGCGCACGGCGTCGCGATTCACCCGCTCGAAGATGTGGGCATACACCGCGTCGAGGTAGGCGACGTAGTCGTCGATCTCGGCCAGACGGTCTTCGCGGGTCATCCACGTCGCCCCGACGCGGGATTCGGGCCCGTGCGGTCCCGGCGCCTCTTCGATGTAGTACCGGTTCAGCGCCTCGGGCGCGACGATCAGGCGGCTGTCGCCGGCGATCGGCTCGAAGCGGCGGATGAAGCGCGCGGCGAGCTGGGCGTAGCCGTGGCAGACGAACCAGACCTCGCGGAGCGGGCCGGCCGGGTCGCCCAGCGTGTAGAAGCGCGCCGTGCGGCCGACCCGGATGTGGTGTTCCTCGGAGCGTGCGCCGCTCAACGGTGCCTCCCCGGTCGCGGGGTCAGAACACCCCACGCATCCCCGGGCGGCCGCCGGGGTTCCACTCGGGCGCCGGCCCGTCGGCCAGGATGCGCACTGCGCGGATCGCCGTCTCGATCACGAGCGCCATGTGCTCGAAATCGATCTTGTCGACCTCGTCGTCCGGCGTGTGGTAGTCCGCGTGCATGTTGTACGACGAAAGGGTATGCGCCGGGATCCCCTGGCGGGCGAAGACGATGTTGTCGCTGCGGAGGAAGAAGTCGTACTGCGGCCGCGGGTCCGGGGCGATCGGCAGGCCGCTCTGGGTCAGCAGCTCGCCCATCGTCGAGCGCTCGTAGCCGGTCAGCCATGCACGGCCGTGCCCGCCGACGAGGGGGTCGGGACGTCCGATCATCTCGATGGCGAGGACCGCCACGGTCTGGCGGAGCGGTATGGGCGGGTTCTCCGTGTACCAACGCGCGCCGAGCATCCCGACTTCTTCCGCGGTGGCGGCGAGGAAGACGACGGTCCGGCGCGGGGCGGGGCCGCGGGCGAGCGCGCGGGCGATCTCGAGGACGGCGACGACGCCCGAGGCGTCGTCGTCCGCGCCGTTGTAGATCGAGTCGCCCTCGGCGTTCGGGGTGCCGATCCCCACGTGGTCGAGGTGCGCGACGACGATCACCGTCTCGTCCCGCAGGACCGGGTCGCTGCCGCGCAGCACTCCCACTACGTTGGTGCCGATCGCCCGCTCGTTGCCGGGGAGCTGGCCGAAGCGGTTCCAGCTGGGGAGGAGCTCGAACCGCTCGCGGCCGGCGCCGTCGACGACGCGGCGCATCGGGATGCGCTGGAAGTATCCGTCGTTCCCGGCGGCCGTGAGGCCGAGCGCCTCGAACCTCCGCGCGACGTAGTGCGCGGCCCGGGCCTCGCCGACCGTGCCGGTGCGGCGACCTTCGTAGTCGTCGCCGGCGAGCGTGGTCAGCGCGGCGCGGATGTCTTCGATGCGCACCGAGGTCGCGGTGGGGGGCGCGGCCGCGGTTGTCTGGGCGAACGCGCCTTCGACTCGAAGCGCGGACGGCAGGAGTGCAAGGAGCAGCCACGCACGCGGCCGGTGCGCGGGAAGTGCCATCGACAGTCGATCGAACATGCTTCCACTCCGACGGATGTACCGGAGATCGGCGCCTTCGTGCGCCGGATCGGGAAGGCTAGGTGGGGCGCTCGACGCGGTCAACCCCGCCGTGCCGCGTCTTGCGGGGCGTCGCCCTGGAGCCATATTCCCCGCACCGCGCTGGAATCCGATCATCGTCGCTCCAACCGTTGGAGGGCAGGCCATGAAGCGATCCCCCATCGCCGCGCTGGGACTCCTTCTCGTCGTGGCATCGGCGGGGTGGGCCCAATCTCCCGTCGACCGTGAATTCGAGGCCGCCTACCTGGCATGGGACCGGGGAGACTACGTCCCCGCGCTGGAAGGCTTCGCGCGAGTGTTGCAGACGCCGGGCGGCGAGCGCTACTTCGAGACGATCGCGCGGTTGACCGGCGAGCTGCACCCGACCATCGAGATCACGACGGACGGCCGCGCGGTGCGCTTCAGCCCGGACGGGCGGTGGCTCGCGTACGAGGCGCAGGTCGGCGGCGTCGTGGTAACTCATATCGTGACGGTGGAGGGTGGGTTCCAGAAGGCCGCCGCGCAGCGGGTCGACGGGGCCGGCCTCGTCTTCGCGCCGAGCGGTGATCGCGTCGCGTATCTGCGGTCGTCCGGGAGCCGGGCGCTGGAGCGCGCACGTGCCGAGTTGGAGCGGGCGGCCGGGCGCGGAGACCCGAGAGAGCTCGCGCGCTTGCGGGCGGAGGTCCGGTACCTGGAGGCGCGGGAATCGAAGATCGTCGTTCGGGACCTGGCGACCGGCCGGGAGCGGACGGTCGACGACGGCGGGCTCGTGAAGGAGCGGCTCGTCTGGGGCGCGGACGGCCGGACGCTCTACGTCGTCGCGGCGCGGGACGGGCAGGCGGACCGGAGCGACATCTACGCGATTCCCGACGGCGGCGCGCCCCGGGCGGTGACGGACGGGCACGGCTTCAAGGGCGCACCGGTCGTGGCGGCCGGCGGGCGGTACCTGGTCTACGAGATCCTGCCGCGGAACCCGGTTCCGCAGCGGCCGGATGCGGCGCCCGCCTCGGCCGGGCAGGGACCGGCACAAGGGGCCGGGCAGTCCGGCGGGCAGGCGGACGGGCGAGCCGCGCAGCCCCGGATCGTCATCCGTGACCTCCAGACTGGCGCCGAGCGGGCGTTCGACGGCCGCGCGCCGCGGCTCTCCGCGGACGGCTCGACGGCGGTCTTCCTCGCGATGGAGGGTAGGGAATACCTGGTGCGCGTCGTCCGGCTGGCCGGCGGCGATCCGGCAACGGTGGTACGGACGACGCTGCCCGTGGCCGAGCCCGCGCTCTCGCCCGACGGCCGCACCGTCGCCTTCCAGATGATGCCGCGCGAGGACTGGGAGATCTTCCTGGTCGAGAGCGATGGGTCGAGCCCGCGACGCCTCACGCGCGACATCCAGCACGACCTCTTCCCGCGCTTCGTAGACGACACGACGCTGCTGGTCGTGAAGGGCGAGGGCCGGCATCGGCGGTCGTACCTCTACGACGTGCGCACCGGCCGCGAGGCGCGGCTCTTCCACAACAACACGGTCCGCACGATCGCGCCGGAGTACGAATGGGACGTGAGCGCGGACGGGTCGAAGGTCTCGTTCGTCGCCGAACGGGACGGAGACACGGTATCGCCCGAGCGCGGCGTGTACCTGATGGATCTCTCGCGGACTATCTCGAATGCCGAGCTGCTGGCCCGGATCGAGACGAACCTGGCCGCCGAGCGCGCGCTGAGGGAGGCCGGGCGCGCGATGTTCGCGCCGATCGAGGACGAGGTGAGGCGCGTCGTCGCAAACGTCTCGAAAACGAAACTCTACGAGTACCAGCACGCGCTCTTCCAGTTCGACTCCAAGTACATCACCGAGCCGGGGAACCGGAAGGCGATCGATTACCTCGTGGCGACGCTCCGCTCGTGGGGGTACGAGCCGGAGCTGCAGTGGTTCGAGCCGCGGCCGGGGGTGCGGACCGCGAACGTGATCGCGCGGCTCCCCGGCACGACGAACCCGGAGCTGATCTACGTGGTCGGCAGCCATTTCGACTCGTCCCAGCGCGGCCCCGGCGCGGACGACAACACCTCCGGGACGTCGATGCTGCTCGAGACGGCGCGGGTGCTGAAGGACAATCCGCTGCCGGCGACGGTCGTCTTCGCCTTCTTCACCGGCGAGGAGGCGGGCCTGCTGGGGAGCCGCGAGTTCGCCCGGCGCGCCCAGGCCGAGGGTTGGGCGAAGGACGTGCGCGGCGCACTGAACAACGACATGATGGGGTACACGAACGACCACCGGCTGGACAACACGATCCGCTACTCGAACGCCGGGATCCGCGACCTCCAGCACGCCGCCGCGTTCCTCTTCAGCCGTCTGATCACCTATGACGCACGCTACTACAAGAGCACCGACGCGCACGCGCTCTTCGACGCGTTCGGCGACGTGATCGGCGGGATCGGGTCGTACCCGGTGCTGGCGAACCCGCACTACCACCAGAGCCACGACGTCCTGGAGACGACCAACCAGGAGCTGGTGAAGGAGACGACGAAGACCAACGTCGCCTCGATCATGCTCCTCGCCTCGAGTCCCTCGCGGATCGAGGGGCTGCGGGTGGTACGGCGGGACCGTAGTGGTGTCGAGGTGGCGTGGGACGCTGCGCGGGAGAAGGGGATCCGGCACTACCGGGTCGTGTACGGCCCGCCCGGCGACCCGGCGCGGGAGGAGATGACCGTGACCGAGCCGCGCGCGAGGATCCCCGGGGTTCGCGCCGGGTGGACGGTCGCCGTGAAGGCGGTCGACGAGCGCGGTCTCGAAGGGTGGGACTGGGCGCGGGTCGTGGTGCAGGAATAGAGCGAACTCAGGCCGCTTCTGGACCCGGATCGGAGTCGAGGCCGAGGAGCTCGCGTGCTTCCTCGACCAGCTCGGAGGGGACGAGCACCCGCGCGCCGCCCGTGACCGTGCCGGCGTACCCCGCGCCGAAGATGCCGCTACTCTCGGCCCGGACGACCGCGGGGATCCCCGCCTGCTTCAAAGTCTCCGCGGCCATTTCCGCCTGGAATACCGCCGCATAGGTGGCGACGACGGCCCACGTCGACGCTTCATACATGCGCTCCCTCCAGTCCCCGGGGATTCGGGCTCAGCAGTCGTTCTGGAAGGCGATACCGTCGACGGCGACGATCTGATCCAACCGTATCTCGAGCCCGCCGTCGAGGAGGATGTACTCGGCGCCCTCGCGGGCGAAGACGTCGCGGATCCGGCCGCGTGCCACGTCCTCACCCGAGCCGTCGCCGCGGAGGTAGCGAACCTCGCACTCCCGGCGCAACGCGGCGCGCGACTCCAGCTCGTCGTGGAGCGAGCAGGCGATCGGGCGGTACGGCTCGGTCATGCTGGCGCTCCCGGTTGCGTCACTCTTCCCGCCGGTCCACCAGGTAGTAGTTCCGCTGCGCCGTCGGCAGGATCACCATATCGAGCACGTTCACGTGCTCGGGCGCGTTGACCACGTAGAGCACCGCGTCGGCCACGTCTTCCGCCGTGAGGGGCTGGAAGCCCCGATAGACGGCGGCGGCACGCTCCGCGTCGCCGCGGAATCGGACGAGCGAGAACTCGGTCTCGACCATCCCCGGGTCGATGCTGGAGACGCGGATGCGGGTGCCGAGGAGGTCGAGGTTCATCGCCTCGTTCAGCGCGCGCACGGCGAACTTCGTGGCGTTGTAGACGTTCCCGCGCGGGTAGACGAGGTGCCCCGCGGTGCTGCCGATGTTGACCACGTGCCCGCGGTCGCGGCGGACCATCATCGGCAGGATCACGCGCGTCACGTTGAGCAGCCCCTTGATGTTGGTGTCGATCATCTCGTCCCAGTCCTCGAAACTCCCCTCGTGGAGCTTGTCGAGGCCGCGCGAGAGACCGGCGTTGTTGACCAGGACGTCGGGGACGACGCCGTCGGCCTCGAGCTGCTCGCCGAAGGCGACGACGCCGTCCCGATCGCGCACGTCGACGACGAAGGTCCGGGGGCGCTTTCCGTGCTCCTTCTCGATCTGGTTCGCCAGCTCGTGCAGCCGATCCTCGCGGCGGGCGAGGAGGATCAGCTCCGCGCCGTGGCGGGCGAACGCGCGGGCGCACGCCGCGCCGATCCCGGCCGACGCGCCCGTGATCACGACGATCTTCCCTTGAATGCGGTTCATTCGTCCGGCTTCCTCGCTCAGTGTTTGGAGCGCATCCGTCGCTCCAGGTACTCCTTCAGTACGCGCGCGCTGCAGTGCTCGCGGTCGCGGCTCCCGAAGAGCAGGGTGATCTTACCCTTGCGCGCACGCTTCTCCAGTTCTTCGACGAGATCCTCGTGCTCCTTCAGCTCGGCCTCGTAGCGCTTCCGGAATTCGTCCCACTTGGACGTATCGTGGCCGTACCAGCGTCGAAGGTCGGGACTGGGTGCGATGTCTTTCATCCACTCGTCGATCGCGGCACGTTCGCGGCTGATGCCGCGCGGCCAGAGCCGCTCGACGAAGATGCGTTCGCCGTCGTCGTCGGCTGACGGGTCGTAGACTCGCTTGAGGCGGATACGCTCGGCCATGGGATCTCCTCCTCGGTCGTGAGCCACGCGTGAGGCACGTGGTCAGACGGGGGCTGCTGGCCCCGCCCGACGCCACGGCGGGTCCATGGCAAGAATCGTGTGGTAGACCGGGCAGTCCGGCGAGTGCGCGCCCGGCAGGTACCCCGTGCTCATGAGGAATTCGCCGACGATCTCGCCGCCCATGAACTTGAACGTGCGTCGGAACAGCTTCACCCACTCGTCCTTCGGGAGCGGGTGGTGCGCATCGAGCCAGGCGGCGAAGGAGCCGTAGCGGTCGCGAATGTCCCGGATTCGGCGTGCGTTCTCGATGGCCGCATCGATCTTGAGGCGGTTGCGGATGATGCCGGCGTCCGAGAGCAGGCGTGCCCGATCGGCTTCTCCGTACGTGGCCACGCGGTCGACGTCGAAGCCGTCGAACGCGCGACGGAAGTTTTCCCGCTTCATCAGGATCGTGAGCCAGGAGAGCCCCGCCTGGTTGATCTCCAGGACGAGGCGCTCGAAGAGCTCGTGGTCTTGGCGGATCGGAAAACCGTACTCGAGGTCGTGATACGGCGCGTGGTACGGGTGGCCCTTCGAGGCGTCGCAGTAGCTCACGGATCGGCTCCCGGTGGTTTCGGTGCGGACGGCACGCGGTCCGCGCCCCGTGGTCGACAATGTAGGCGACGGGCACGGCGTCGCAAATCCCGGGAGCGTGTCGACGGGCGCCGGAGGGGACCGCGATTCGGAACCGCGCCGCCGCACGTACGCTCACGGGGCCTTGCTCGGCGAGGCCCGGCCCGCCATCCTTTGCGCCCCCAATTTCACCGGACGATCGTGAGGTCCATGCCGAAACATCTTCTCGAGGGGCTGCAGCGCTTCCGTGCGGAGTCGTTTCCGCGGTACCGCGAGCACTATGCGAAACTGGTGGCGGAAGGGCAGAAGCCGAGCACGCTGTACATCGGCTGCTCGGATTCGCGCATCGTCCCCACGCTGCTCACCGATACGCTCCCGGGCGAGTTGTTCATCGTGAGGAACGTGGGCGCGTTCGTCCCGCCGATCGACTCCTCCGACGGCGCGGGCGTGGGCGCGGCGATCGAGTTTGCGCTGCACGAGCTCGGCGTGGCGGACATCGTGGTGTGCGGCCACAGTCACTGCGGCGCCATTCGCGCGCTGTACGAGCCGCCGGGACCGGAGATGCCGCTGCTGGCGCGGTGGCTGGAGCACGGGCGGGCGGCGCGGCTCGACGAGGAGCCGAGCGACGCGATGCTGCGCCGGACCGAGCGACGCGCCGTCGCCATCCAGATCGCCCGGCTGATGGAATACCCCCTGGTTCGCGAGCGCGTCGAGGCCGGACGTCTCGCGGTTCACGGGTGGTACTACATCATCGAATCGGGCGAGATCGAAGTCCTCGACGTCGCGCGGGGCGAGTTCGTGCCCAAGATGGGCTAGCGGCGTCGCGCCGATCCGGGGGGCAGACCCGGGTGCAGACGGATGAAGGCATTTGTCCGGACGGGCGCTTTCGGCTCCCCGACCGGCGCTACGACGCCCCGCCGTACAGCTCCGGATCGACGAACGGGAGCAACGCGAGGACGGTCGCGTGCTCGTAGAGCTCGACGCGGTCCATAGCGCCTCGCGAGAGGAGCCCGATCGCTCCCTCCTCGAGCTTCGAGCCGGTGCGGCCGAAGACCCGGTCGTTGGCATCGCCGAGCTCGATCCCGCTGCGGACCATGCGTGCGACCGGCTCGGGGAGGAAGAAGACGCCGGAGCGTCCCTGGCCGACCCGCGAGCCCGCCAGGACGACGATCCACGCGAACGACGCCAGACCGGCCGGGTGCTCCTCGACTCCGCCCTCCATCCCGACCCAGAAGTCCGCGTCCGGCACGGCCCGCCGCGCGGCCTCGGCACGGTTGCGGGCGCCGAGGAGCGTCTCCGCGTCGGACGTCGGCTGGCGGCTCACGCCGGAGGCGGCGGAAACGCCTTCGACCTCGAAGCGTCGGTCGGGGAACACGCGGCCGAATGCGCGCAGCGCCGCGCGTATTTTTGCCGGATTCTTCGATGCGACGACGATGCGCTGCGTCGAAGCGACGTCGCTGCCGACGGCTTCCGTCATCCTCTCGATCTCCACGAATCGTTCTCGTCCTCGCGCCAGACTCGGGTGCCGGGAAATCATAGGAGCGGTGCGCGGGCGCGTCGAGGCGGGTGCGCGGCGAAATTGCCTGCTGCGGCGTGCGCACGCTCCTTGCCCCGATGATCCGACGTGCGCCCAGTCGACATCGGCAAGGGAGAGAGGAGCGAGATGCCGGGAGAGCTCGAGGGGAAAAAGGTCGCGATACTACTCACCGAAGGCGTCGAGCAGGTCGAGCTGACCGAGCCGAAGCGAGCGCTCGAAGAGGCCGGCGCGACCACGGAGATCGTGTCGCCCGAGGAGGGCCGCGTACGCGCATGGAACCACACGGAGTGGGGCGACGAGGTCGAAGTCGACGTCCCGCTCGACCGGGCGCGTCCGGAGGACTACGACGCGCTGCTCATCCCGGGCGGCGTCATGAACCCCGACAAGCTGCGCATGGACGAGCGCGCCGTCGCCTTCACGCGGCATTTCTTCGAGGCGGGGAAGCCGGTCGCATCGATCTGCCACGGCCCGTGGATGCTGGCCGAGGCCGACGTGGTCCGGGGTCGTACGTTGACGTCCTACCCGTCGATCCGGACGGACCTGCGCAATGCGGGCGCGGCGTGGGTCGACCGCGAGGTCGTCGTCGACCAGGGGCTCGTGACGAGCCGGAGCCCGAAGGACCTCGAGGCATTCAACCGCGAGATGATCGAGGAGATCGCGGAAGGGGCGCACGAGCGGCGGCGAGCAGCGTAGCCGCCGGCGCGTCTCGTCGCCGCAGACTTGCGCGTTCTACTCTCGAAGAGAGCGTGGAGCGGTGTACTCACGGAGGTGGAACGTGGCGCGGTGGGCACCGAGGGCGGTCGTCCTGGCCGGGGCGGCCCTGGCGTGCACGGTGAGTGGCGAGTTCACGAGTCCCGAGGGGCGGAGCGAGTACCGGACGGTGGAGGGGGTCGCGTACCGCGCGGAGACGGCCGTGCTCGAAAGCTTCCCGGTCCAGCTCCGCCCGGCGGTAACGATTCGAAACGAGGGCGACGCCGAGCGGACGGTCCGCTTCCCGGATGGGTGCATCGCGCTGCTGCGGGTCTACCGGGACGCGTCCCGCACGGGGAACCCTGTCTGGGACCAGGCGCGCACCGTCGGGTGCGCCGCAGCGGTCCAGGAGTTCACGGTCGCGCCCGGCGATTCCACGATCATCGGCCGCGGCACGATCGGCGCCGCCGAGATTCTGGGTGACTCGCTCCCGGCGGGGCGGTACTACTTCACCGTCGTCCTCCGTCCGGACTGGCAGACCCTCGAGCTGGACGCGGGCGAGGCCGATCTGGCAAAGTAGGACGGCCTCGGCCCGCCGAGTCCGAGAACTTCCACCTCACCCGAGATACGCCCGGATCGCCTCCAGGAACGGCGCGCCGTAACGCCGCAGCTTGGTCGGGCCGACGCCGGGCACTTCCAGCATCGCCTCCTCGTCCTGCGGCCGGCGCGCCACCATCTCGACCAGCGTGCGATCGTTGAAGATGACGTAGGCCGGCACACCCTCTTCGTCGGCCAGCCGCTTGCGGATGGTGCGCAACTCCTGGAAGAGCGGGCTGTCGGTCGTGCTGGTCGTGACCGCGGACCGTCCCTCGGCGATGGCCTTGCGTCGGCGCTCCTGCTTCGCAGTCGCGACCATGTCCTCCACGGTCACGCCCGTGCAGACGTCGCACGATTCGCCGCAGGCCTCGAGCGCCTCGTCGAAATGGGCGAGGATCGCGCGGTGGCGGCACCCGCCGCGGTCGACCATGCGGAACAGGCGCACGGTTGCCTCGCGCTTCGCCCGCCGCACGTCGGGGTCCTCGATGTCGGCCAGGAAGCGCTCGTGCAGCTTGACGTCCGCCCAGGAGTAAAAGAGGAAGCAGTCGCTCGGCAGCCCGTCGCGCCCCGCCCGGCCGATCTCCTGGTACCAGCTCTCGACGTCTTTCGGCATGTCGCGGTGGATCACGAAGCGCACGTTCGACTTGTCGATCCCCATGCCGAACGCGATCGTCGCGACGATGACGTCGACCTCGTCGCGGGCGAACGCGTCCTGGTGCGCGGCGCGTTCGTCGTCCGGGAGCCCGGCGTGGTAGGGGAGCGCGCGGATTCCCTTCGACGACAGGAAGCCGGCCATCTGCTCCACCGCGCTTCGGGACATGCAGTAGACGATCCCGCTCTGCCCCTTTCGGGCGCGGATCAACTCGAGGATCTCCGTCCGGGTGTTCCCCTCACCCTTCTTCCGGCAGTGGATGCGCAGGTTCGGCCGGAAGAACGACCCCTTGTACCCCTTCGGTTTGACCATCCCGAGCTGGCGGAGGATGTCTCGCGCGACCTGGCGCGTCGCCGTCGCGGTGAGCGCGAGGACCGGGATCCCGCCCAGCTCCTCCTTGAGCCCTGCGAGCCGCCGGTAAGACGGCCGGAAGTCATGGCCCCACTGCGAGATGCAGTGCGCCTCGTCGACGACGAGGAGCGAGAGCGGGCAGGCCAGGAGGAAATCGCGGAGCGTGCCGTCGAGCGCTTCGGGCGCGAGGTAGACGATCTCGTACTCGCCGCGCCGAAGCCCTGCCAGGCGACGACGCCGTTCGTCGGGGTCCAGCGTCGAGTTGATCGTCGTCGCACGGAAGCCGAGCGCGTCCAGCGCGTCGACCTGGTCCTTCATGAGCGAGATCAGCGGGGACAGGACCAGGACGGTGCCGCCGAGCAGCTTGGCCGGGAGCTGGAAGGTGAGGGATTTCCCGGCGCCGGTCGGCATGACCGCGATGCAGTCGTGGCCGCCCAGGACGGCCTCGATGACCGTCTCCTGACCGGGGCGAAACTCTTCGTAGCCGAAGACTTCACGCAGTACGCGGCGGGCGGCGGACAGAGGTTCGGGTTCCAGGCGAGTCGTCACCGTCGGCGCTGCTGTTCGAGAGTCGGTCCGGCGATCGGCCCACGCGGCCGTCGGCTGGAAAGTATTCCCCGCAGCGGCGCGGGTCCACTGCGGGAGGGGACGCCGGCATGCCCATTCGGGAGGGGTTACCCCGGAGCGGGCGCGAGCGTGCCGCCAGCGCCGGACGCGCGAGCGCGCCCCTGGCGGGCGTACGAAGTCCTGTCGGCGCGGCCGGGCGCCCTAGAGCGCCACCATCATCGGCTCGCACCGTGCGGATTGCACCATCTGACCGCGGCGGATATTCTGCCGCGCTCGGCGCGGAGGGCGCGGAGCGAGAGGGTACGGAGCACGGGCGTGGGGCGATCGAGAAAGACGGAGGGCGGCGAGCGCCGGGTCGTCGTCGTGGGAGCGGGCGCGGCGGGAATCATGGCCGCGATCCACGCGGCGACGGCGGGCGCGCCGGTCCTGCTCCTCGAGCGCACGAAAGACGGCGGGCGGAAGATCCTGATCAGCGGGGGCGGGCGGTGCAACGTGCTCCCGTCGCGGATGGAACCGTCCCAGTACGTCACCGCGTCGTCGCCCAACGTGCTGAAGCGGCTGCTCCGCTCCTGGCCCCTCGCGGACCAGCAACGGTTCTTCGAAGAGGAAGTCGGGCTTCCGCTGAAGCTCGAAGCGGAGACCGGGAAACTGTTCCCGGCGTCGAACCGGGCGCGGGATGTCCGCGACGGCCTCCTCGCCCTCGCCCGCCGCCGTGGCGCGCGTGTCCGCTTCGAGGCGCGGGTCGTCGACCTCGAGCCGCCGCGCGACGGCCGGCCGTGGCAGGTCAGACTCGAGAACGGCGGGGCGATCGAGGCGGCGGCCGTCGTGCTCGCCACGGGAGGCCTGTCCGTGCCGCAGACGGGGAGCGACGGCATCGGGCTCCGCATTGCGCGGGGGCTCGGCCACAGGATCCATCCGACGTACCCCGCGCTGACCCCGCTCACCGCTGACCCGCCGCGCCACGCGTCGCTCGCGGGAATCTCGCTCCCGGTTACGCTGGAAGCGCCGTTGGCCCGCGGCCGCTTCACGACGCACGGCGGGTTCCTCTTCACTCACCGGGGGTACAGCGGGCCGGCGGTCCTGAACATCTCGCACCTGGCGGTCCGGTCGCGGCTCGAGGGGCGCGGGCACCAGCCGATCCACGTCCAATGGACGGAGCTGGATGCCGCGGCGTGGGAGCGGGAGATCCAGAGCGGCCGCGGGACGATCGGACCCTTCGTGCGGCGCCGGCTCCCGGACCGCCTCGCGGACATGCTTCTGGCGGAGGCGGGCGTGCCGCCGGACCGGCCGCTCGGCCAGCTCCGTCGCGAAGAGCGACGTCGCCTGCTCGGCGCCTTGACGCGCTACCCTCTCCCCTGGACCGGGGACGAGGGTTACAAGAAGGCCGAGGTGACGGGCGGCGGCGTGGCGCTCGACGAGGTCGACCCGCGCACGCTCGAGAGCCGGCTCCACCGCGGCCTCTTCCTTTGCGGCGAGATCCTCGACGCGTTCGGGCCGATCGGTGGCTACAACTTCCTGTGGGCGTGGTGCACCGGACGAGCGGCGGGGCAGGGGGCGGCGGCCGCACTCGGGCGCGCGCCCGGATCTTGACGCACTTTCGCGCCGTTCTCTACGTTCCAACCTTTCCGGATCGGTCACGGCCTCACCCAACCAAGAGGAAGCGATGGCGCAACCCCTGGTCGGCATCATCATGGGTTCCCGCTCGGATTGGGAAACCATGCGACACGCCGCCGAAATGCTAGAAACGCTCGGCGTGCCGTACGAGCGCCGCGTCGTCTCCGCGCACAGGACCCCGGACCTGCTCTTCGAGTACGCCTCCACGGCGGAGGCGCGGGGGCTCGAGGTCATCATCGCCGGCGCGGGCGGCGCCGCGCACCTGCCGGGGATGACCGCATCCAAGACGACGCTCCCCGTCCTCGGCGTGCCCGTTCAATCCAGGGCGCTGAACGGCCTCGATTCGCTCCTCTCGATCGTGCAGATGCCGGCAGGGATCCCCGTCGGCACGCTCGCGATCGGCCCGGCCGGCGCGACCAACGCCGCACTTCTCGCCGCGGCCATCGTCGCCAACAAGCGCCCCGAGGTGCGCGAGGCGCTACGGCGGTTCCGCGCCGAGCAGACCGAGCGCGTCCTCGCGCACCCGGACCCGGCGGAGGGCGCGTGAAGGTAGGCGTCCTCGGCGCCGGCCAGCTCGGACGGATGCTCGCCCTGGCCGGGTATCCGCTGGGGCTCCGTTTCCGCTTCCTCGACCCGAACCCCGCGTCGCCCGCGGCGGCGCTCGGCGAGTTCATCGCGGCCGACTACGACGATCCGGACGCGCTGCGCCGTTTCGCCGACGGCCTCGACGTGGCGACGTACGAGTTCGAGAACGTCCCTGCGTCCGTGGCCGACTATCTGGCGGGCCACGTCCCGGCGGTCCACCCGCACTACCGCGCTCTCGCGGTCGCGCAGGACCGTCTCAGTGAAAAACAGACGTTCCGGCGGCTCGGGATCGCGACCGCGCCGTTCGCGGCCGTCGATTCCGAGGCCGACCTCGCCCGCGGCGTCGAAGAGCTCGGGCTCCCCGCCGTCCTCAAGACCCGGCGGCTGGGATACGACGGGAAGGGACAATTCGTGCTCCGCGACGCCGGCGACGTCGGCCGCGCATGGGCGGCGCTCGGCGGCGCGCCGCTGATCCTGGAGGGGTTCGTCGCCTTCGAGCGGGAGCTCTCGATCCTCGCCGCACGCGGTCGCGATGGCGACGTTGCGTTCTACCCCCTCGTCGAGAACCACCACCGCGAGGGGATCCTGCGCCGCTCGATCGCGCCGGCGCCGGGCGTCGCGCCCGGGCTCCAGGCGCGGGCCGAGGCGATCGCGCGTGCCGTGCTCGAAGAGTTCGACTACGTCGGCGTCCTCGCGATCGAGCTTTTCCAATGCGGCGACGAGCTACTCGCGAACGAGATGGCTCCGCGCGTCCACAACTCGGGGCACTGGACGATCGAGGGCGCCGAGACGAGTCAATTCGAGAACCACCTCCGCGCGATCTGCGGCCTTCCGCTCGGCCCGACCACTGCGCGCGGCCATGCGGGGATGCTGAATCTGATCGGGACCGCGCCGACCCGCGAAGCCGTGCTCGCCATCGAAGGCGCCCACCTGCACCTTTACGACAAATCGCCGCGCCCCGGCCGCAAACTGGGCCACGTTACCGTCCTCTCCGGGGGGCCGGAACTCGTCGCTAGAAGGCTCGAAGAGTTGGAGCGGCTCGTCTGAGACGCACAAAACCCTGGTCACAGCGGCAAATTGGACCTATCTTGGCCAACGCCCAAGAGATCGGTGAATGTGACCCGGAGCACATCGGCGTCGTCATCTCGCCGTAAAGCCGATCCATCGCTTCACCGGAATCGTAAGGAGGCAAACGTGATGGTCCACAAGTCCGGCAAAGTCGGCACGCTTGTCCGTGGCGGCGCTCTTGCCCTGCTCCCGCTGCTCGGCGCGTGCGGGTACGCGAAGCAGGATCAGGTCCAGGCCGAGCTGGACATGCTTCGCCAGGAGATGAAGGCCCAGGACGAGGCGCTCGCCAACCGGATGCAGGAGATGGACGGTCGCCTGAGCGGCCGGCTCGCCGCGCTCGAGCAGGCGGTCTCGTCCCTGCGCGAGGAGTTCGACGTGACGGTCCGCCGTCTCGAGAACGCTATCGCGTTCGACGTGCCCGTCTATTTCGACTTCGACAAGGCGGAATTGCGGGACAGCGACAAGCCCGTGCTCGATCGGTTCGCCGCGGTCGTCTCGGAGTTCTATCCTAACGCCATCGTGACGGTCGAGGGCTTCACCGACCCGGCGGGGAGCCAGGAGTACAACCTGCGGCTCGGCAAGCGGCGTGCGGAGGCGGTCAAGGCGTACCTCACGCAGTCCGGTCTTGATGCGTCGCGGATTCGCGCCGTCAGCTACGGCGAGTCGGCGGAGCGGCTGGTCGCGCCGGGCGCCGCGGGGCGGAACGAGCGGGCGCAGCTGAACCGTCGCGTCTCGCTGGTCATCGAGTACACCGGCCCCGAGGTGCAGCAGATCACCGCGGTGACGAACTGAGGCCGCGGTCCATTCTCTGGCTCGTGTGAAGACGGGCGCTGCGGTGACGATCACCGCAGCGCCCGCCCTTTTTCGGTTCGGGCCACGCACCCTCGCGACGCCGTCAGCGCGCGTCGCCCTCGCTTGCGCTGGCGCCCAACGCGCTCGGCCACGGCGGCAATCGTCACAGCCGGAACGTCTGCAGCAGTCGCTTCTCCGTCTCCCCTTCGATCTTGGCTTCCAACTCGATGTAGGGCTCGAGACCACTGCCGCCGAGCTTCTCCCGGAACAGCTGGTCGAGCTGGAACAGCCCCGCCGAGTTCGACATCTCGATCGACAGGCGCACCGCCTTCGTCTCGCCCGGCTCGATCCGGACGGCCTCGATCGCCTGCGCCGAGACGGAGTGGATGCTTGCCGAACCCGCCTCGAACGGAATGCGCGACCGGCCCTTGGCCATGTCCAGGGCATCGGCAACGCGGACGATCCCGGCCTCGAGCGTGAGCGGCTTGCCGCCCGATCGATGCGCGATGATCGCGTGCAGGATCTCAGAGCGCACGATCGCCTCGGTGGGTACGTCGTACAGACCGGCGAGGATCTCCCGGAGCTTGGATTGCGCGACGAAGAGCGAGTACGCCTCGTGGTCGGAGCGGTGGATCGACATCCCGATGTCGTGCAGCAGCGACGCGAGCGCGACGATGACCTCCGCGTCCTCGGGCTCCAGCCCGTAGTGTCGCACGACCGACGGCTCCACGCCCTGGTCCACGAGCAGGCGCACCAGTCGGACCGCGATGTTCATCACGATCTTCACGTGGACCGGCCCGTGGTCGGTCATGCCGAGCCGCTCCATCGCGTTCACGTTCGCCGCCATCCACAGGGCGTATAGGTCGTCGTCACGGTTCACCCTCTCGATGACCGCGTGCAACTTCGGGTTGTGGCGGTCCGGCACCGTCATCACGACGCGGCGGGCTAGCCGCTCGGCGATGGTTCTGCCGTACTCCGGCGGCCCCGCCGGTACCTCGATCTCCATTCCCATCTGCCTCCCATAGTGCGGAATCACGCCCCTGCACGGGGTGATCGAGAATGGATACCCCGCAACGGACGATATGGCGTGGTGTCGATGTTGCGATCCCGATCAGGGGACCGCACCGAACGGGCCACGCGGACGGGAGGCGAGGGAAGGAATGAAGCTGGACCGAGTCGTCATCGGCGAGGACTTCAGCGACCCGGCGCTTGCGGCTACCCGCTGGGCCGCACGGCACTTCGCGCCGGACGCCGAACTGATCCTGGTTCACGCCATCGAGCCGGCCCGTCCGCCGAGCTACGTGGAGGGGGAGTTCCCGCCCTCGGCGGAGCTGGTCGAGGGGGCGCGCGCCGACGCCGAACGCCGGCTGCGCGGCCTCGCCGAAGAACTCGGTCCCGAGCGCGTGCGTTGCGAGGTCCGGGATGGGCGCCCGGAGGGGGTAATCGTCGACGTCGCCGTCGAGACTCGCGCCGACCTGATCGTGGTCGGCGAGTACGGGCATCACGGCCGCCGGGCGGACGTACTGGGCACCACCGCGGACTGGCTCACCCGCGCCGCGCCCGTCCCGGTCCTCCTCTCGCGTCGGCTGGGGCCGTCGCGGCCGGGCAGGATCCTGATGGCCATCGAGGAATCGGCGCTCCTGGGCGAGGCCCTCGACTGGGGCCGATTCTGTGCGAGGCGCTTCGATGCCGAGATCTTCGCCCTCTACGTCCTGGACGTGGACCTGCTGGATCGGCTCCGTCGCGTCGCGGCGGACCATCGGCCTGCGGATGTGGAGAAGGAGGTCTCAGAGGCGGGCGCTGCTTGGCTTCGCCGGATGCTGGCTTCCGCCGGCTTCGCCGAGGGCGACGTCCATGTCGACGTCGTCGTCGGCGACCCGGTCCACGAGATCCTCGCCGCGATTCCCCGGTTCGACGCCGATTTGGTCGTGGTTGCCGGAAAAGGGGAGGCCGGGTCGGGCGAGGCGATCATCGGGAGCGTCGCGCGATCGGTCCTGCGCGCGGCGCCATGCCCCGTCCTGGTCGTGAATCGAAGCCGCGCGGCGCCGGCCTGACGGGCGGCGCGTCGGGCGGCGCCGCATTGCATGGCAACGGTCCCCGCCGTTATATTCCCCTGCTGGGAATTATTGCAAATCATTGCCAATTAGAAACATCTCGGTCCAGCAACTCAAAGGAGGCGCCCGTGGCGGGGCACAGCAAATGGGCGCAGATCAAGCGGAAGAAAGCAGCCAACGACGCCAAGCGCGGCAAGATGTTCACGCGCCTGATCCGGGAGATCACGGTCGCGGCACGTGAGGGCGGCGGCGATCCGAGCTTCAACCCGCGGCTTCGCCTGGCGATCGAGACGGCGAAGGCGGCGAACATGCCGCAGGACAACATCGACCGGGCGATCAAGCGCGGGACCGGCGAGCTCGAGGGCGTGGACTACGAGGAGGTCACGTACGAGGGGTACGGGCCTGGCGGCGTGGCGCTCTACATCGAGGCGCTGACGGACAACGCGAATCGGACGGTGGCGGAGGTCCGTCACGCGCTGAGCCGCAACGGCGGGAGCCTCGGCACGTCGGGCTCGGTCGCGTGGCAGTTCAGCCGAAAGGGGCAGATCTACGTCGACGCGAATCGCTACGACGAGGAGTCGCTCATGATGGCCGCGCTGGACGCGGGTGCGGAGGACATGCAGCGCGAGGGCGACACGTTCGTGATCTCGACGGACGTCGCGTCGTTCCACGCGGTGCAGGGCGCGCTCAAGTCGCAGGGTATCGAGTTCGAAGAGGCGGAGCTGGCGATGGTGCCGGCGGCGATGGTCTCGGTCGAGGGCGAGGAAGCGAAGCGTCTGCTCAAGCTGCTCGACGTGCTCGACGACCTCGACGACGTGCAGAAGGTGTACACGAACGCCGACATCGACGACGCCGCGATCGCAGAGGCGGCGCGGGGATGATCGTCCTCGGCATCGATCCGGGGACCGCGACGACTGGCTACGGCGTCGTCGCCCGGGGGGGCGACGGCGCCGTTTCGCTGGTCGAATGCGGTGTGATCCGCACGGACGCCGGTGCCGAGCTGCCGCAGCGGCTGCGCGAGATCTACGACGGGATCGTCGAGGTCATCGACCGGCACTCCCCGGATCTCGTCGCGGTGGAGGGGATCTTCTACGGCAAGAACGTCCGGACGACGGTCGTGCTCGGCCACGCGCGCGGCGCGATCCTGCTCGCGGCCACGCTCCGCGACCTGCCGGTGGCCGAGTATTCTCCCGCGGAGGTCAAGAACGCGATCGTCGGGACCGGCCGGGCGACGAAGGAGCAGGTCCAGTTCATGGTCCAGCGCCTGCTGCGGTTGAAGACGCCGCCGAAGCCGGCGGACGCGGCGGACGGGGTCGCGGTCGCGCTGACGCACTGCTACGCGTCGACACTGGCCGGCGTACGCGAGCCGATGCGCTTCGGCGCGACGATGTTGGGAAGGAGGCGTCCACTCGCATGATCAGCAGGATCCGGGGCGTGCTCGTCGAGCGCGGCATGGGCGTGATCGAGGTGATGACGCCGGGCGGCGTAGGCTACCAGCTCGAGATCCCGCTCGGTGTCTACGAGCGGCTCCCCAGGGAAGGCGAAGAGGTCGAGCTCCGGACGTACTATCTGGTGCGCGAGGATGGGGTCACGCTGTTCGGGTTCCTCGACGCGCGGGAGAGGGACCTCTTCGGCAGGTTGCTGACGGCTTCGGGCGTGGGGCCGCGGCTCGCGCTGAACATGCTCTCGGCGCTCTCGCCGGAGCGGTTGGTCCGGGCGATCGTCGACAAGGATGTCGCGTCGCTACGCCAGGTTCCGGGTCTGGGCGCGAAGAAGGCCGAGCGGCTCGCGCTCGAGCTGGCCGACAAGCTGGACGATCTCGCGGCCGTCGCGGCCGGACCGCGCCCGGAGGGGAGGGCGGCCGAGGAGGCGATCGGTGCGCTGGTCGCGCTCGGCTATTCGGCGGCCCAGGCGACGGCGGCGGTGCGTCGGGCACTCGACGAGCAGCCCGGTCTGACCGGCACCGACCTGATCAAGGCCGCGCTGGCGCGCGTCAGTTCGTAGCCTTCGGCCGGCGCCCTCGCGGGTGCATGTAGTCGAAGCGGATGAAGAGCCGCGGATCGAAGCCGGAGAAGCGCTCTTCGTAGTAGAGCTCCAGCGTGACGATCGGGTCGGACGCGGTCTTGCTGCGGAATCGCAGCCCGAGTCCGGCGGAAGCGCTGGGGACCCATGCCCTCCTGTCCACGGATTCCGGCAGATTCCAACCCGAGTACGCGGCGCCGCCGACGAGTGCGTACAGCTCGAGCGGCTGTCCCGGGCCGAGTTCGAGGCGGTCGCCCGTGAGCACCCGCTCGAGCGCGAGCTGCGGGCCGAGGATCAAGCCCGTGTCGTTGTAGCCGTAGAACGAGACCCCTGCCGCCAATCCCGCGCGAACCGTCCAGCCCCCATTGCCGCCGAGCGGCCACGCCTGGCCGCCGACCAGGACGAGGTCGTAGTCGTTGTGGTTGGCGTGATACAGGCCGCCGAGCGACCAGTACGAGCGGGCGAAGGCGCTCGAATCGGTCGCCGTGGTATCAGTGGCCTGTGCAAACGCGCAAGGTGCGGACAGGAGCCCGAGGACGAGGATGGCGGTCGTGACACGGCTCATGATTGCTCCGGTTGTGTGGATCGGTGCCAGGCACGGGCGGCCGATCTCGTGAAGAAGCTATGCCCGCGCCTGGTTGCGAGTCCGGGCCCGGGCGTGCACGTCATTGCCAAATCCGGACCGGGACGACGACGACCTCGCCCGCGCGCACCGCGACGCGGTCTGCCTGTATCCGGCGAAGCTGCCCGCCGTCCGGGACCTCGACCACGATGTCGTGGGTGCCGGTGGGCAGGTGCAGACGCGCGATCCCGATCTGTCCGGGAAGCAGATGCCAGGAGCGCGTGTCCGCCTGTTCGAGGATCGCCGTGCCCACGTTCGCGACGAGGCCGAGAACGCGGCCGACCCAGGCGTCGTCGCCCTTGCCGACGTTCTTCTCGATCCCTCTGGCGAGCGCCATCTTCGAGACGGCGCGGGTGATGGTCCGCGCGACGACGAGCGTACGTTCGTCGCTGAAATCGCGAATCACGGCGTTCGAAACATTCGCTCGATACGCGAGCGGCGCGGCCGTGTCGCCGGCGATGACGCGGAGCCCGGTCGCCGGCTCGCGATCCAGCCGGAACGCAGGCCATGCAATGCGGAGCAGGTACGGGTTTTCGCCGCGCGCGGGGCACCCCCGTATCTCGCCGCCCTTCCCGTTCCGGTCGTCGGTCTCGTCGTCATCGGGCCGCGCCTTCTTCGACGTGTCGTCGCAGAGCTGCTCGAAGTAGTGATCCGGCGGTAGGCTGACGTAGACCGTGGGCGGTTTGCGGCCGGAGTACGGGCGGTCGTTCTCGAGGTGCACGATCTCGGCCACGATCCGTGCGGCGACCTCGGCGGCCGCTATCGCCCTGTGTTCGCCGTCGCCTCCCGTCAGCCACGCGACCTCGACCGGGTGGAGCGGCGCCACGATCGATTGCTCGACCCGATGCGCGACGAACCCCTGTTCGACCACGACGACGACGGTTCCCAGGGAGTCCGGAGACGACGGCACCGAGTCGTTGCGATCCAGAAGGTGGAACGCGTTGCGGTAGGCGACGTCCGCGTCGTTCCACTCCCCGGCGGCCTCGAAGACGACCCCCGTGAAGTAGCGGAGCGTGGCGAGGAGCGGCGTGGTCCGGTCATCGCGCTTGCGCTCGGCCTCGCGCTCGAGGAGGAGCGCCAGACGCCGCGCCTCCACGGCGGCGGCCTCCCGATCACCCTTCCGGAGATAGTTGAGCGCGCCGTAGTAGTGGATCAGCAGGCGCTCGGTCCAGCCGGGCTCGTACGGCAGGACGTTGTCGCTGGTGATGAGAGAGAGCGCGGCCCGGGACACCCGCTTCGTGTAGCGGTCGTCGGCCAGGTCGGCGGCCCGCTGGAGCGCGGCGCTGCTCGAGTCGAAGGCGCCCGCGTAGTGGGCGAGGATCCCGGTGTAGAGCGCGCGGAGCAGCTCGTCCTCCGGCGCGTCGTTGTCGTCGTCCTCGTCGGCGAGACGGGCCAGCGCGGAGTCGGCGCGGCCGAAGGCGAGGTCCTGACGCAGCCGGTCTTCGGTTCGACGCAGCCCGTTCGGCGCGGTGTCGTAGCGGGAGAACACTCCGGCGCACCCCGTCCCCGCGAAGGCGGCGAGCCCCGCGAGGACGAGGAGGATACGGCCGGCGCGTCGGAATGCCGGGCCGGGCATGGGTCAGCGGCTGTGGCGCTCCAGCACGATAACCCGCTCGCGCGCATGGGCGATCGCGTCTGCGAGCTTTGCGTACGCATCGCCGACCGCCTCGATCCGCTCCAGCTCGAGCTTGTGTAGGAAGAGCCGGTAGCGGATGAGAGCCTCGATCGGGCGGAGCTGCTTGTCCAGCGTTGTGGCGATGCGGTAGTCGATCATCGGGTCGGCGTGCAGGATGCTGGCGCGGTCGTAGCGATCGAGGGCGCCGTCGAGGTCGCCCCGGGCGGCCAGGTCGTCGCCCTCGCGGACCAGCATGTCGGCGAGAGCGGCCGCCCGGCCTTCGTTGGTCGCGTCCTCCGGATCGGCCACCAGGCGAATCCCCTGCGCCTCCCGGTAGCTGTACGACGCGACCTGGTCGTCGTGGAGCTGGACCAGCGCGATCTCGCCTACGCCGTCGCGCGGCGCGTGCGCCAGCGACCGCGGAACCATGACCGTGGCCGCACCGGAGTGCCGAATCGACCACGCCTCGGGCGTCGTTCGCGTCGCGGCCATCACCTGCACCTCGTTCATCCCGAGCGCAAGCTCGCCGCGGGTGACCGCGCGGCAGATGTCCGGCGTGCAGCTCGCCAGCGCGTCGGCCGCGATCTGATCACGGCGGTCCATCCGGCTCGCTTGATCGACGGCCGCCTGGTTCTGAACCACCGCGACCACGGCGTCCGGACTCTGCACACGGTCGCCGTTGACGAGGATCGGCTCCTCATGGACCCGCTTCGGCGCACAGGCGGCCAGCGCCACAAGCGAAAGCCCCAAAATGCGACGGGACATGGGACCTCCAGGACTGATTGGTACGAGGGACCGAGCGCCCGGCTACCAGCCGAGCCGGCTCCGTTCGATGTACTTCTTGATCTTGTGCTGCCCGACCCAGACCTTCTCGTTGGTCTCGAGATCGACCAGCGTTGCGTCGACCTGGTAGAAGACGACCCGCTCCCGCCCCTCCTGGTCCTCGATCGCCTGCAGCTCTCCCTGGAGCATGTACTTGGCGCCGAGCTCCTGGCCGAGCCGCGCCCGCGTGTCGGCCCGCGCGTTCTCCTGCTGGTCCTCGCGTTCCGCACGCACATCCTGCCGCTCGTCCGCGCTCGCGACCACGCGCACGACGCCGGAGTTGACGAACGCGCGCTCCAGGTCGCGGATGAACGTGCCGACCGGAATGTGCTCCATGGTCCGATTGCGGAACTCACCCACGATCACCGCCGGCCGCTCGCCGCCGTGCGTCTCGGAGTAGATCCGGGCCCAAGGCGCGGTCAGGCTCTGCTCGATCAGCGCGTTGGCCACCAGGCGCGAGTCGGTGTCGTTCCACCTGCCCGAAAGATCGGTGACCGACGCAGGATCGATGCGGGAGACACGCTTCCCGCCGCACGCCACCGGGACGAGCGTGACGGCGGCAACGAGTCCGATACGGATCAACTGGTTAGGCAAGGAAGTCGATATGCGAGACATGTCGCCTCCGTTGGGTGGGGTCCGTGGCCGATCTTACCCTGGCCGTCGCGGAATTGTTCGCGCCTGCCCCCCGTGAAATTCGCAGCCGTTGCGTAGGACGCCCAACGGCGTGTGCGTGTGACGCCCGCGGGGACGTGACGCCCCGGCGGTCGCCGGGGGTGGTCGCGCCCGGCGGGCCGGCTTCCCGGTCGCGCGCCCGGCCCGAGTCTTCCGGATCCGGCACGTTGGATGCTATACGTCATGTGTTTTGGAGCCGTCAATCGATCACCGAAAAAGTGAGGCCAATGAGATCGGAACGATGCTGGTTCTGCGGTTCGCGCGACACGGACACGCCTTATTCCAAGCCGTCCCGCATTGCCGTGCTATCGTGGCTGTTCCCCCGACTCGCACGGCGATTCTGCCGCGCATGCGGGCGTCACTTCTGGACCATACAATCGAAAAATCGTAGCCGACGTCGCTACATTGTTTCCGATCGCCGGGAGGTCGGCGAAGGCGACGACGACGCGGCCTGGTACAGGGCCGTCGCTCCCACCGTCGGCGGGATCCGTACGGCGAGGCGCGACCGCGAGAGGGTATAGCGATGCCGCGGGCCGCCGGACCGCCACGTGATCGGCGGCCGCGGGCATCATGACTGACCGAATCCGTTCTTTCCTCGATCACTCACATGGGCTGAGCCCCCTACGGGGGTCGGCACCACGCAAGCGGCCAGCGCCCCGGCGCCTGGCCGCTCCAGCTTTGCGGCATTACCTTCGACCACGGCGTTCGGAACGAGGAGGCGGCGGGCTTCGGGAAAGTTTCGGGGCCGCCGGGGTACGAATGCTCGTCCAAGGGCGGGCGCCGCGGCGTGACGGTCGCGGCGCCGAGACGCCGACGGGTACGACAACCCTCATCGCGGGCAGCAGATGCGATCCGAGATCACGACCCCGGAAGTGTTGAGCGACGAGAGCGCGGTCGAGCTCTCCCTGAGGCCGCAGCGGCTGGCGGAGTTCATCGGCCAGCCCAAGGTCAAGGAGAGTCTGAAGATTGCGATCGACGCCGCGCTCGCGCGGCGCGAGCCGCTGGACCACACGCTGTTCCACGGCCCACCCGGGCTGGGGAAGACGACGCTCGCGATGCTCATGGCGCGGGAGCTGGGCGTGAACATCAAGACCACGTCCGGACCGGTGCTGGAGAAGCCGGGCGACCTGGTCGGGATCCTGACGAATCTGCGGGAAGGGGACATCCTCTTCATCGACGAGATCCATCGCCTGCGGCCGATCATCGAGGAGTTCCTCTACCCGGCAATGGAGGACTACAAGATAGACATCCGGCTGTCGGACGGCCCGAAGGCGCAGACGGTGACGGTGCCGATCGAGCGGTTCACGCTGGTCGGCGCGACGACGCGGTTCGGGCTTCTCACGCCGCCGATGCGGGCGCGGTTCGGGATCATCCAGAGGCTGAACTACTACGACACGGAGGAGTTGGCGTTCATCATCGAGCGGAGCGCCGAGATCCTGCAGGTCCGCTGCGACGCCGAGGGGGCGCGGGAGATCGCGCGCCGTTCGCGTGGCACGCCCCGTGTCGCGAACCGACTCCTGCGGCGGGTGCGGGACTACGCGCAGGTGCGTGCGGACGGCGCGATCACGAAGGAGGTCGCGAACGAGGCCCTGCAGATGCTGGACGTCGACGAGTACGGCCTCGACGAGATGGACAGCCGGGTGATCAAGGCGCTGATCGAGCACTTCGACGGCGGGCCGGTCGGGCTGAACACGCTGGCCGTGGCGGTGGGCGAGGATGCGGGGACGCTCGAGGAGGTGTACGAGCCGTTCCTGATCCAGAACGGGTTCCTGATGCGGACGCCCAGGGGGCGGGTCGCGACCAATCGGGCTTTCGAGCGCTTCGGTTACGCGCTGCCGGCCGAGCGCAGGAAGGCGCTGGAATCGCAGCAGAGTCTGTTCGAGGGCTGAAGTGCACGTCGTCTGTCTGAGCGCGGAGGACTGCCGGCTCCTGGCCGAGCGCTTCGCGGTGCATGGGAATTCACACCGCCGGATGGCGGGCGCCCTGAAAGAGGCGGGCGCGCTGGATACGCTGGAGCGAGCCGGTGCGCTCCGTCGCCTGGAAGCCAACTTCGAGATCGACCTCGGGTCGCTCTGCCACCGCTTCGCGCGGCGGGACCACCCGTCGACGCATCCCCTCGAGCGGATGGTGCTCACCTACGTGGCGACCTGGAGGCCGTGCACGGAAGGCGGGGGCGAACTCTGGGTCCACGTCGATCGAGTGCGCGAGGTACGGGAACTGATCGAGGAGGGCGAGCGCGTCGGTGAGCCTGGCGCCTGATCGTTATCCGACCTCGGCGTTCGACTACGAGCTCCCACGGGACCGGATCGCGCGGTATCCGTCGCAGCGCCGCGACGAGAGCCGGCTCATGGTGCTGCATCGCGCCGGCGGCTCGATCGAGCACCGCATCTTCCGGGACCTCGCGGAGCTGGTCCCCGCGGGCGACGTCCTGGTGCTGAACGAGACGCGCGTGTTTCCGGCGCGGCTCGTCGGGCGGAAGCCGACGGGCGCCGCGGCGGAGATCCTGCTGCTTCGCCCGCTCGGGGATGGGGACGCGCTCTGGGAGGCAATCGTCCGGCCCGGCGGAAAACTCAAGCCCGGCCGGGTGGTCGAGATCGCGGACACGCTCAGCGTCGAGATCGTGGACTCGACGCCGGACGGCGGCCGGATCGTTCGGCTCGTGACTCCGCTCCCGGTCGAAGTCGCGCTCGAACTCCACGGCCGAATTCCGCTCCCGCCGTACATGGAGCGTGAGGCGGGCCCGGAAGACGCGGAGCGTTACCAGACGGTCTTTGCCCGCGAGGCCGGTTCCGTCGCCGCGCCGACGGCGGGGCTCCACTTCACGCCCGAGCTGCTCGATGCATTGCAGGCCAAGGGCGTACGCCTTGCCCGTCTGGTCCTGCACGTCGGGATCGGCACGTTCCGCCCGGTCGAGACCGAGGATCCGAGCGAGCACCGCATGCACGCCGAGCGGTACGTGGTCCCGGAAGAGGCGGCCCGGGTGCTGAACGACACGCGTGCGGCCGGAGGCCGGATCTGGGCCGTCGGCACGACCGTCGTCCGGACGCTCGAGACCGTCGCGGACGAGGAGGGTTGGATCCGCGCCGGGGGCGGCTGGACCGACATCTTCATCCGCCCGCCTTACCGCTTCAAGGCCGTCGACCGGCTCATCACGAACTTCCATCTGCCGCGCTCCACACTGCTCATGCTCGTCGCGGCGTTCGGCGGGTACGACAACGTGATGCGTGCGTACGGGGTCGCGGTCGAAGAAGGCTATCGCTTCTACTCCTACGGCGACGCGATGGCGATCGTCTGACGCCGGTGCGGGTGGCGGCGACCCGATTTTCCCTTAAATTCTCTCGCCGTGACCCAGGACTACGGATGTTCGAGTTCGATTTGATCCGCACCGCGGGTGCGGCTCGTGCGGGGGTGTTCCGGCTGCCGCACGGCGCCGTGCACACGCCCGTGTTCATGCCGGTCGGCACACAGGCGACGGTGAAGACGCTCTCGCCGGACGAGCTGGAGGCGTTGGGCGCCCAGATCATCCTCGGCAACACCTACCATCTCTTCCTGCGGCCGGGGCACGAGGTCGTGCGGGAGATGGGCGGGCTGCATGGGTTCATGCGGTGGAACCGGCCGGTTTTGACGGATTCGGGCGGCTTCCAGGTCTTCAGCCTGGCGGAGATCAACGAGGTGCGGGAAGACGGCGTCGTCTTCCAGAGCCACATCGATGGCTCGCGTCACCTCTTCACGCCCGAGCGGGTAATGGAGATCGAGCGGGCGCTCGGCGCGGACGTGATCATGGCGTTCGACCAGGTCCCGCCGGGCGATGCGGATCGAGAGTCGGCCGTGGAGGCGCACGAGCGGACGCTGCGCTGGCTCGAGCGCTGCCGCACGCGATTCGCCGAGCTGGAGGCCGAGGGCGGCCCGCAGCAGACGCTGTTCCCGATCGTGCAGGGCGGGATGTACGCGGACCTGCGCCGGGATGCCGTCGCACGGATCCGGGAGATGGGCGACTGGCGCGGCTGGGCGATCGGCGGGCTGTCGGTCGGCGAGCCGAAGCCGGTCATGTACGAGATGCTCGAGGTCCTCGAGCCGGAGCTGCCCACCGGTGCGCCGCGGTACCTGATGGGCGTCGGGTACCCGGACGACCTGATCGAGGGGATCCGCCGCGGCGTCGACATGTTCGACTGCGTCGCACCGACGCGGAACGGCCGGAACGGGACGGCGTGGATCGAGGACGAGGGCCAGGTGAACGTCAAGGTCGAGCGGTTCCGGACGGACCCTCGACCGCTCGACCCGGCATGCGACTGCTACACGTGCCGGAACTTCAGCCGGGCGTATCTGAGGCACCTCTTCGTCGCCGGGGAGGTGCTGGGATTGCGGTTGCTCTCGCTGCACAACGTTCGCTTCCTGGTGCGATTGGCGGAGCGGGCGCGCGAGGCGATCCTGAACGGCGACTTCGAGGGGTGGAGCGAGGACTGGCTCGGGCGCTGGCGTAGCGCCCGGTCCGCGAAAACGGGAGGATGAACGTGGGTCTCTACAACGTGGCGCTGGTTGCACTCCAGCGGCAGGGCGCGAGCGGTGGGTTGATCTTCATGATCCAGCTCGTCGCGATCTTTGCGATCTTCTACTTCCTTCTGATCCGGCCGCAGCGGAAGCTGCAGCAGCGCCATCAGCAGATGATCGCCGGGCTCAAGCGCGGGGACGAGGTCATGACGGAAGGCGGGATCCTGGGCGAGGTCGTGCATCTGGCGGAGGATCGGGTCACGCTCAAGTCGGGCGAGTCGCGGATCGTGGTTGCGCGGGGCAAGATCGCGCGCGTCTTCACGGCCGAGGCGGCGGAGAAGAAGTAGCCCTTCGATGGCGATTCGGGAGATTCGGATCCTGGGCGACCCGGTGTTGCGGGCACGAGCCGAGCCGGTCGCGGTCGTCGACGACGACGTCCGTACGCTCATCGACGACATGCTGGAGACGATGTACGCGGCGGATGGCGTCGGGCTGGCCGCGCCGCAGGTCGGCGTCGGCAAGCGGGTCATCGTGGTCGACGTCCGGGATCCGGACGCGCCGCCGTTCGCGCTCGTGAATCCCGAGATCGTGCAGGCGAGCGAGGAGTTGGACCGCGGCGAGGAGGGGTGCCTGAGCATCCCTGGCCTGCGGGAAATCGTCGAGCGGCCGGCGTCGGTGGTGGTGGAGGGGCTGGACCGGGACGGGAAGCCGCGGCGGATCGAGGCCACGGGGCTCCTCGCCCGAGCGCTCCAGCACGAGGTCGACCACCTTGACGGAATCCTCTTCATCGATCGGGTCAGCCCGCTCAAGCGACAGATGCTGCTGAACCGGTGGAAGAAGTTGCAGCGATAGCGAGCCGCGGGGGGCGATCGTGAGGGTGCTGTTCTGGGGCACGCCCGACTTCGCGATCCCATCGCTCCGGGCCCTGATCGGCGAGGGGCACGAGGTCGTGGGCGTGGTCACGCAGCCGGACCGGCCGGCGGGGCGGGGTCGCACGCTCCAGCCGCCGCCGGTCAAGGAGGTGGCGCTCGAGGAGGGGATCGAGGTGCTGCAGCCGGAGCGGCCGCGGGGCCCCGAGTTCCTGGACGCGTTGCGTCGCCTCGAGCCGGAGATCTCGGTGGTGGTCGCTTACGGCCAGATCCTGCGCCGGGAGGTGCTGGAGCTGCCGCCCCGGGGCTCGATCAACGTGCACGCATCGCTGCTCCCCGAGCTGCGCGGGGCGGCGCCGATCAATTGGGCGATCATCCGCGGCCACCGCGAGACCGGGATCACGATCATGCGGATGGTCGAGCGGATGGACGCGGGCCCGATCCTGTTGCAGGTCCGCGAGCCGATCGCGCCCGACGAGCGCGCGGGCGACCTCTGGACGCGACTGAGCGAGGTCGGCGCGTCTGCGCTGATCGAGGCGCTCGCGCTCCTCGAGATCGGGGAGCTGAAGGAGGTCGAGCAGGACGAGTCGCGCGCGACGTACGCGCCCAAGATCGGTCGGGACGACGCGCGGCTGGACTGGACGCTCCCCGCGGTGGAGCTCGACCGGTGGATCCGCGGGCTCGACCCCGTCCCCGGCGCGTGGACGACGTGGCGGGGCGAGGAGGTGAAGCTGTACCGGCCGCTCCCGGTCCCGGACAAGGAGCACGGCGCGCCGCCGGGGACGATCCTCGAGGCGGACCCGAGCGACCCGACGCAGGGGCTGTTCATCGCATGCGGCTCGGGTGCGCTCTACGCGCGGGAGGCGAAACCCGCCGGGAAGCGGCGCATGACTTCCGCGGAGTGGGTGCGTGGGCGCGGCCCGAAGACGGGCGACCGTTTCGAATGACGTTGCCGCGGCTGCATCTGGTGACGTCGGACGAGGTCTTGCGCGGCGCCGGGTTCGAGGACGCGGCCGCACGGGTGATCGAGGCGTGCGGCCCGGCGGCGGCGGTCCACCTGCGGGGACACGGGCTGACCGGCGGCGCGCTGTACGCGATGGCCGAGCGACTGGCGCCGATCGCGGCCCGGACCGGCACCCCGGTCCTGATCAACGACCGCGTGGACGTGGCGCTCGCGACCGGCGTGGCCGGGGTCCAGCTCGGCCGCCGTTCGCTCCCGGTGGCGGAAGCGCGCCGGCTGCTCGGCGTGGACGCGAGGATCGGCTACTCCGCGCACGCGCTGGACGAGGCGTCGGAGGCGGAGCGGGCGGGCGCGGACTTCGTGGTGCTGGGGACGATCTTCCCGACGCCGTCGCACGCGGGCGATCCCGGCGCCGGGCCGGAACTCGTGAGGACGACGGTCCAGGCGGTCCGGGCGCCGGTCATCGCGATCGGCGGGATTACGCCGGAGCGAGTCGGGCTCATGCGAGACGCGGGCGCGTACGGCGTCGCGGTGCTCGGCGGTGTATGGCGCGCGGCCGACCCCGCAGAGGCGGCGCTGCGGTACCTGGATGCGCTGGAGGAGGGCACGAAATGACACAGGCGACGATCGAGATCACGCTGAACGGCGAGGCGCGGCGGGTCGCGGCTGGCCGCACCGTCGCGGGGCTGCTCGGCGATCTGGGGCTGCACCCCCGTCTGGTCGTGGTCGAGCACAACCGCGAGATCCTGGACCGCGCGCGCTACGACGCCACCGAAGTACGGGAAGGCGACACGCTCGAGCTGGTCCACTTCGTGGGGGGCGGCTGAGCCGGGGTGATTCCCCGAGACCTGGAGGACGCAATGACGACCACGACGATAGATGAGGCCTTGAAGGACTCGCCGCTGGTGATCGCGGGGCGGGAGTTCCGCTCCCGGCTGGTGGTGGGTACCGGCAAGTATCGCTCGAACGAGGAGATGGTCCGGGCCATCGAGGCGAGCGGCGCGGAGATGGTGACCGTCGCGGTGCGGCGGGTAGACCTCGACCGGACGAAGGAGGAGGGGATCCTCTACCACCTCGACCCGGAGAAGATCTTCATCTTGCCGAACACGGCGGGGTGCTACACGGCGGAGGAGGCCGTCCGGTACGCACGGCTCGGCCGCGCGGCCGGTCTGAACGACTGGGTCAAACTCGAGGTGATCGGCGACCAGCGGACGCTGCTCCCGGACGTCGCGGCGACGATCGAGGCCGCGCGCACGCTCGCGGCCGAGGGGTTCAAGGTCCTGGCGTACACCAACGACGACGTGGTCACCGCGCTGCGGCTGGAGGATGCGGGGTGCGCGGCGGTCATGCCGCTGGCCAGCCCGATCGGCAGCGGCCTGGGGCTGGTCAACCCGTACTACATCCGCGAGATCAAGAGCCGGCTCTCGGTGCCGGTCATCGTGGATGCCGGCGTGGGGACTGCTTCGGACGCGTGCCTGACGATGGAGCAGGGCGTCGACGGGATCCTGATGAACACGGCGATTGCCGAGGCGAAGGACCCGGTGAAGATGGCGCGCGCCATGAAGCTCGCCGTCCAGGCCGGGCGGCTGGCGTATCTCGCGGGGCGGATGCCGCGCCGGGAGGTCGCGGTGCCGTCGTCGCCGACCACGGGAATGCTGGATTGAAGGCGACGCCGGCCCGCTGGGCCGCCCTGGATGCGTTGCGCGCGGTCCGCGGCGGCGAGCTGGCGGATCGGGCGCTCGCCCGCGTGCTCGAGCGCGTGACGCCGAGGGAGCGGCCGTGGGTGCAGGAGCTGGTCTACGGCACGTTCCGGCTCCGCGGCCGGATCGACTGGATGCTGGACCGGCTGGTCCGCCGGGGAATCGCCTCGCTCGATCCCGACATTCTCGACATCTTGCGCCTCGGTGCATACCAGCTACTGGAGATGGGGAGCGTGCCGGTGTACGCGGCCGTTTCCCAGGCGGTCGAGATGGCGAAGCGGGTGGCGGGGAAGGGGGCGGGCGGGCTCGTCAACGGCGTGCTCCAGTCACTGAACCGCGAGCGGGACCGGATCGCGTTCCCGGACGTCGCCGACGACCCCGTCGGGTACCTGTCGACGTGGGGCTCGCACCCGCGGTGGCTGGTCGAGCGGTGGGTCGCCCGGTTCGGGCCGGCCGGGGCGCGCGAGCTGGTCGAGGCGAACAATTCCCGGCCGGAACTGTACATCCGGCCGATACGCATACCGGTCGACGAGGCCCGCGACCGGCTGCGTGCGGCGGGGATCGATGCGGAGCATGTTCCGCTCGCGCCGGACGCGTTGCGCATCCCGTCCCCGGCAGGCGCGCGCGACGTTCTGCCGGTCGTGCCGGCGGTGGTGCAGGACCCGGCCGCGGGGCTTGTCACGCGCTACGCCGCGGTGCCGGAGGGCGCGATCGTCGCCGATCTGTGCGCGGCGCCGGGCGGCAAGGCATTGGGATTGGCAGAGCGAGCCCGGTACGTCGTGGCCGCGGACGTCTCTTTCCAGCGGATGGCGCGGGTGAGGGAGAACGCGGACCGGATCGGCGGGCTGTCGATCGGGATGCTCGTCTCCGACGCGCGCTGGCCGGCGGTCGGCGAGGTCGACCTGGTGCTCGTCGACGTGCCGTGCACCGGGACCGGCACGCTGCGCCGTCACCCGGATGGGAAGTGGCGGGTCGGTCCGACCGATCTGCCGGCGCTGGTCGAGCTGCAGCGCGAGATCCTGGACGCTGCCGCGCGCGTCGTGCGGCCGGGCGGGATCCTCGTTTATTCGACGTGCTCATTGGAGCCGGAGGAGAACGAAGCCCAGGTGGAGGCGTTCCTCGCGCGGCACCGCGAATTCGCACCGGCCCCGCCGCCGAGCGGCACGGTCGCGGATGAACTTATCGACGCCTCGGGGAACCTCGTCGTGCTTCCGCAGGCGCTGGGCGTCGACGGCGCGTTCGCCGCGCGCCTGTGCAGGGAGAGCTGAACGATGCTGGGGGAATCGATTCGCCGTCGACGACATATGGATCACGAGACCCGGCCGCCCGCCGGGCCGCGGCCCCGCATGCGCTGGGAGCGCTGGGTCCTGTCCGGCCTGGCCGCGGTGGCGCTGAGCTTCGGCGCGGGGTACGTCGTTGCCACGCAGGTGATCTTCCCTGTGCCCGAGACGACGCAGGAGGACGCCGCATCGGTCGCGGTGCCGCGCCTGATCGGCAAGGAGCTGACGGTGGCCCAGGGCGAGGTCGAGGCGCTCGGCCTGGCCGTCGGCCGGGTCCGCTGGCTCCCCCACCCGGAGCAGCCGGCCGGCACGGTCCTGGCCCAGGACCCGCTCCCCGGCCAGCGTCTGCGGAGCGGCGCCGAGGTGCGTTTCGCCGTCAGCTCCGGTCGCGCCCAGGCCCGGGTTCCGGACGTGATCGGGCTGCCGTTCGACGCCGCCACGCAGATCGCCCAGCGGATGGGCTTCGAGGTGAACCGTCGCACGGAGCAGCGCACCGGGCCGGCCGGCTACGTCATCGACGTGCAGCCGCGCGTCGGCACGGAACGCGTCCTTCCGGCGTCCGTCACGTTGATCGTGAGCACGCCGCCGCCGGTCGTCCTCGACAGCGTGCGCGTCCCGGTCGAGGACTTCGACGCGCCTACGGCGCCTGTCGTTCCCACGACGCCCGGCCCGGGCGGCAACGGATTCACGGGCCGCTGATTCGGGAGCCCGATGGAGAGTGGACCCGTGCGCTTCCTTTGGGATCTGCTGGCCCGGAACTGGACGATCAAGCTGACGGCGCTGCTGCTCGCGGTGCTGCTGTGGACGATCGTCAAGGCGGACGAGCCGACGCGGGTGCCGATCGCGGATGTGCCGATCGAGGTGGCGCTCCGCGATCCGGGCTGGATCCTCGCCGCCGAGCCCACGCCGCCCACGGCGACGGTCGTGTTCTCCGGGCCGATCGGTGAGGTCGTGCGCCTGGCCGTCGCGCGCCCGCGCGTGGTCGTGCCGGTCGACGAGGTCACCGACTCGGTCGAGGTGCGCCAGCTCCGGACCGGGTGGGTCCAGCTCGACGGCGACCTGACGCGAACACGTATCGAAGACGTCCGCCCGGGCGCAGTGCTGCTCACCTTCGAACGGCTGACCACCCGGCTGGTCCCGGTCACGGTCCGCACGCGCGGCGGGCTGCCGCCCGGCCTCGATTTCGCCGCGCCGATCCGTGTCGAGCCGCCGGCGATCCGCGTGAGCGGGCCGCGCCAGGAGATCGAAGCCATCGACTCCGTCGTCACGACGCCGGTCGAGCTGGACGGCCTGCGCGGTTCGGTCGTGATCGGCGCGGCCATCGACACCGCCGGGCTTCGCGGCGTGATCCTCTCCCCGTCCGAGGTCGACATCATCATCCAGGTCACCGCAGCGGCGCCGCCGCCGCAGCAGCAGGATACCGCCCTGCTCGGGCGGCCGGCTGGGCGCGACCGCGACGGAACCGACTGACCATGGCGGTGCGCGAGCCGATCATCCTCGGGATCGAGACATCCTGCGACGAGACCTCGGCCGCCGTGCTGCGCGGCGAGCGGGAGATCCTCGGCCACGTCATCCTCTCCCAGGATGTCCACAAGCTCTACGGCGGGGTCGTTCCCGAACTCGCGAGCCGGGCACACCTCCGGGTCATCGACGACGTCGTCCACGGCGCGCTCGCGGAGGCGGGTATCGCCCTCGGCGAGGTCGACGTGATCGGCGCGACGGCCGGTCCAGGGCTGATCGGCGCGCTCCTCGTCGGGCTCACGTGGGCCAAGGGGGTCTCGTACGCGCTCGGCAGGCCGCTCGTCGCCGTCCATCACATGGAGGCGCACCTCTTCGCGGCGGAGCTCGAGAACCCGGCGGCACGACCGCCGTTCGTCGCGCTGCTCGTCTCCGGCGGGCACACGATGCTGCTCTGGGTCCCCGAGTGGGGGCGCTACGAACTCCTCGGCGAGACGCGCGACGACGCCGCGGGCGAGGCGTTCGACAAGGTCGCCAAGATCCTGGGGCTGGGCTACCCGGGCGGGCCGGTCATCCAGCGCGTCGCGCAGGAGGGCGATCCCGCGGCGTACGATTTCCCACGGCCGATGCTCGCCGCGAACCAGCTGGAGACGGACGACGACTACTACGACTTTTCCTTCAGCGGACTCAAGACGGCGGTCCTCACGCGGGTGCGCGCACTCGAGGCGGAGGGACGGCTGGAGGGCGAGGTCGCGAACCTGGCCGCGTCATTCCAGGCGGCCGCGATCGATGTGCTCGTCGCCAAGACGATGCGCGCCGTCGAGGCCAAGGGGTGCCGGCGAGTCCTGATCGGCGGCGGCGTCGCCGCGAGCCGCGCGCTTCGGACCGGACTGGCGGACGCGCTCGGCCCCGGCGGCGAGCTCTTCTACCCGTCCCCTCGGCTGGCCACCGACAACGGAGCGATGATCGCCCGCGCCGCGCTGTTCCACTGGCGTCGCGGCGAGGTGGCCGGACTCGACGTCACCGCACGAGCGGACCTGCCGTTCCCCGGATTGGAGCGCGTCCGGTGATCCGGATGGAACGGAAGAGACTCACGTGTTGACGATTCTTCACGTATCCGATCTGCACTTCGGGCCGCACTACCTGCCTCACGTGGGCGAGGCGACGCTGCAAGCCGCGGAGGCGCTCGAGCCGGATATCATCGTCGCGAGCGGGGATTTCACGCAGCGTGCGAAGGAGCGCCAGTTCGCGGAGGCGCGGCGGTTCCTCGATCGGCTGCCGCCCGTGCCGCTCGTCGTCGTGCCGGGCAACCACGACGTGCCGCTTTATCGGGTGGCCGAGCGGATCTTTTCGCCGCTCGACCTGTACCGAAAGTACATTTCCGAGGAGCTCGACACCGTGCTCCGCCGCGACGACGCCGTCATCGTCGGGCTGAATTCGACCAGTCCGTACCGCGCGATCACGAACGGCCGGATCGACTCCGCCCAGCTCGACTTCTGCGAGGCGGCGCTGTGCGACGCGCCGGCGGGTGCGGCGCGCATCGTCGTCGCGCATCACCACTTCGCGCCCGCGCCGGACTACGAGGGCGGACAGGTGATGCCGAAGGCGAAGCGGGCGATCGATCGGTTCACCGCGCTCGACGTCGATCTGATCCTCGGCGGGCATCTGCATCGCGCATATATCGGCAACTCGCTCGACGTATACCCGGGGCGCGACCGCGAGCGCGGGATCATCATCGTGCAGTGCGGGACGACCACCTCGCGCCGCGGGCGGGCGCGGGAGCGCGAGAAGAATTCCTTCAACCTCATCCGCATTGGCGAAGACATCATTCGCGTGACCCATTACATGTACTTCGACGATGCGGGCGGTTTCGCCCCGTTCAGCCGCCACGTCTTCCCGCGTCCGGGGCGTCGGTACTTCACCGACGCCGTCGGCGGCGAGGCCGGGCGTCGCGGCGGGCGCTACGACGACGGGGACTGAGATGGTGGGAGGCGGCGGACGCGCTCGCGTCGGGACGGGGGGCCTCGGCCGCGTGCGACGCGCCCGGCGACTCTGGGCGCGCGTGCTCGCGGCGGCGGTCGCATCCGTCGCGCTCCCGGCACGGGTATCGGCTCAGGATGCCGTGGTTCTGCCGCGTGAGGTCGTCGACCTGCGCTTCGAGGGCGCCCGGGCGTTCCCCGTCGAACAGCTCCGCACCGCGATCGAGACACGGAAAACGGGGTGCGGCGTGCCCCTCCTCTGCTACGTGGGCATCGGGCGCGACCACCAGTACCTGGAAAACCCGGCCGTCCTGAACGCCGACGTGTTTCGGCTCCGGACGTTCTACGCGCAGCGCGGCTACCGCGACGCCCAGATCGACGTCGACACGATCCCGTCGAGGTCCGGGATCGAGGTCGTGTTCCGGATCGACGAGCGCGAGCCGGTCCGCGTGACGACGCTCGAGGTCGATGGCGCCGCCGGCTTCCTCCCCGACGACATCACCGATTGGCTCCCACTCCGGCGCGGCGACCCGCTCAACCTGATCATGGTCGAGGCGGCGCGCGATTCGCTGATCAGCGCGTTGCGCAACCGTGGGTATCCCCGGGCCGAGGTCCTGGTCGACCAGATTTTCATCCCGGCACAGTCGCGCGAGGCCGAGGTACGGTACCTGGTGATCCCGGGCACCGATGCGCGCTTCGGCCGGATCGAGATCATCGGGCACAACCAGGTCTCCGAAGATCTGATCCGTCAGATGCTGACGTTCTCCGAAGGAGACGTCTACCGGCAGAGCGAGCTCCTGACGAGCCAGCGGAACGTTTACGGCCTGGGCTTCTTCCAGAACGTGTCGATCCAGCCGCTCCTGGGCGAGGCGACGGACACGATCGTTCCGATCCGGATCCAGGTCAACGAGGGGAACACCCGCCGCATCCGCGTCGGCGGAGGGTTCAACAATCTCGATTGCATCAACGCCGAAGGGCGGTGGACCAACAGCAACTTCTTCGGCGGCGCGCGGCGTCTCGAACTGCGCGGGGCGGTGACGAACGTCCTCGCGCAGCGGCTATTCGACATCGCAGGCCTGTGCGAAAGGGGGCAGGACATCGACCCCAGGTACCGGGACCTGAGCGGCTCGCTGTCGGCGGACTTCACCCAGCCATGGTTCCTCGGGCCCCGCAACACGCTGGGCGCCGGGCTGTTCATCGAACGGCAATCCCTGCCGGGCGTCTTCATCCGCAGCGCGCGGGGCGGATACCTGAACATCGTCCGGACCATCAGCGCCCGGACCTCGCTCGGGCTCGCGTTCCGCCCGGAGCTGACCGAACTCGACGCCGTGGGGAACGAGTTGGTCTTCTGCATGAGCTACATCGCCTGCGCGATCAACCAGGTCGACGTCCTCGGCGAGCCACACTGGCTGAACCCGATCGCGCTGTCGTTCACGCGCGACCGCTCGAACCTAGCGTTCTTCCCGACCCGCGGGTACATCCTCCGCCTCGAAACCGAGTACGCCGCGCCCCTCACGGGCTCCGAGTTCGCCTACTTTCTCGCCGCGGGCGACGTGGCCTCGTACCGCGATATCGGGAGCGGCGTGATCCTTGCCACGCACCTGCGCGCCGGGTGGGCCAAGGCGATCGAGGAGCCGGGCACGGCCGAAGGGCTCGGGTTGCACCCGCAGAAGCGGTTCTTCGCCGGCGGCGCGAACAGCGTCCGGGGCTTCGCTCAGTACCGCCTCGGTCCCAAAGTGCTCCACGTCGAGCCGGATGTGCTCCTGAGTGGGGACGGCGTCGGGCAGAGCGTGTGTACCGTGGACGACATCGCCGCAGGCGAATGCGACGCGAGTGCGCTCGCCCGCGACGCGTTCGACGTCCGCCCCGTGGGCGGCGACCTGCTCTTCGAGGGGAGCGTCGAACTTCGATTCCCCTTGTCGAGGAATTGGAGGGGCGCGGCGTTCGTAGACTTCGGCCAGGTCTGGCAGGTCGCCACCCAGGACGGGGTCGGCTCCGCGGCGACGCTCGGCAACATCGTCGTCTCGCCGGGGCTCGGCATCCGCTACGGCAGCCCGATCGGGCCGATCCGCGTCGACGTGGGGTTCAATGGACAGGGCGAAGAGCTGCTCCCGGTCGTCACTACGGACCAAACGGGACGGCTACGGTTCCAGAAGCCCTATGCGTGGAGCCCCGGGGGCGGTTTCTTCGACCGCTTGCAGTTCCATTTCTCGATCGGACAGGCGTTCTAGGCCGTGAACCGCACGATCCGCGTAGCCGGGTACATCTTCCTGGGGCTCGTCCTCGGCCTCGGTATCGTCGTCGGGGCGCTGTTCGTCCTGACGAAGACCGAGTTCGGGCTCGAGCGCGTGCGTCGGTTCGCGCTCGAGCAGGTCGGCCGGAGGACGCAGGGTGAGCTGCGCGTCGAGCGGATCGAGAGCGCGGGGCTCTTCGGCGGCGTCGTGCTCCACGGCGTCACGCTGAACGACTCGCTCGGTTTTCCTTTCCTGCGCGCGGACAGCATCCGGCTTCGCTACCGCTGGCGGAACCTGATCCGGGGCCGTGTCGTCTTCGACGGCCTCGTCGCGTACCGTCCCGAGGTCTACCTGCTCCGGCTCCCCGGGGACACGCTCTGGAACTTCGAGCGGATCTTCGGCTCCCCCACGCCGGAGGCGGACGGCGAGGACAATTTCATCCTGATCGATCACGCGACCATCGTCGATGGGTTGGTCGTCCTGCGGACGCCTTGGACGCCGGACGAGCCGATCACGGAGCCGGACGACACGGCCCGGCTCATCCTCGAGGACATCCCGGGATACGGCAAGGTCCGCGTGCTTCGCTTCGAGTCGGTCGACGCCGACCTGCCGCGCGTGCTCTGGGAGTCGCCCGTCGAAGAGGGGAAGCTCTTCCGCATCCGCCGCCTCTCCACGCGGGGCTACATCTGGAAGACGCCGTTCGAGCTGCAGGACCTGGCGGGCGTCGTCACGATCCGGGACTCGCTGATCTCCTTCGAGGCGAGCCGGTTCCGGCTGCCGGGTTCGCGCGGTTCGGGCGTCGGGCGAATCATTCTGGACGACGACAACCAGTACGACATCCGCATCGTCGGCGATGAGGTACAGTTCGCCGACCTGCAGTGGCTCTACCCGCGGTTCCCCGACGAAGGCTCGGGCAAGCTGGTCTTCCGGATCCAGAGCCAACCCGACGGCGGTATCCTGTGGCTCGCGCAGGACGCCCACATCCGGGCGCCGGGCACGGTGTTGCGCGGGGACTTCGGGATCGTCACCGGGGACACTCTGTACTTCACGCAGGTCAATCTGAGGGCGTCGCCGATCGACCTGCAGCTCCTTGCCGACGTCCTTCCGGTCGAGCTACCGGTCGAGGGGCTCATGGTGGGGACGGTCGTAGTCGAGGGGCCGATCTCGTCGCTCTCGACGGAGGTCGATCTCCGGCTCACCCGAGCGGGCGGGGCGGAGTCGGCGCGTCTGCGCGGCAGCGGCACGCTCGATCTGCAAGCGCCGTTCGGGGTCGAGAATCTCGATGCGACGGTCGCCGGGCTCGACCTCTCGGCGTTCCCGGCGCTTCGGGAGCGCATGCGGGGCGCCGGCGTGTTCTCCGGTAGGGTGCAGGCGACGGGTCGCCTGGACCAGGCGCTGCACCTGACGACCACGATCCGCCATCAGCTTCCGGGGCGCGCCGTGTCGGTCGTGCGGGGGCAGGGAACGGTGAGCTACCCGCTCGGCGGCGAGCCGGCGGTCGATGCGACGCTCGAGGCCGATTCCGTCGCGCTGGCCTTGCTCGGCGTGCTGGTCCCGGCGCTCGACGTGCTCCGTGGCGATGTAACGGGCCCGATACGGGTGCGGGGCCCGGTCTCCGACCTGGAACTCGAGGCGGAGCTCGCGTCGGCGGCCGGACCGGTCCGCTTCGACGCCCGATTCGACCTGTCCGGCGCCCGGCCCCGTTTCGCTGCCGAAGGGCGACTCGTCGAGTTCCGGCTCGACAGCATTCTGCCCGGGATCGACGAGACGGTGCTCACAGCGCGCGTGCTTGCCGACGCCACAGGCGACGACGACGCGACGCACGTTCGGATCGAGCTGGAATACGGCTGGACCGGGCCGATCGAGTTTCGCCGCGGCAGCGCCCGGTTCAGCATGGACGAC
Organism: uncultured bacterium; assembly: GCA_937889645.1. Lineage (GTDB taxonomy): Bacteria > Gemmatimonadota > Gemmatimonadetes > Longimicrobiales > RSA9 > CALBZE01. Next base: position 58,558 of record CALBZE010000024.1, read on the forward strand.
GGGCTGCTCCGCGTCGACACGCTCACGCTCGACAGCCAGGTCGGGCGACTCGACGCGCGCGGCGAGATCGGGCTCGACGCGGCCCGGCAGGGGGAGCTCGAGGTCGCGCTCCACGTCGATTCGCTCGCCGCTCTGCGCTGGCCGCTCTTCGGCGACGCGGCGTTCGGCATGGACGACACGGTGTCGGCGCGCATCGGCGGGAGCGCCTTTGTCCGGAGCACGCTGCGCGGCTCTGTCGTCGACCTCGAGGCCGACGGGGAGGTGCGCTTGGACGGCGTCGCCTATCGCGCCTTCGACGTCGGGCGCGCCGACCTCCGGTTCGCCGTCCACGGGATCGGCACCGACTCGCTGCGCATCGACGCTCGCGGCGATGCCAGCGGCGCAGCCGTGTACGGCCGCCCCATCGACTCCGCGCACGGAACCCTATCGTACGCGGTCGGGGTCGGGTCGCTCGAGTTCGAGGCGCGTGGCGCCGAGCCGGTGTTCGCTCACTACCGCCTGGACGGCGGGTTCCAGCGTGCCGGACGCGGGGTGGAGGTGCGGCTCCATGAGCTGCGCGCCCGAGACTGGATCGGTGACTGGCGACTGGCGAGTCCCGCCCGGCTGCTCGTCGGCGGCGACGGTATCGAGGTGGACGACCTGCGGATCGAGCGCGATGACGCCGCCGGGTACGTCTATGCGGCCGGCTCGATCCCGTGGCGATCGGATGACGAGGCATCGCGGCTCGCGCCGCTGGCTGCGAATTTCCGCCTCGACGCCGAGAACGTGCCGGTCTCGCCGCTCCGCGTGAATGGCGGCGGGACGCAGCCCTCCGCATTCCTGACCGGTACCGTCTCGATCTCCGGGTCGGCCGAGAACCCGGTCATGGACGCGACGCTCGCACTCGATTCCGTCGTCTACCAGTCGGTTCGGATCGACAGGATCGGCGCGACACTGGCCTACGCGGACCGCCGCCTCGAGGGGAGGCTCGATGCGAGCCTCGATGGCCGCATCGTGCTGACCGGCAACGGCCAGGTCCCGCTCGACCTCGCGCTCGCGCCGGTCGCGGAGCGTCGGCTCGATCGGTCGATGTTGGTCCGGCTTCGCGCCGACGGCGTCCCCGCGGCATTCGTCACGGGACTCGTCGACGGGTTCCGCGACGTGCGCGGCAACCTGACCGGTTCGATGACGATCGGCGGGACGCCGCTGACCCCCGAGCTGGGCGGCGTCGTCGAGCTGCGCGGCGGCGAAGCGGTCTGGACCGTCTCCGGCGTTCGCTATCGCGACGTGCATGGCAGCTTCCGGGTCCTGGACAAGCAGGACGTCGCCATCGAGCTTTCCGCCCGGGCCGGCGGCGGCACCGCGAAAGCGATCGGGACGATGACGTTCATCCCGCTCTCGGACCCGACGTTCAACCTCACGATCACCGCGAACGCGTTTCAACTCGCGCAGCGGCGCGACGTGGCCGCGACGGGCTCCGGCAGGATCCGTCTGACGGGGCGCTATTCCGAGCCGTTCCTCACGGGGAACATCCAGGTCGACAGGGGCGAGCTCTTCCTCGACGAGGTCTGGCACCAGTACAACATCGTGGCGCTGGACGACCAGACGCTCCTCAGCGTGGTCGACACCTCGATCGTCGCGATCCGACGGACGAGCAACCCCTTCATCCGCAACCTCACGATCCAGGATTTCACGATCGACGTCGACCGCGACAGCTGGCTGCGGGGCCGCACGCTCGATGTCGAGGTCGCCGGCCGCCTCCACGTCGACTTCGACCGCCGCGCCGAGGAGCTGCGCATGACCGGCGCGCTGAACGCGATCCGCGGCTCCTACGGCCTCTACATCACCGAGGAGCTCCCCGTCCTCAACTTCGCCGTGCGCGAGGGCGTCGTCGAATTCGACGGGACGCCGGGGATCAACCCGCGCCTCGACATCGTCGGCGCCCGCAGGGTGCGCACCGAAGGCGGCACGCTAAACGTCGAGGCGGTCGTGACCGGCACGCTCCGTAACCCGCGCGTCTCGCTCCGGAGCGACGCGCAGCCGCCGATCGCCGAGTCCGACCTGCTGAGCCTCGTCCTGTTCGGACGGCCCACCTCGGACATCGCTCGACTCGGCGCGCTCACCGGCTTCGGGGTCGGTGTCGCGACCGGCGCCGTTTCGACGGGGCTCCAATCCCTGATCTCCGACTTCGGGTTCGTCGACTACTTCGCCATTACGGAGTGGGAGGGCTCGACCATCGACGGGGGCGGGCTCGACGGCATCTTCTCGCGTTCGCAGGTCGAGATCGGGCGATACCTGGGTCAGAACTGGTACGTCGCGTTCAGCAGCCCGCTCACCACGGGCCAGCGCCCGACCGAGCTCTTCGGCGCGCGCGTCGAATGGCGCTTCGCGCCGACGTGGACCGGCGAGTTCTTCTGGGAGAACCGCTTCCTACGCGGGCTCTCGTTCCACCCCACGCAGCAGGAACGCGTCATGGGGTTCTTCTTCTTCCGCGAGTGGGGGTTCTGAGGACTACGTCCGGATCGCTCTGGACCGGAATTCCTGGCCGCGGGTATCTTTGACGGCATGATGCCAGAGGTTCTCGCGGGGACGAACCCGTACGCCGGCAGGACCCTCATCATCCTGAACCCGAAAGCCGGGCAGGACGACCCTGCGCGTTTGCGACGGATGATCGGCGGTGCGTTCGCCGCTCGCTGCGCGCCGTTCGACCTCGTCGAGACGCGCGGCGCCGGGCACGCCATCGAACTCGCCCGGACCGGCGCCCGCCTGGGGTATCGCGCCGTTTGCGTCGTCGGCGGCGATGGCACGCTCGCCGAAGCGGCCACGGGCGTGGCCGGCACCGACGTGCCGCTCGGCTTGATCCCGCGCGGCACCGCGAACCAGGTGGCGCAGAATCTCAACATCCCGACCGAGTTCGAGGCGGCGGTCGAGACCGTCGTCAACGGCACGCCGATGCCGCTCGACCTGGGGCGGATCGGCGGCCGCGCGTTCGCCCTGGTCGCGGGCGCAGGGTACGACGCGGCCGTGATGGCCGCCGCGACGCGGCCGATGAAGGAGCGCTGGGGGTTCGGCGCTTACATCTTTGCCGCCGTCAAGGAGGCGCTCACCGCGGCGCCCGCGGACTTCCGCATCGTCGCCGACGGCGAGGAGATCCGCGTGCGCGCGGTCACCGTCATGCTCGCCAACATGGGCGAGCTGTACGCGCACTTCCTCCCGTTCAGCTTCCCGCTCGGCCCGCGCCCGACGCATTCGTGGCAGGACGGGCTCTTCGACGTCGTGATCGTGGCGCCGCGCAACCCGACCGAGTTCCCCGCCATCCTGTGGCGCGCGGCCACGCGGCGCTTCTCGGGCGATGATCGGCTCATCCACTTCCAGGCCCGGGAAGTCGAGATCGACGCCGACCCGCCGGTCGCCGTGCAGATCGATGGCGACGCGGCCGGGCAGACCCCCGTCGTCGCCACGGCGGTGCGCGGCGGGGCCAGGATACTCACGCCTACGTAAATGAACGTGGACGCGGTGGTACGGATCCTTCTCGTCGACGACGATCCCCTGGCCGCTCACCGCGTGCATGCCTGCCTCGGCGGGGCCGAGGAACTTCGTTTCGTCCTCGTCCACGTCGGCCTCACCGTGGAGGCCGTCGCCGAGCTTTCGCGCTCCTCCTTCGACCTGGTCCTGCTCGACCCGTCGCTCCCCGACGCTGCCGGCACCGCCGCGTTCATACGGGTGCACGCCGCGGCCCCGCACGTCCCGGTCCTGGTCCTCGCCGACCGCGAGGACGAGTTCGCGGCGCTCAAGGCGGTCCACGCCGGTGCCGTCGACTACATCTTCAAGGACCAGCTCACGCCGACGCTGCTGAGTCGGGCCGCGCGCTACGCGATCGAGCGCAGCCGCTCCGAGGAGGCGCTCCGCAGGGCCGCCCAGGAGAACGCACGGCTCGCCACCGCAATCGGCAACCTGGCGACGGGGGTGGTGATCACCGACCCGAACGCGCCGGACAACCCCGTCGTTTTCGCGAATCCGGCCTTCCTGCGCATGACCGGGTACGATGCGTCCGAGGTGATCGGGCGCAACCTCCGGTTCCTCCAGGGACCCGACACGGATCCGCTCGCCGTCGACGAAGTACGGCAGGCGATCGCGGCCGGCCGGGCGTGCGAGGTCGTGCTCCTCAACTACCGGAAGGACGGCACGGCCTTCTGGAACCAGCTCACGATCAACCCCGTCCGCGACGACGCCGGCACGCTCACGCACTTCATCGGGCTCCAGACCGACGTCACGGACCGCATCGCCGCGGAAGAGGCGCTGGCCCGGCGGAACCGGGAGCTCGCCGCGTTGCACCGGATCTCCGCGATCTCCCTGGCGCAATCGCCGCCCGACCTGTCCTATCGTGCGATCGTGGCCGAGATCGCCGCGGCGGCCGGCTTTCCGGTCGTGGCCATCGCGCTGTACGACGAAGCGACCCGCTGTCTCGTCTATCGGGCGACGTACGGATTCGAGCTTTCGGGTCCGCTCGCCGTACCGCTCGACCAGGCGGCTTCGGGCCCGGCCGTCCGCAGCCGCAGACACCGCGTCATCCACCCGGATGGCGATTCGGTGATCGCCGACCCCGCCCTCGCGCCGCTCGGTCTCAGGACCCTGGCCTTCTTCCCCATGGTCGTCGACGGGCGCGTCATCGGCACGATCACGCTCGGGCACACGGAGCACCTCCGGACATCCGACCGGTTGCCGCGCTTCGCGGGGAGCATCGCCGGCCTCGTCGCTTCGTTCGCCGAGCGGACCCGCGTGCAGGAAGCGCTGGCCGCGGAAGGAGAGCGACTCCTCGTGACGCTCCGCTCCATCGCGGACGGCGTCGTCGCGACCGACACCGAGGGCCGGATCACGCTCATGAACCCGGTCGCCGAGCAGCTCTGCGGGCGCGATCTGGTAGACGCCGTCGGGCGCCCGCTCGATGAAGTGTTCCGGCTGCTCGACGAGGACGAGCGCGAGGCGCTGGATCCGCTCGCCAAGCTCCGCGGGGACGGCCGGGCCCCGGAGGCGGTGAGCGAACGCGGCATCCTCGTCGCCGCCGACGGGTCGGAGCGCGTCGTCGCCCACTCCGCCGCGCCGCTCCGTGACCGCGACGGCGCCACCATCGGCGTGGTGTTCGTATTCCGAGACATCACGAGGGAGCAGGAGTTGGAACGCGAGATCCTCCAGGCGAGCAAGCTCGAGTCGCTCGGCCTCCTGGCCGGCGGGATCGCACACGAGTTCAACAACGTCCTCACGACGATCCTCGGCCAGCTCTCACTCCTGCGCTCGGATCCAGAGGCGCTCCGCAACGACGACCTCCTCGCCGACGCGGAAAGCGCGGTGCGTCGCGCCCAGGCGCTCACCCAGCAGCTCCTGACCTTCTCCGGCGGCGGTGCGCCGATCCGGAAGCGGACGGTCATCGGAGACGTACTGCGCGAGGTCATCCGCTTCGCATTGCACGGCACCGGCTACGCTTGCGAGCTCACGATCGCCGACGATCTGCCGCACGTCGACGGCGACCGGGGCCAGCTCATGCAGGCCATCGGCAACGTCGTCATCAACGCGAAGCAGGCTATGCCCGCCGGCGGCACGATCTACGTGGCCTGCGACGTCGTCACGCACGACGCCGGGTCGGCCGACGCGCACGCCCTCCCTCCGGGCGAGTACGTCCGCGTCACCGTCCGCGACGAAGGGGAAGGGATCGCGCCCGAGCACATATCGAGGATCTTCGATCCGTTCTTCACGACGCGGCCCGAGGCCGCCGGGCTCGGCCTCTCCGCCGCGTACTCGATCGTGCGGCGGCACGATGGCCTCATCACGGCGCGGTCCAACCCCGGCGAGGGGGCGACGTTCGAGATCCTGCTCCCCGCGGCGAAGGACGGCCCGGACACCACCCCCGCAGAGCCGGTCGGCAAGCTGTCGGGCCGCATCCTCGTCATGGACGACGACGCGAGCGTCCTCGCGGTCGTGCGTCGCATGCTCGAGCGCATCGGGTATGAGGTCCGCACGGCGCCGGACGGCGAAACCGCTATCGAGCTCTACCGCGAGGCGATGGAGGCGCGCCAACCCTTCGACGCGATCATCATGGACCTGACCGTCCCCCGCGGGATGGGCGGCCGCGAGGCCATCCAACGCATCCTCGAGATCGACCCCGACGCGCGGGCGATCGTCTCGAGCGGCTACTCCACGGACCCCGTCATGGCCGAGTACCGCGCCCACGGGTTCCGTGGTGTGATCGCCAAGCCATACGACCTCGCCGAGCTCCGTCGCGTCGTCGCCGAAGTCACGGCCCGCTGATTCCGCCGCTCCCGACGGCTCCTCCCTCAAGTCGCCCCGCCATTCTGCCGAAGATAAGAGCAGAAGCCCGTTGTCGTTGCTTTCGGAGGTCGTGACGTTGTGACGGGGGAGGACCGCCGGCTGACGCTGGACGATGTCGTCGCGTGGCTGCTTCAGCTCGAGGCCACGGACGTCGACGAATTGAGCCGCGTCCACGGCGAGTTGGAGCGGATCGCGGCGGAGAACGCGTCGTGGCCGCTGATCCAGGGGTTGATCGGGGAGGCGGCGGCCGTGCTGGCGGAAGTGGTGCGCGGAGCCGCGCAGGACCCCGTCCGTGCGCTGGGGGAAGTCGGCGAGATCCTCGAAGCGGTCCTCAAGGCGCGCACTGCGGCGCCGCCCCAGCCACCTCCGAGTGGGCCAACACGTGCCGCTGCCGCGCCCGGCTCGGCGGCGCCGGAAGCCGCGGCGCCGGCGCAGCGGGCCGCCCCGCCGCGCTCCGGCCCCGAGCCGGACGTTGCATCGCGGGTCGAAGTGGGCGCCGACGTCGATGCCGAGCTGCTCGGCATGTTCCTCGACGAGAGCCGGGAATACCTGGCCGACGCGGAGGCGGCGCTCCTCGCCCTCGAAGCCGATCCCGACGACCGGGAGGCGTGCAACACCGTCTTCCGGGCGTTCCACACCATCAAGGGAACTTCGGCGTTCCTCGGTCTGGAGGCGGTGTCGCACCTCGCGCACCGCGCGGAATCCATCCTGGCGCGGGTCCGGGACGGCGCGGTCCGCTTCCAGGGGCCTTACGCCGAATTGGCGTTCCGGTCGGTGGACATGCTCAAGGCGGTGGTCGCCGCGGTGGAGGAGGTGCGCGGTGGCGGCGCACGGCCGGTCCCAGCCGGGTACGCCGAGCTGATTCGCGGGCTCGCGGATCCCGAGGCCGCGGATCTGTCGCACGGCGATCCCGCCTCGAGGCCGCAGTCCGCGCCGACGGCGCCGTCCGAGGGCGCGGTGGGCGCGGCGCCGTTCCCGGCTCCCGCCGATCGGGGTGCGAGCGATGGCGGACGTGGCAGCGCCCCCGTCGCCGATTCGTGGGTGCGTGTGCGCACGGACCGGCTCGACGGGCTCGTCGACATGATCGGCGAGCTGGTGATCGCACACTCGATCATCAACGAGCATGTGGCCCGCATGGGCGGCGGGGATCCGGTGCTGGCCCGCAACCTCACGCACGCCGGCAAGATCGTGCGGGAGCTCCAGGACCTCAGCGTCTCGATCCGGATGGTTCCGCTCCGGTCGACGTTCCAACGCATGGCCCGGGTGGTTCGGGACGTCGCGCACAAGAGCGGGAAGCAAGTCGCATTCGTCGCCGAGGCGGGCGACACGGAGCTCGACCGCAATGTGGTCGAGCTGCTCAACGACCCGCTGGTCCACATGATCCGCAACGCGGTCGACCACGGGATCGAGCCGCCCGAGGAGCGGGTCGCGAAGGGCAAGTCCCCGGTCGGGGTCGTTCGGCTGTCCGCCTACCACCAGGGCGGGTCCGTGGTGATCGAGCTTGGCGACGACGGCCGCGGGCTCGACCGCGAGAAGATCCTCGCCAAGGCGGTCTCGAGGGGGCTCGTCGAGTCCGGCCACGGCCTTTCGGACCACGAGCTGTTCAATCTCATCTTCGAGCCAGGGTTCTCCACCGTAGCCAAAGTGACGGAAGTCTCCGGCCGCGGTGTAGGGATGGACGTCGTCCGTCGCCACCTCGAGATGGTCCGCGGCCGGATCGACATCGCATCCGAGCCCGGGAAAGGCACGACATTCGCGCTCCGACTGCCGCTCACCCTCGCGATAACGGATGGAATGGTGGTCCGGGTCGGCAGCGAGCGCTACATCCTCCCCACGGTCAGCATCCAGATGAGCTTCCGGCCGACGGCCGATGCGCTCTCCACGGTGGTCGGGCGCGGCGAGATGGTGATGTTCCGCGACGAGCTGCTCCCGATCGTCCGGCTACATCGGCTCTTCCAGATCCCCGACGCCGTGACCGACCCGACGGCCGCGCTGCTGGTCGTGATCGGGGCGGGCGAGCGGCGGTGCGCGCTCCTGGTCGACGAGCTCATCGCCCAGCAGCAGGTCGTCGCCAAGGCGCTGGGCGCGGGGCTCGGCGCGGTGCCGGGGCTGTCCGGGTGCGCGATCCTCGGCGACGGCCGCGTGGGGTTGATCCTCGACCCGGCGCAGATCATCGCGCTCGGGCGTCGTGGCGGCGGGGATCCGATCCTCGCCGCACCGCCGGCGGTCGCATGAGCGCCATGGCGGGGAAGAGCGGGTGCAGGCGCGACCGTAGGGACGATGATGCCGCCACGGCAGCGAGAACGTGATGGAATCGAAACCATGAGCAGCACATACACGACGGAAGACCAGCGGCTCGACGACGCCCCGGGCCTCGCCGCAGGCAGGGCCGGCAAGTACCTGACCTTCGATCTCGCCGGCGAGGAGTACGGCATCGAGATCCTCAAGGTCCACGAGATCATCGGCATGCTGCCGATCACCCGTGTGCCCCGGACGCCCCCGTTCATCCTCGGGGTGATCAATCTCCGGGGGCGCGTCATCCCCACGATCGACCTGCGCCTCAAGTTCGGGTTGGAGTCGAACGAATTCACGCGGGAGACGTGCATCGTGGTGGTCCAGGCGGCCGGCACGCAGATCGGCGTCGTCGTCGACCGGGTCAGCGATGTCCTCGACATCGCCGAAGACGAGGTCGAGGACGTGCCGGCCTTCGGAGCGGACGTGGACACGAGCTGCCTGATCGGCGTCGCCAAGACGGGCGGGCGCGTGAGGCTGCTGCTCGACATCGAGCGCGTGCTGACCACTCAGGACGTCCTGGCGCTGCACGCCGGGAGATTGGTCGGGACCGGTGCTGAAGGAGCAATTCCGCCATGTTGAATAGATTGGGAGTCCGTACAAAGATTTTCCTGCTGACCATCGTGCCGGTGTCCACACTGGCGGTGCTCGCCCTCATGGCGGTGCTCCAGGGTAGGACGGCGGTCTCGGATGCCGGGCGACTGGAAGCGCTTGCCGCGGCCGCCGTCCATGCGGGCGAGTTGGCCCATGAGCTCCAGCGGGAACGCGACCTGTCCGTCGCCTACGTCGCCAGCGGCGGCGCCCTCTACGCCCCGGAGCTGGAATCGCAGCGACAGGCGACCGATCGGAAGCGGGCGGCGTTCGAGGGTGTGGTCTCCGCGACCAGCGTCGATGGCCGGGCGGCGGACCTGCTCTCGCATGCGAGCCGCGACCTGGCGCGACTCGGTGAGCTGCGCCAGGCGGTGCGCACGAGGCAGGTCGACGAGCGGAGCCTGATCGACGGCTATTCGGAGGTCACCGCCACGCTGGCCGCGGCGATCGGCCAACTCGCCGGGCTCAGCGCCAACGGCGCCCTCGCCGCGCGCATCTCCGCCTACCGCGACATTCTCGAGGCGAAAGAACTCGCGGGCCGCGAGCGGGCGCTCCTGAACTCCGCGTTCGACGTCGGCAGCTTCGCGGGTCCGGCCGATTACGTCGCCTTCGCTACGGCCGTGGCCGGGCAGAAAATCCTGCTCGAGAAGTTCAGGGATCAGGCGTCCGAGACCGCAGGGCAGCGGTTCGACGCCGCGATGGCGGATCCTGCCTTCGGCGAGGTCGAGCGGATGCGCCGGGGCGCCCTGGCGGGACTCGACGCCCAGGTCCTCGATGTAGACGCACGGGCATGGTGGGCCGCGGCGACCCGGCGGATCGACCTGCTGAAGGCGGTCGAGGACGACGTCGCTGCGGAGATCCACGACACGGCCGCGTCGCTCACGACCGAGGCGAATGCGACGTTCATCGGCCAGAGCGCGCTCGCCGTCGTGACCCTGCTCGGCACGCTCATCCTCGGCTACCTCATCTCGCGCAACATCCTCGAGCCGCTGAACGCAACGGTCGAGATCGCCGAGCGCATGGCGCAGGGCGATGTCGACGTCGAACTGGGCGCCATCGCCTCGCGCGACGAACTCGGCCGGCTCGTGCGGGCGATCCGCGAGGTCATCGCCCACATGAAGGAGTTGGCCGCTGCCGCCGACCGCATCGCCGAAGGCGACGTCGACGTCGTGGTCCGCCCGCGCAGCGATGCGGACGTCCTCGGCAAGTCGTTCATCCAGATGCGCGATGCGCTGTCGCGCCTGGTCGCGGACATGGGCGAACTCGTCTCCGCCGCGCGGGCCGGCCGCCTGTCCGAGCGCGCCGACCCGAGCCACTTCCACGGCGCGTACCGCGAGCTCGTCGACGGGATCAACGACACGCTGGACGCGATGGTCCGCCCGATCGACGAGGCGTCCGGCGTCCTGGCGCGTATCGCGCAGCGCGACCTCACCGCCCGCATGGAGGGCGAGTACCAGGGCGACTTCGCGCGGATCAAGGAATCGCTCAACACGGCGATCGCGAACCTCAACGATGCGCTGTCCGAGGTCAGCGCGGGCGCCGAGCAGGTCGCGACGGCGAGCCACGAGATCAACCGCGGCAGCCGCTCGCTCGCGGCGGCCGCCGCCGAGCAGGCGAGCAGCCTCGAGCAGGTGGGGAGCGCGCTCCAGGAGCTGAGCACCATGTCGCGCCAGAACGCGGCGCACGCGAAGGAGGCGCAGGAGCTGGCGGAGCAGGCGCGCGCCGTCGCCGGGCGCGGCGTCGAGAGCATGCGGCGACTGTCGCTGGCGATGGAGAAGATCAAGGCCAGCGCGGACGCGACCGCGAAGATCGTGCGGACGATCGATGAGATCGCGTTCCAGACGAACCTGCTCGCCCTGAACGCGGCCGTCGAGGCCGCGCGGGCGGGCGAGGCGGGTAGGGGCTTCGCCGTCGTCGCGGAGGAGGTGCGCAACCTCGCGATGCGCAGCGCCGAGGCGGCGAAGAACACGGCCGCGCTGATCGAGGACGGCATCGCCAACGCCGAGGCGGGCGTCGGGTTGAACGGCGAGGTGCTGCGCAACCTCGAGGAAATCGATCAGCAGGTTAACCGCGTCCGCGAGGTGATGTCCGAGATCGCCGCCGCGAGCGAGCAGCAGGACGTCGGAGTCGGCCAGATCAACGCCGCCGTCGAACAGATGAACAGCGTGACCGAGCAAACGGCGGCGAGCAGCGAGCAGAGCGCGAGCGCGGCCGAGGAGCTGAGCAGTCAGGCGGCTCGCATGCAGGAGATGATCGGGCAGTTCCGTCTGTCGAACGGGAACGGGGGGCGAGAGGCGAAGGCGCTTGCGTCCATGGCGGTCGCGGGCTCGGTCGCCGAACTCGCCGGCGGCCAGTCCCCCGACGCGGACCCGGAGCCGGCCCGCCGGAACGGCGGCAGGAGCCTCGGCGCACGTCTGATCCCGTTCGACGAAGACGATGAAGTCCTCGAATCGTTCTGAGTCGATCGCGCCGCGGAGGCTGCCCGAGCTCACTTTCGATCAGTTCGACGAGATCCGGCGGATCGTTCACGAGGTCGCCGGGATCACGATCGCCGACGGGAAGGAGAAATTGGTGCAGACGCGCCTGGCCAGGCGCGTCCGCACCCTCGGCTTGAGCGGCTTCGACGCCTACCTCGAGCGGTTGAGGCGGGATCCGACGGGCAGCGAGCTCTCCGAGCTCGTCGATGCGCTGACGACGAACAAGACGGCGTTCTTCCGCGAGGCGAAGCACTTCGAATTCCTGAGGGAATCGGTGCTCCCGGAGCTGGTGTCGCGCGGCCGCCCGATCCGTATCTGGAGCGCGGGCTGCTCATCCGGCGAAGAGGCGTACACGATCGCCATGGTCGTCCGCGAGGCCGTGCCGTCCTGCGATTCTCTGGGCGTCCGGATCCTCGCCACGGACATCTCCGCTCGGATGCTTCGAATCGCCCGCGAGGGGCTCTATTCCAGGAGCGCCGTGGCGGACGTGCCCGAGCCGTACCGGTCGCGCTACTTCCGGCCCGTGCCCCGGCGCGAGCCGGCGGTGTACAGCGTATCCGCCGACGTACGGCGCATGGTCCGCTTCGCGCGACTCAACCTGATCGATCGCTGGCCGATGCACGGACCGTTCGACGTGATCTTCTGCCGCAACGTGATGATCTACTTCGACCATCCGACGCAGGAGCGGCTCGTCCAGCGCTTCCACGCGCTCCTCGCTCCCGGAGGATACCTCTGTGTGGGTCACTCCGAGAGCCTGAGCACGCTCTCGCACGCGTTCCACTACGTGCGGCCGGCGATTTACCGGAAATGAGGTGGACGATGGCCGAGCGACCGCCGCGCCCGATTCGCGTCCTCATCGTCGACGACTCGGCACTCGTGCGCCGGGTCCTGACCGAGGAACTGTCCAAGCATCCCGACATCGAGGTCGTGGGGACCGCGCCCGACCCTTACGTCGCGCGGGAAAGAATCGCCCAGCTCCGGCCCGACGTGCTGACGCTCGACGTCGACCTGCCGCGGATGGACGGCTTGTCGTTCCTCGAACGCCTGATGCGCCATTTCCCGATGCCGGTCGTCGTGGTCAGCTCGCTCACCCCGCGGGACAGCGACGCCGCGATGCGGGCGCTTTCGCTCGGCGCGGTCGACGTGATCTGCAAGCCGTCGACGATCGGCGCGAACCGGTCTCTCGGAGAGGAACTCGCCCACGCGATTCGCGGCGCGGCCGCCGCCAACGTAGGCCACTTCCGCTCGGACCAGAAATCCGAATCCCCGTATGCTCCGCCCTCCCTTCTGCAGCTTCCGAACACCAAGAAGGTGATCGCCATCGGCGCGTCGACCGGCGGGCCTCGCGCCATTGAGGCCATCCTCCGCGCTCTTCCCGCCGACTCACCGGGCACGGTCATCGTCCAGCACATGCCCGAGTTCTTCACCGCGAGCTTCGCCCAACGACTCGACCAGATCTGCCCGATGAACGTTCGCGAAGCCCGTGACGGGGACCCGGTCGTGCCCGGCGTCGCCCTGGTCGCCCCGGGGAACCGCCATATGGTCCTCCAGTCCGCGGAGACCGGCTATGTCGTCCGGGTCAAGGATGGCCCGGCGGTGCACCACCAGCGGCCTTCCGTCGATGTCCTCTTCTCGAGCGTCGCACGCGTCGCCGGGGAGAACGCCATCGGCGTCCTGCTCACCGGCATGGGCGCCGACGGGGCTCGGGGGCTCCTCGCCATGCGCGAGAGCGGCGCCGCCACGATCGCACAGGACGAGTCGACTTCCGTCGTGTTCGGCATGCCCAGGGAAGCCATTCGGCTCGGCGCCGCCGAGCAGGTCCTCCCCCTGCCGCTCATCGCCTCGGCCATCCGCCGCCGCCTCACCGAGTCCGCCCGCGCCGTGCGGTGAGCCTGCCCGGCGTCCCAAAATTTCCCGCCCCGATCGCTTGCCAGAAGCCACTATCTATGCGATATTTGAAGTCTTACGGCCTTCGTCCCGCGATCGGCGGCCGAACGGGGCGCGGGCGCGCCGAACTGGAGATTCAGCAAGGAGTCGAGCACATGTCGATGCCCGCCACGCAGATCCGTCGAGGGAACGTGATCGTGTTCAACGGTGAGCCCTGCCGGGTGGTCGAGTTCCACCACCACACGCCGGGCAACCTGCGGGCTTTCGTGCAGGCCAAGATGCGGAACCTCAAGACGGGCACGATGTTCGAGCACCGGTTCCGCGCGGCCGACACGGTCGAGCGGGCGTTCCTGGAGACCCACGAGCTCCAGTACCTCTACAACGACGGCCTGCATTACCACTTCATGAACACGGAGTCGTTCGAGCAGGTCGCGCTCGATGAAGAGGCGCTCGGCGACGCGGCGCAGTGGCTGACCGAGGGGATGGTCATCCAGGCCGAGTTCTACGAAGGCCGGCCGATCGGCGTCGAGCTGCCGAACTCCCTCGAGCTCGAGGTGGTCGAGACCGAGCCGGCCGCCAAGGGCGACACGAAGACGGCGGTCATGAAGCCCGCCAAGCTCGCCAACGGGGTGACCGTGATGGTGCCGCCCTTCATCAACCAGGGCGACGTCGTTCGGGTCAACCCGCGGGAAGGGGAGTACATCGAACGGGCCAAGTGAGGCAGCCGAGGGGCCGCGGAAGCGTTCCTGCGAATGCGAGGGGCCGGGTGCGTGATGCGCGCCCGGCCCCTTCGTTTTGCCATTGCATGGCCCACGTAGCGGGATTAGCTTCGAGTGCCTCTCCGGAGTGCCGGCGGTGCCCGGCACGGGCGCCGTGCGGTCCAACGGATCCTTCCCGATGGAGGTGTTCCATGAGATCGATCCTGCTGACGATGTTGGCGACAGTCGCAACGGCGACCACGCTCGCGGCGCAGACGCCCGAGAAGGCGGCCGCCGCGGTCGAGGTGAACCGCGCGGTCGTGGCGACCGGCGTCGAGAATCGGGAGCCGGTCGGCGAGTCGACGACGTTCCCGGCCGATGTAGGCACGGTGTACTTCTACACGGTCATCGAGGGCGATTTCGACGAGGCGCAGATTCACCACGTGTGGCTGCGCGAGGGTGAAGAGGTCGCGCGCGTGCCGCTGACCGCGCGCGGGCCCCGCTGGCGCACGTGGAGCTCCAAGCAGATCCCGCCGGATTGGGCCGGCAATTGGACCGTCCGTGTCGTCCTGGGCGACGACCAGGTCCTGAGCACCGTGGACTTCACGGTCGGCGGCTGATCCAACCCGCCGCGCCGTGCCGAAGGCACGGCGCGGCCGCCCCCGCCGGCCGAAGGCCGGCCGCTCCCCGCACGCCGCAGACGCGCGCCGCGCGGGCACCCGACCCCGCCCGCGGGGTACAAAAAGCCCGCTCGTTTTCGCTTGACTCCCGCCGGAAATCGCGGCACTTTACACACTTATGCGCGGAGAGAAACTGGTTGTCCGCGGCGCCCGCGAGCACAACCTGAAGAACATCGATGTCGAGATTCCCCGCGACTGCCTGGTCGTCGTGACCGGCCTGTCGGGCTCGGGGAAGTCGTCCCTGGCGTTCGACACCATCTACGCCGAGGGGCAACGCCGCTACGTCGAATCGCTTTCGGCGTACGCGCGCCAGTTCCTCGGCATCATGGAGAAGCCGGATGTCGACTCGATCGAGGGGCTCTCGCCGGCGATCTCGATCGAGCAGAAGTCGACGGGGCGCAACCCTCGCTCGACGGTCGGCACCGTCACCGAGATCTACGACTATCTGCGCCTGCTGTGGGCGCGCTGCGGCACGCCGCACTGCCCGTCGTGCGGCCGGCCGGTGATGCGCCAGTCGGCCACGCAGATCGTCGACCGCGTACTCACGTGGCCCGAGAGCAGCCGCATCGAAGTGCTCGCGCCGCTCGTCCGCGGCCGCAAGGGCGAGTTCCGCGAGCTCTTCGAGGAGATGCGGCGCAAGGGGTTCGTGCGGGTACGCGTCGACGGGGACGTGTACGAGCTCGAGGACCCGCCGAAGCTCAACCGCTACGAGAACCACGACGTCGCGGTCGTGGTCGACCGCCTCGTGGTCCGCGAGGAGGACCGTGGGCGGCTGGCGGACTCGATCGAGACCGCGCTGCGTACGGCGAACGGCGTCGTGGAGATCGTGCTGCACGGCGACGATGAGCCGACGAGCCACCTCTTCAGCGAGCGGTACGCGTGCGTCCACTGCGGCACGAGCATGTCGGAGCTCGAGCCGCGGCAGTTCTCCTTCAACTCGCCCTACGGCGCGTGCGAGGCGTGCGGCGGGCTCGGCACGCGCTACGAGGTCAGCCCGGAGCTCGTCGTCGGCGACCCGATCATCTCGATCCTCGAGGGGGTGATCCTCCCCTGGGGCGAGCCGACCGGCCATCTGCGACACTCGATCCTCCCTGGGCTGGCCGACCATTACGGGTTCGATCTGAACACCCCGTGGGGCCAGCTCCCCGAGGAGGTCCGGCACGTCGTCCTCTATGGGACGGACGGTAAGAAGATCCGATTCCCGTACCGCGCCGGGAGCACGCGCGGCCACTACACCGAGGCGTGGGAGGGCGTGCTCGCCAACGTCACGCGGCGTTATCACGAGACGACCTCGGAGACCGTTCGCGAGCAGCTCGGGGAGTTCATGGTGCCGCGCCCGTGCCAGGCATGCGGCGGGACCCGGCTCCGCCCGGAGAGCCTGGCGGTCACGATCGCCGGGCGCTCGATCGGCGACGTCGTCGAGATGAGCGTGGCCGACGCGCTCGCCTTCTTCGAGGGGCTGCGCCTGACCGGCTCGGCGTCGGCCACACTCGGCGCCGGAAACGACGTGCTCCCGGCCGAGATCGCCGGCCCGATCCTGAAGGAGGTGCGCGAGCGGCTCCAGTTCCTGGTCAACGTCGGCCTCAAGTACCTCACGCTCGGCCGTAGCGCGGAGACGCTCTCGGGCGGCGAGGCGCAGCGGATCCGGCTGGCGACTCAGATCGGGAGCCGCCTCGTCGGCGTTCTCTACATCCTGGACGAGCCGTCGATCGGGCTGCACCAGCGGGACAACGAGCGGCTACTCGCCACGCTCAAGCAGCTCCGCGACCTGGGGAACACGGTCATCGTCGTCGAGCATGACCAGGACACCATCCTCGCCGCCGACCACATCATCGATCTCGGCCCCGGCGCCGGGCGGCACGGCGGCGAGATCGTGGCGCAGGGCGCGCTCGAGGAGGTCTTGCAGAGCGAGAGGTCGCTCACCGCGGCGTACCTGCGCGGCGACCGGCGCATCGAGATCCCGGCGCAGCGCCGGCCGGGCAACGGGAAGCAGCTGGTGGTGCGCGGCGCGCGCGAGCACAACCTGCGGAGCATCGACGTCGAGATCCCGCTCGGCACCTTCACCTGCGTGACCGGCGTCAGCGGCTCGGGGAAGAGCACCCTCGTCAACGACATCCTCTACCGCGCCCTCGCCCGGCACTTCTACCGGACGCGCGTCCTGCCGGGCGCGCACGACGGGATCGACGGTATCGAGCACCTGGACAAGGTCATCGACATCGACCAGTCACCGATCGGGCGTACCCCACGCTCGAACCCGGCCACCTACACGGGGCTGTTCACCCCGATCCGCCAGCTCTTCGCCGAGCTGCCGGAGTCGAAGCTCCGCGGTTACGCGCCGGGGCGGTTCAGCTTCAACGTGAAGGGCGGCCGTTGCGAGGCGTGCCAGGGCGACGGGCTCGTCAAGATCGAGATGCACTTCCTCCCAGACGTCTACGTCCCGTGCGACGTCTGCCGGGGGCGCCGCTACAACCGCGAGACGCTCGAGATCTTCTACAAGGGGCGCAACATCGCGGACGTGCTCGAGATGACCGTCGACGACGCGCTCGACTTCTTCGAGCAGGTGCCGAGCATCCGCACGAAGCTCCAGACCCTCTCCGACGTCGGGCTGGGCTACATCCACCTCGGCCAGTCTGCCACGACGCTCTCCGGCGGCGAGGCGCAGCGCGTCAAGCTGGCCACGGAACTCTCCAAGCGCGACACGGGGAGCACGCTCTACATCCTCGACGAGCCCACGACCGGACTGCACTTCGAGGACGTGCGCATGCTCCTCGGCGTGCTCCACCGCCTCGTCGACAAGGGGAACACCGTCGTCGTCATCGAGCACAACCTCGACGTGATCAAGACGGCGGACTGGATCATCGACCTCGGCCCCGAGGGCGGCGCCGGCGGCGGGCGGATCGTCGTGGCCGGGACGCCGGAGACCGTCGCGGCGAACCCGGTGTCGCACACCGGGCGGTTCCTGAGCGAGGTCCTCGGGCTCACTCCGGTCGGGTGAGCCGACGCGGGGGCCGCCCCGTTTCCGTCCTCGAATCGAGAACGTTGTCTCCGGGACGGGCCCATCACATCTCGTGACTGCCATTCCTTGCAGCAGGGGCACGTCGCGGTCGCGACGTGCCCCTGCCGTGACCTCCCCGAGTTTCCCCCGTGCCCGGAGGCGGTCATGTCACGTGTCACCGTCGTTCTGGCGCTCGTTCTCTTTTCGACCCCGCTTCGAGATCTCTCCGGGCAGCAGGCTCGGGTCGGGTTGCTGGCAAGCGGAGCGTTCCCGACCGGCTACATGGCGGACGACGGCAACGAAGATTTCCGCTTCTCGACCTTCACATCCCGGACGATAGGAGTGTCGTTCTAGGAGGTCGGCGCCGCAGCCACGTTCGCCCTGCGCAGCGCGTCGATCGTGGCCGCGTCCAGTTCGAGCACGATCGTCACGTAGTTCTCGATGCGTTCGAGGATCGCCTCGCGCGGGCCGCTCCGCCACTCGTCGCTCCCGTAGAACTCCTCCTCGCGCCGATTCATGTCCTCGACGTCCTCGTACGCCCGGATCAGGTAGTACGACGTCTCGTCGTGGGGCGAGGGGCCATAGGCGACGACGTCGATCCCCCATTTCCGGAGCAGCGGCAGCGCTTCCTCCTCGAACAGCCGGTGGAACTCGGAGCGGGTTCCCGCCTTCAGGTTGTACGAACGGATCTCGACGATCCCGGGCATTGGTTCCTCCATCACGTTGCCTGCGTAAACCGTCGCCGCGGCCGTGATGGTCGCGGCGAGAATGCCAAAGAGCGCTATGCGACGACGCAAGCGTCGCGGATTGGGCGTCTCGACCATGGTACCTCCTTCAAGCGCGGTTCGCTGAAAGTCCGTCCAGCCAGAGGCGAGTCGCGGCGTAGGCCCTCCAGGGGCGCCATGCCCGGGCGCGATCACGCAGCGCGGCGGCGTCGGCCGCGCCGACCGCGCGGCGAAGTACGGGGTCGCGCGCAGGGAACGCGTCGGGCCACGAGAGCGCGCGCATGACGATCAGCGTCGCCAGCCTGGCGCCGACGCCCGGCAGCTCGGCGAGGGCGCGTCGCGTCGCGGAGACGTTGCCGCCTGGGGCGAGCTCGAGCGCGCCGTCCGCCACCGCGCGCGCGAGGGCCTCGGTGGCTTCGGCTCGGCGCGGCGGCACGCCGAGCGCGATGAGCCGGCCCGCGCCGGCCTCCGCGATTCGGTCCGCATCGGGAAAAACGCGAGTCAGCCCGGGGATTCCGGTTTCGACCTGCTCTCCGAGCGCCTCCGCCACGGCGGCAGCGGGATCGACGCCTCGAGGCCGCGGCAGCCCACCACGGAGCACGACGCGAATTGCCGCCTCGAAAGCGTCGATCGAGCCGACCAGCCGCACGCCGGGCCTTGCCTCGACCAGCGCCTCGAGCCCGGCCCGCGCCAGGCACCCGTCGATCACGGCCGGCTCCGCGTCCAGGTCGAAGAACTGCCTCGACCTCGCGATCAGCGGCATGAGGACCGGGACGAGCGATGCGGAAACGGCGACGTTCAGGTGGGAGACCTGCCGTCCGTTCCTGCGCCCAGATGCGAATGCGCCGTCCTCGACGCGGATGACTCCGCTGTGTCCGTCGATCCGGACGGTACGGCAGTAGCTCCGGCCCTCCACGACCTCGGCCCTGTCCACCGCCTCCCGGGCGAGCGTCGCGAGTACGGCGTCCCACGCGAACGGCGCCCGGTACGACAGCGTCAGACGCAGCGTCTCGTCCGCTCGCGCCGACCGGCTCCGTCCTTGCCGGCGCAGCTCCGTCGGCCGCATCCGATACCGCTCGCGGAACGTGTGGTTGAAGCGACTCACGCTCTGGAACCCGCTCGCGTATGCGACATGTGTCACCGGCAGCGTCGTGTCCGTGAGGAGTCGCTTGGCCAGGAGGAGCCGGTGGGTCTGGGCAAGCTCGATCGGGGTGACGCCGAACGCCTTCTGGAGCGCACGGCGGAGGTGCCGCTCGCTCACGCAGAGCTCGCGGGCCAGCTCCTCGACGCTCCGCCCGTTGAGCGCGCCCGCGGCGATCCGCCGCGCGGCCGCCTCTGCCAGTCGTGACACCGCGTGCACCAGCGACCGCCCCGGCGCCAGCTCCGGGCGACAGCGACGGCAAGGGCGGAACCCCGCCCGTTCCGCCGCTGCGGCCGTGTCGAAGAATCGCCGATGTTCGGGGTGCGAGACCCGCGCGGGGCAGATCGGTCGACAATAGATCCTCGTGGACGTGATCCCCACGAAGAAGATCCCGTCGAACCGGGGATCGCGCGCTTGCAATGCGCGCACGTAGATCTCGTCGGCCGATGCAGCCGCGTCCGTCTTCGGTCGCGCCATGGCGTGAATCTAACACCCGGCTCGCCGGGGGACTTGCCGGATTCGGACGTCGAATTCCCTGGCCGCTCCTCTCGGCCTCGAGAGCGAATCGGGATCGAGAGGCCGATCGTGCATCGGGAGCACGACCGGCGGTACTGGCGAAACAACCGGCGGTGTCTTACCGTATGACAGTGCGCCACCTTTCTTCAGGGAGTGAGTCATGGCGACGCGCGACGACCTCGAGAGTTTCCTGATCCGGCTGGGCGTCGATTACGAGGAAGTAGAGGACGGCCTCTGGGTCCTGAGATCAGCGGATGGTCCCGCCGTCGTGGTGCAATCTTCGCCCCCCGTGGTGGTCCTGCGTTTGAAGGTCCTCTCGATCCCCGAGGGGGCCGAACCCGATCGGCAGCTCGCTCTGTACCGCAGGTTGCTGGAATTGAACGCGACGGACATGGTGCACGGGAGCTACGGCATCGAGGAGCGGGACGTCGTTCTGACGGACGCGCTCGATCTGGCAACGATCGACTTCGAAGAACTGCGCAGCTCCTACGAGAGCCTGCTCTTTGCGGCGTCCAGCCACCTGCCGGGCCTGGCGGAGCTCATCCTGGTCGCACACGAGGGCTAGAGCAATGGGAATCTTTCAGAAACTCTCCATGTTGATCCGCTCGAACATCAACGACGCGATCGCGCGAGCGGAGAATCCGGAGAAGATGCTCACCCAGATCATCGACGACATGCGCGGCCAGCTGGCCAAGGCCAAGCAGGAAGTGGCGGTCGCGATCGCGGATGAGCGGAAGCTTCGCGCTCAGGTCGACGAGGAATACAAGCAGGCGTCCGAGTGGGAGAATCGGGCGATGCTCGCGGTCCGCGAGGGTCGCGACGACCTGGCCAAGCAGGCGCTGCTGCGCCAGCAGGAGCACGCCGAGAGGGCGGCCGCGCTCGAGGCCACGTGGCGCCGTCAGGCGGAAGAGACCGAGCGCCTCAAGGAATCGCTGCGGCAGCTCAACGACAAGATCGAGGAGGCGAAGCGCAAGCGGAACCTGCTGATCGCGAAGCAGAAGCGCGCGGCGGCGCAGAAGCGCATCCACGAGACGATGGCCGGGCTGAACGATCGCTCGGCGTTCGAGGCCTTCGAGCGCGTCGCCGAGAAGATCGAGGAGTCGGAGCGCCGGGCGCTCGCCGCGGCCGAGGTCACCGAGACGCTGAGCGGGGACACGCTCGAGAAGCAGTTCGCGATGCTCGAGAAGAGCGACAACGTCGACCAGCGGCTCCTCGAGCTCAAGGAGCGAATGGGGTTGCTGCCGAGCGGAACCGCGAAGGCACGAGCTCTGCCGGACGGCGTATCGGGGTCGCACCAGCTCCGGCCGGCGCACATGGACGAGGTGGACGGGGTCATTCGCCAGGCCGAGTTGGAGGAAGAGGCGTAGCTCCGGATGAACCGTCGATCCTACGGCGTCGTAGCAACGATCTCCGCACTGCTGCTACTGCTATTCCTGTACAGCATTGCGGAGATCTTGCTGCTTTTGTTCATCTCCATCCTCTTCTCGCTCTACCTCGGTGCGATCACGGATACGCTCCAGGTGCGCCTCGGCGTGCCGCGCGGGCTCGGACTGCTGCTCGGTGTACTGGTTACCGCCCTCGCATTGACGGGCGTGGGGTTCCTCGTCGTCCCGCCCGTTTCGAACCAGGCGCAGGAGCTGATCTACGCACTGCCCCGCCAGCTCGAGCTGTGGGAGGACCGACTCCTCGACCTGGCGGCGCGCTCTCCGGTCGCCGCTCAGCTCCTGGGCCCGCTCCGCGAAGGCGAGAGCTACGTCGGCTCGATCATCCAGCAGATCGGCGGCTACTTCCGCGGGATCGTGCCGTACGTGTTCAGCGGGATGCAGTTCCTCATCCACACGATCAGCGTGCTCGTGATGGGGATCTACCTTGCCTATCGTCCCTCCCTCTACCGAGAGGGGTTCATCGCGCTGGTGCCGCCGGTCCACCGCGAGCTGGTCCGCGACCTCCTCGCCGACCTCGCGTACACGCTCCGCGCATGGATCGTCGGGCAGCTGCTGGCGATGTTCTCGCTCGCGGTGCTCACCTGGATCGGTCTGGAGCTGCTCGGCGTCCCCTACGCGCTCGCGTTCGGCGTGTTCACGGGTCTCGTCGCCATCGTGCCGTTCTTCGGCACATTGGTTTCGACGATCCTGCCCGCGATCTTCGTGCTGGGCACCGGGAGCGTGCTCACGGTGATCCTCGTGCTCCTGCTCGGCGTCGTGGTGCACCTGGTCGAGGCGAACCTGATCGCGCCGATGATCATGGAGCGCCAGGTCCACCTGCCGCCGGTCCTCACGCTCCTCAGTGTGCTGATCATGGCCCACCTCCTCGAGGTGATCGGCCTGCTGGTCGCGGTCCCGGTCCTGGCCAGCGTGATGGTGATCGTGCGACGGATCTACGTCCACAGGATCCTGGAGGGGAAGGGATTCCGCCGCGCGGTGCGAGACCAACCCGTCGAACTGCGGCTCCCCGAGGAAGGCGTGATCGTGCACCCGGCCGTCAAAGAAGGGACGTTCCCGACGGTGCTGGAGCGGTAGCGCCCTCGAACGCCGGGCACGCACTTCCGGCGCAACCACCGTTATCTCCCGTGCTTCTGCGGTGCCCCGGAACGTCGGGCACCCCTTCGCCCGCGATCTCGTCCGCCTCCACTTCCTACAACCGCCACCGAGCGCCGGGACGGCCCGCTTGTTGCGCCGACCATTTGCGGCACAGCGAGCGGAGGAGGACTTCATGGCGCGCTACGACGACGAGTACACCACACGCGCGAGGCGTCCCGGCCGCGGGCGGTGGAGCGCCGCACGACGGCCACGGGGCAGGCGTCGGCCGGCGCGGGCCGGGCGAAGGTGGAGTCCGCCGGGACCGGCCTACGGCGAGGAGTACATCATCCGGTCCCGCATGGGGATGCACGACTTCGGCGAGCACTACGGCCGCTACAGCGGCGGCTCGCCGTACAGCTACGAGTACTCGGAACGCACGATCCAGCACCGACACCCGAGCCCCGAGCACGACATCGGGTTCACCCGTCCGCTCCACGAGGAGGGCGGACGTCGCTTCCCCTTCCAGGGTCGTACCCTCGGCCGACGCCGCTCGGAGCGGCGTCGGGGCTGACGCACGGACCGTGTTGCTCGAACGCGTTACCGGATCTCGGGGCGCCGCGGCTCATGACCGGGACGGCGACGCTCCGCACCGGGGCGGCCCCGCTCGTTACCGGTAGAGAAGGTGCGGCTCGCGCAGCCGGGCGAACGCCGCCGTCTGCGCTTCCCAATCCGCCGTGATTTCATCCAGCGACGCGCCGGCCTCGATCCGCCCGCGCAGCCGTTCCGTCCCGGCCAGACGGTCGAAGTGCGCGCCCCGCCATTCGAGGCGGTCGGGGTGCAGGCGTCGGATCTCGATCAACGCGGCCACGGCGGCACGGGTCGGATCGTAACGGTCGCGGTCGGTGGCGACGAATCGCACGCCCCGGACGGCTACTCCGCCATACTTTCCGTCGCCCGGGCGCTCGGGCGTGAACGTGACGGCCTCAAAGCGGACGCCCGGTAGGCCGTACGCATCCAGCCGCCGGACCAGCGCCTCGTGGTCCAGCCACGGCGCACCGATCTGCTGGAAGGCGAGCGGCGTGCCGCGTCCGACGGAGAGGTTCGTCCCCTCGAACAGGCACGTGCCGGGGTAATGCGTCGCGCTCTCGAGCGAGGGCATGTTGGGCGAGGGCGCGGTCCAGGGAAGGCCGGTTAGGTCGAACCACATTTCGCGGCGCCATCCCTCCATCGGGACGACGGTCAAATCCGCGCCGACTCCGAATTCCGCGTTGACCAGCCGGGCCATCTCGCCGACCGTGAGCCCGTGCCGCATCGGAACGGGGTATAGCCCGACGAACGACGCGTGCTCGGGTTCCAGCACGTTCCCCTGGACCAGCTCCCCGCCGATCGGGTTGGGGCGGTCCAGGACGACGAATGGGATCCCGTGATGCGCGGCGGCGCGCATCGCGAGCGCCATCGTCCAGACGTACGTGTAGTAGCGCGAGCCGATGTCCTGGATGTCGTAGACGAGGACGTCGACGCCTTCGAGCATCGCCGCCGTCGGCGCGCGGGTCTCACCGTAGAGCGAGTGGACGGGCAGCCCCGTACGCTCGTCCCGGCCGCTCTCCACCCGTTCGCCCGCCTCGGCGGTGCCACGGATGCCATGCTCCGGGCTGAATAGGGCGACGAGCTCGATGGCGGGATGCTCGTGCAGCAGGTCGATCGTGCTCGCCCCGTCGGCGTTCCGGCCGGTGTGGTTCGTGATGAGCCCGACGCGTCGGCCGCGCAGGATCGCGGCATCGTCGGCGAGGAGGACGTCGATGCCGAGGCGGACCGGACCGGGCGAGTCGACGGCCGTGGTCGCACCGGGGCGGGCCTCGGTGGATGCGACGGGGACGTCCTGTGATGCGGCACGGGCGTCCTCGTGCGGGGCGGCGCCGCAGGCGGCCGCGAGCGCGGACCCGGCGGCCAGCAGTAGTTGTCCAAAACCGCGTCGCATCGTAATTTGCCTCGTAATCTCCAGGATCTGGTGCTCCGAATGGCCCGTCGCCGACTCTACACTCTCGTCCTCGGACTTGCTCCCGCCCTGGGGTGGGGCGGCTTGTCGTGCGCGCGGCCGGTCGACGGGCCCGGCGCCGCGCCCGGTTCCGGCTCTACGCCCGCGCCCGCCGTTGCCGTCGTCGCCTCGCCGTCCGTCTCGGCCGAGGCGTGGGTCGATGCGACGTTGGAGCGTCTGCCGCTGCGGCGCAAGGTCGCGCAGCTCGTCGTCCCATGGATGGACGGGTCGTACCTTGCGGTTGGATCGCCGGCGTACGAGCGGCTGCGCGAGTGGGTGGAGGGGCAGGGCGTCGGCGGCGTCATCGTCTCGATCGGCCCGCCGCTCGAGGTCGCGGCCAAGCTGAACACGCTCCAGGAGATGGCGGACGTGCCGCTCCTGGTCGCGGCGGACCTGGAGCGCGGGCCCGGCCAGCGTCTCGCCGGCGGGACCGCGCTGCCGTGGGGGATCGAACTCGGCGGCGGCACGGACTTCCCGCCGATCATGGCGCTCGGCGCGGCGGGCGACGAATCGCTGGCGTACGAGGTCGGGAGGATCACGGCCATCGAGGCGCGCGCCGTCGGGATCCATATGGCGTTCGCGCCCGTCGTGGACGTGAACAGCAACCCCGACAACCCGATCATCAACGTCCGGAGCTACGGCGAGGATCCCCGGTTGGTCGCCCGGCTGGCGGCGGCGCACATCCGCGGGCTCCAGGAGCACGGCGTGCTCGCCACGGCCAAGCACTTCCCCGGCCACGGGGACGCGGCCACGGACTCGCACATTGGTTTGCCGATCCTGAAGGTCGACCGCGCCCGGGCGGACTCGGTCGAGCTGGTCCCGTTCCGGGCGGCTGTCGAGGCGGGCGTCGCCGCCGTGATGGTCGCCCACGTGGCTTTCCCGGCGCTCGCCGGGGATTCATTGCCGGCGACGCTTTCCGCGCGGCTCACGACCGGCCTCCTCAGGGAGCGGCTCGGCTTCGACGGCCTCGTCGTGGTCGATGCGCTCGACATGGGTGCGATCACGACGCGGTTCGGCGCCGCAGAGGCTGCGGTGCGCGCGCTCGAAGCCGGCGCCGACGTGCTCCTCATGCCCGTGGACGTGGCGGCGACGGTCGACGCCGTCGTCGCCGCGGTCCAGAGCGGGCGCCTCTCAGAGGAGCGGATCGACCGTTCGGTTCGCAAGCTGCTCACGCTCAAGGCGCGGCTGGGGCTGCACGAGCGCCGCCGCGTCGACCCGGAGCGCGTCCCGTACGCGGTCGGCCAAGCCGAGCACATGGACGTAGCCCGGCGAGTCGCGCAGCGGTCGTTCACGCTGGTGCGGGATCGGGACCGCCTCATCCCGTTCCGCGCCCACGGCTCGAGGCGCGTGCTCAGTATCGCTTACACGGATGATCCGGACCCCTTCGCGGGGCGCGTCTTCCAACGAGGGATCCGGGCGCGGTTCCCCGGGGCGCGGACATCCCTGATCGATGCGTCCGTCCACGGCTCGGAGTTGGATTCGCTCCTGGCCGCGGCCGACAGCGCGGACCTGGTCCTGTTCTCGCCGTTCGTGCGGGTGGTGAGCGGGAAGGGCAGGATCGCGATCCCCGATGCGGTCGCCGAGTTCGTCGAGGCGCTCGCCGCACGCCGGCCGACGGTGGTCACGTCGTTCGGCAATCCATACCTCCTCGCGCAATTCCCGTCCGTCGGCACCTACGCGGTCGCGTGGGGGCAGGGCGCGGCGGAGCAGGAGGCGGCGGCACGCGCGCTCACCGGCGAGGCGCCGATCACCGGGCGCCTGCCGATCACGATCCCGCCGGATCACCCGATCGGGAGCGGAATCCGCATGGAATTCACCCTCGGGATCGCACGGCCCGAGGAAGTCGGGATGGACTCCGCCCTCCTCGCCCGTGTCGACGAGTTGCTCGAGGCCGCGGTGCGCCGCGGCGACATTCCCGGCGCGGCGATCGCCGTCGGGCGACGCGGCAAGCTCGTGCGCCTGCGGGGTTACGGCCGTCTCGACCCGCGCCCCGGCTTCGGTCCGGCCACGGAGCGGACGATCTACGACATCGCGTCGCTGACAAAGGTCGTCGGCACCACGACCGCCGTCATGATCCTCGAGGAGGAGGGGCGGCTCGACATCGACGCGCCGGTCTCGCGCTACCTCCCCGAATGGGGCGGCTCGCCGGCGAAGGAACGCGTGACGGTTCGCCACCTCCTGACGCATACGGCGGGGCTGCCCGCGTTCGAGCCGCTCTGGCGCGGGCTGCGGGGAAAGGACGCGATCCTTCGCCGGATCTTCGAGACCCGGCTGGAATACGCGCCGGGAGAGCGAACGGTCTACAGCGATTTCGGAGCGATCCTCCTCGGTGAGATCGTCGAGCGCCTCAGCGGCTCGCCGCTCGACCGATTCCTGGACGAACGCGTTTTCGGGCCGCTCGGGATGGTGGACACCAGGTTCAACCCGCTCGGCGGCGATCCGGGGGAGCGGAAGGCGACGCCGGGGGCGGCGTCTCCCCATGCCCCGATCCTCGACCGCATTGCGCCCACCGAGCTGGACACGGTGTTCCGCGGCTACCATGTCCACGGCGTGGTACACGACGAGAACGCGTACGCGATGGGCGGCGTCGCCGGGCACGCGGGGCTCTTCTCGACTGCATACGACCTTGCCGTATTCGCGCAGATGCTGCTCAACGGCGGGCGCTACGGCGATGCGCAGATCCTCGGGCCGGAGACGGTCCGCCGCTACACGCGCCGTCAGTCGCCCACCTCGAGTCGCGCGCTCGGGTGGGACACGCCGGCCGGTCGCTCGAGCGCGGGCGACTATTTCTCGGCCGAGGCGTTCGGCCACACGGGCTTCACCGGGACCAGCCTCTGGATCGACCCGACGCAGGACCTCTTCGTCGTCCTCCTGACCAACCGGGTCAACCCGACCCGCTCCAACAACAAGCACGTTTCGCTGCGCCGAGAGGTGCACGACGCGGTCGCACGCGCGATCGTGGACACGCCGCCCGCGAGGAGAGTCGACGTCGCCACATGAGGGAAGACGTCGCCGCCTGAGGGACGTCGCGTCCGCTCGATCCTAGCACGGTGTTCGCAGGGATCGGGGGAGGGTCGGCGCCTTTCCGCCTGCGCGGAGGCCCGGGCAGGCTGGTCGAGGCTCCCGCGCGGCGACAACCCTCGAGTGAGCGAGCGTGCCAATGGAATCGGTCGAGCGCGTCCGGGTGGTGATCGAAGACGAGCCCGAAGAAGTTGCGCGGACGGTTGCGCAGCGGATCGCCACGGTGATCCGGGAGAAACGGGAAGCGGGCGGGCGCGCCGTGCTCGGGCTCGCGACCGGATCGACCCCTATCGGGATCTACCGGGAGCTGATCCGAATGCACCGGGAGGAAGGGCTCTCCTTCGCCGACGTCGTCACATTCAACCTGGACGAGTACTATCCCATGGACCCGGGGAGCATTCACAGCTACCACCGGTTCATGTGGGAGAACCTCTTCGACCACATCGACATCGACCCGGCGAACGTGCACATCCCGCGCGGCGACATTCCCCGGGACGAAGTCGCGCGCCACTGCCGGGAGTACGAGGCGGCGATCCGGGAGGCCGGCGGGATCGACTTCCAGCTCCTCGGCCTCGGGCAGACCGGGCACATCGGCTTCAACGAGCCGGGCTCGAGCGTGGATTCCCGGACCCGGCTGGTCGCGTTGGACAGCATCACTCGCCGGACGGCGGCTGCGGACTTCTTCGGCGAGGAAAACGTCCCGCTCGAGGCGATCACGATGGGCGTGGCGACGATCCTCGAGGCGCGCGAGATCGCACTCGTCGCCACGGGCGAGCACAAGGCGGTCATCGTCCGGCGCTCGGTCGAGGGGCCGGTCGACCCGGCCGTCGCGGCGACGTACCTCCAGCGGCACCCGGCGGCCACATTCTATCTCGACGCCGCCGCGGCCGCGGAGCTCACCCGGGTCAAGACGCCGTGGGTCCTGGGCGAGGTCGAGTGGACGCGAGACCTCGAGGTTCGGGCCCTGATCTGGCTGAGCCAGGTCACCGGCAAATCACTCCTCAAGCTAGACGACCTGGATTACCGGGAGCATCATCTCAGTTCGCTCCTCGCGCGTTACGGCTCCGCGGCGCCGCTCAACGGCGAGGTGTTCAACACGCTGATCTCCAAGGTGCGCGGGAAGAGCAAGCTGCCGAAGGGAAAGCGGATCATCCTCTTCTCGCCGCACCCGGACGACGACGTGATCTCCGCGGGCGGGATCCTGAACAAGCTGCACCAGAACGGGAACGACATCATCGTCGCGTACCAGACCTCGGGGAGCATCGCGGTCTTCGACCACGACGTGAGGCGCCACCTGGACTTCCTGCGCCGGGTCGCGGACGAGTTCGATCTGGACCACGACCGGGTGGACGGCTTGATCGGCGAGATCGAGGATTTCTTCGCGCGCAAGGAGCCGGGCGAGGTGGACATCCCGGCGGTCCAGGCGATAAAGCGGCGGATCCGCGAGACGGAGGCGGTCTCGGGGATCGAGACGTTCGGGATGCGCGCCGAGCAGGCGCGGTTCCTCAATCTACCGTTCTACCAGACCGGGAAGGTGCGCAAGGATCCGATCGGGGAGGCGGACATCCAGATCATCCTCGAGCTGCTCGAAGAGCACCGCCCGGAGATCATTCTCGTGGCGGGCGACCTCTCCGACCCGCACGGGACGCACCGCATGTGCAAGGAAGCGATCGAGCGGGCGCTGGAGCGCTACTCGGGGCCGGTGCCGGAGGTCTGGTACTATCGAGGCGCTTGGCAGGAGTGGCCCGTCGCGGAGGCGGACGTGCTCGTCCCCTTGTCCCAGGAGGAGCTGCGGCTGAAGATCATGGCGATTTTCAAGCACCAGACGCAGAAGGACAAGGCGCCGTTCCCGGGGCTCGACGACCGCGAGTTCTGGCAGCGCGTGCAGGAGCGGAACATGGCGACGGCCGCGGTCGTAGACCGCCTGGGCCTTCCCGAATATTACGCGATGGAGGCGTACGTCGTGAGGAAGAACGGCAAGCGGCCGCGGTGGCGCTCGGTCCCGACCAGCGCGCTCGGATGGCAGGAGTACCCGACGAGCGAGGACCTCTCCCCGCCCGTGCGCGTCCCCACCTCCACGGAGCCGGTGTAAATGGGTCATTTCACGACGCTCGACGTCATCGTCCTGGTCGCCTACTTGGTGGGCGTCGCCGGTATCGGCGTCGCGTGGGGTGGGCGGCAGAAGGACGCACGCGACTACTTCCTCGCCGGGAAGGGCCTGCCGTGGTGGGCGATCTGCTTCTCGATCGTCGCCACGGAGACGAGTGCGCTCACCTTCATCAGCGTTCCGGCCACGGCGTACGGCTCGGATTTCTGGATGCTCCAGCTCGCCGTCGGCTACGTGGTCGGCCGCGTGCTGGTGGCCGCCGTGCTGCTCCCCGGGTACTTCCGTGGTGAAATCACGACGGCGTACGCGCTGCTCGAGGAACGGTTCGGCGCGCTCGCGCGGCGCTTCGCGTCCGTGACATTCATGGTCACCCGCGCCCTCGGTGACGGGGTCCGCGTTTTCGCAGCGTCGATCCCGCTCGCGCTGATCACGGGGCTGGACTACTGGCAGGCGATCCTGATCACCGGCGTGGTCACCGTCGTCTACACCTACTTCGGCGGATTGCGCGCCGTGGTGTGGATGGACGTGGTGCAGATGGTCCTGTACGTGGCAGGTGGCGCGGCCGCGCTCTTCGTCCTGGTCCGAACGGTGCCGGGGGGTTGGGACGCGATCCTCGAGACGGCACGCACGGCGGACAAGCTGCGCGTCGTTCATCCGCACGGCGGCTTCGCCGACGCGCGCTGGTGGCTCACCGGGCTGGTCGGCGGCGCATTCCTCTCGATGGCCTCGCACGGCGTCGACCATCTGATCGTGCAGCGTCTCCTCGCCGCCCGGTCCAAGGGGGAAGCCGGGCTCGCCGTGGTCGGGAGCGGGGCGATCGTCGTCGCGCAGTTCGCGCTCTTCCTCGTGGTCGGCGTCGCGCTCTTCGCGCACTACGGCGGCGTGCCGTTCGACCCGGCGGACGAGGTCTTCCCGCGGTTCATCCTGGAGGGGCTGCCGCCCGGCGTGTCGGGGCTGATCATCGCCGGGGTGCTCGCCGCCGCGATGTCGACGGTGTCGAGCTCGCTCAACTCGCTCGCCTCCGCGACGACGCACGACCTGTACGCGCCGCTCTCGAAGCGAGGTGACGACCCGGTCCATCTCCTGCGCGCGGGGCGGGGCTTCACGCTCCTCTGGGCCGCGATCCTGGTCGGCGGCGCGATCCTGTTCCGCTTCGTCTCCGAGGGAACGCCGATCGTCGTGATCGCGCTCCAGGTCGCTTCGTTCACCTACGGCGGACTCCTGGGCGGCTTCCTGCTCGGGGTGCTCTCGCGCCGGGCGGACCAGCGCGATGCGATCCTCGGGATGGCGGCCGCGACCGTCTTCATGACCGCGCTCTGGGCTGCGCAGCAGTTCGGAGCGATTCCGAAGGTGGTCGACACGCTCTGGTTCGCGCTCATCGGCTCCGTCGTCACCGTGACAGTAGGGTCGGTCAGCGCCCGGGTCCGAGGCAGCCGCGGTGCCCCCGACCACGAGGCATCGGCCGCCCGACCGTCGACCCTGATCAACCAGGAACACTGATCACGTGCAGCTCATGAGGGACGAGATCTACGTCGGGATCGATGGCGGCGGGTCGGGTGCGACCGCCGTCGCCGTCGACAGGGAAGGGAACGAACTGGCCCGGGTCGGAGGCGGCGCGGCGCTGGTGCGCTCCGGCGATCCCGCTGCTGGGGCGTCGGCGCTCGCGGACCTTGCCGACCGCGTGGTGCGTGCGGCCGGCGGGCGCCTGCCCGTGGCCGGCCTGGTCTGCGCCCTCGCCGGCGCCGGGCGCGAGGACGAGCGCCGCCTGCTGGCCGCCGCGCTCATCCGCGAGGCCGTCGCCGTCAGGCTCCGCGTCGCCACCGACGTGGAGGCCGCGTTCCAGGACGCGTTCGGCGTGGGCGCGGGAATCCTGCTCATCTCCGGCACGGGGTCCATCGCCCTCGGACGAACGGCGGACGGCCGATCGGCGAGGGCCGGCGGCTGGGGCGCGCTCCTCGGCGACGAGGGGAGCGGGTACGCAATCGGGCTGGCCGGGTTGCGCGCGGCGGCGCGGGCTCACGACGGCCGCGGCACGGCGACGGCCCTCCTCGACGCGGTCCTCGCGCACGCCGGCGTCTCGGAACCGCAGGGGCTCATCGCGTGGGCGGACCGCGCGCGCAAGGCCGACGTCGCGGCGCTCGCGCCCGCCGTCGTCGCGGCCCGGCGGGACGGTGACGCGGCGGCCGCAGCGATCATCGCCGACGCGGTGGAAGAGTTGGTGCGCCACGTCGTCGCCGTGCACGAGGCGCTCGCGCCGTGGCCGGAGCCGCCGGGCATCGCACTCGCCGGCGGCTTGCTCGCCCCCGGCCGCCCGCTCCGCGACGAAACGATTCGGGCGATCCGTCGGTCCGGGATCACCGGTCCGGTGCTCGACCGTGCCGTCGACGCGGCCCGCGGCGCCGCGGAAATGGCGAGGACGGCCTACCGGGCGGAAGGGGCATCGCCGGTCGCCATGCCGTTTGCCCCGTGAGTCGGCTCGAGGACGCGGCTCGTGGTGCTGCTCGCGTCGAGTCCGACAATACCATTGCATCGGTCGATCGAGCCGCTCATGTTGTAGACCACCTATGAGTTCGCGACTCGGCCGGTGACTCCAGACGGGGACCCGTGCCGCGGCTCCTGGGTCCGTTCATCTCCAGCACCTGTCGGCAACCCAATGCAATCTCCCGGGCCGTCGGCTCCCCGAAGGCGGTGGACGTCGCGGCCTGTCGCGTTCGTGCAGTTCGTCGACGACATTCGCGACGAGGACCTCGCCTGGCTGCGCGAGCGCGGCTTCGAGGTCGTGCGGCTGTTCCGGGAGAACGACGCGGTCACGGTGCGCGTGCCGCTCGACTACGCCGGCGATCCAACGAAGGAGAATCCGCGCATAAAATCGTTCCGGGTCCAGATGCGCTGAGCTGCCCGCGTTCCGCTCCGCCGCGGTGCGATCTTCCCTTGCGCCGTCGCCCCCGAAGGCCATAGATTCCGCGGCTTTCCAGGAAGCGTTTTCCTAAGTCGCAGATATGCCGAAGTTTCCGCCGGTTCGTGAGCAGCTGGACGAGATCCGCCGCGGCGCGGTCGAGATCATCCCGGAAGAGGAGCTGGAGCGCAAACTCGAAGAGAGTCGTCGCACCGGTCGTCCGCTCCGCATCAAACAGGGATTCGATCCGACGCGCCCCGACCTCCACATCGGCCACGCGGTCTCGATCCGCAAGCTGCGCACGTTCCAGGAGCTCGGCCACGAGGTCATCTTCGTCGTAGGCGACTACACGGCCCGAATCGGCGACCCCACGGGGCGGAGCGAAACCCGTCCGAGACTCGCGCCCGAGGAGATCGAGGCCAATGCTCGGACCTACGCGGAGCAGGTCGCTCTCATCCTCGACGTGTCGCGCGTGCGCATCGAGTACAACTCGCGCTGGCTCGCACCCCTCGATCTGGCCGCCGTCCTCGAGTTGACCGCCAACTACACGGTGGCCCGAATGCTCGAGCGCGACGACTTCGCCAAACGTTACGCCGAGGGGCGTCCGATCTCGATCTCCGAGTTCCTCTACCCGCTCATGCAGGGGTACGACTCGATCGCGCTCGGGGCCGACGTCGAGCTCGGAGGCACCGACCAGAAGTTCAACCTCCTCGTCGCCCGGACCCTCCAGGAACGCTACGGGCAGGACCCGCAGGTGTGCCTCATCATGCCGCTGCTCCGCGGGACCGACGGCGAGCTCAAGATGTCGAAGTCGTACGACAACTACATCGGCCTCACCGAGCCGCCCGAGGAGCAGTTCGGCAAGACGATGTCCATCCCGGACTCGCTCCTCGACGAGTGGTACCGCCTCGCCTCGCCCCTGCAAGGCGAGGCCCTGGAGGAGGCGCTCCGCCGCGCCGAGGTCGACCCCTACAACGCCAAGCGCGCCCTCGCCCGGATGATCGTGGCCGAGTACCACGGCGAGGAGGCGGCCGCCGCGGCGGAGGAGCACTTCGACCGACTGTTCAGGCAACGTGAACTCCCCGAGGAGATCCCCGAGGTCCGCGTATCGATCGCCGACCCGGCGCTGCGCTACACTCCCGAGAATGGCGCCTGGATCCCCGGCCTACTCGTCGCCGCCGGACTCGCCGCATCCAACAGCGAGGCCATGCGCCTCATCGAGCAGGGCGCCATCGCGCTCGACGGCCAGCGCGTCGATGGGCGCAACGCCTCCGTCCCGCTGCAGCCCGGCGATACCGTCGTTCTCCGTCGCGGCAAGCGTCGATTTGCGCGCGTTGTCGCGACCGGCGACTGATCGTCGTCCCTTCCCGCCTTTCGCGTCTGTCTTCTTCCAAGCCGTGGTGCATGAAGGAGATGCGCGGCCGGCCGCACGGCCGGCCGCGGCGTGCGCCGGGCGCGGCGCGCCCCTCAACATTGCCTATTGACAAACATATTACGGCCCCGTAAGCTAAGCCCCGCTCACCCATAAAAATTAGAGCGCTTTCGAAGTAGGCCGGGCAGTTCACGCTTGCAGAATCTGCATTTTATCACCGAAACAGGCGGTTTTCTCGTCTGCTGCCCCACGCCGATGTGCGCCCGTCTCCCCGTGGGTGGGGAATTGGGCGGCCTTGCCGGGGAGGCCTGGCCTCTCCGTGCTGCTCCGCGAACGGTTCCGCAGCGGAGCGAGTCACTTTCGACGCTTCCAAGGAGGCAATAGTGAACCCACGGAAGTTGATGGCCTCGTGGCTGGGTGGGTGCTTGGCCGTGCTGATCGCGGCGGTCCCGGCATTCGCCCAGACGGGGACGATCACGGGCACGGTCACGGATCAGTCCACCGGTGCTCCGCTCGTCGGGGCGCAGGTGGTCGTGGTCGGGACCAACCTGAGCGTCTCCACCAACCAGAGCGGTCGTTATCTGATCCCGGGCGTGCCGGCCGGCGAGCGGCAGGTTCGCGCGGTGCTGATCGGGTACGGCCAGAAGACGTTCACCGTCACGGTCAGGGTCGGCGAGTCGACGGTCCAGGACTTCGCGCTCGAGATGAGCGCGATCGAGCTCGACGCGCTGGTCGTCAACGCCGCCACGGGCCGTGAGCAGCGTCGCCGTGAGGTTGGCAACTCCGTCGGCACGGTGAATGTCGAGAACGTGCAGCTCGCGCCGATCACGAACACCGCGCAGCTCCTGCAGGGCAAGGTCGCGGGCGCGACGATCCTCCAGAGCTCGGGGATGACGGGGTCGGGCACGCGCGTTCGTATCCGCGGCGCGAACAGCATTTCGCTCTCGAACGCGCCGCTGATCGTCATCGACGGTGTGCGCGTCGAGAGCTCGGAGTCCTCGCTCGGCTTCGGCGTAGGCGGTCAGGCGCCTTCGCGTCTGAACGACATCAACCCGGCCGATATCGAGACGATCGAGATCCTGAAGGGGCCGGCGGCGTCGGCGCTCTACGGCACGGCCGCCGCGAACGGCGTCATCCAGATCACGACGAAGCGGGGCCGTGCGGGCCAGGCGGACTTCCGCGTCTGGACCGAGTACGGGACGCTGCAGAAGGGCGCGACGTTCCCCGACAACGTCGTGGCGGTCGGCAACCTGGTGGTCCGGGATGAGAACGGCGACGTGGTGAGCGACGGCGTCGGCCGCTGCGACATCATCCGCCTCGCCATCGGCAACAACCCGACGGGCAACCAGGTCGGCTGCACCGGGATCACCGAGACGTATCGCTTCAACCCGCTCGAGAATGCGGATGTGTCGCCGATGCGCGACGGCCTGCGCCGCAGCGCGGGCGTCAGCGTCTCCGGCGGCAACGAGGGGATGACGTACTACGTCTCGAGCAGCTTCGACAACGAGACGGGCGTGCTGCCGGACAACAAGCTCGAGCGGATTCGCGTCCAGGCGAACACGCGGGGGCATTTCGGCGAGAAGCTGGCGATCACGACGTCGATCGCGTACCTGAACAACGACCTCCAGCTCCCGCAGAGCGACAACGCTCTCTACGGGCTCACGGGCATGGCCCTCTCGGGGAGCGCCCTGCCGCAGAACGTGGAGGATTACCAGGGCTTCGCCGACGACATCAAGTTCTTCTACGACTGGAAGACCTTCCAGCGCTACAGCCGTATCCAGGGTGCGATCAACGCCGACTACCGGCCGGTCACTTGGCTGTCGGTGAACGGGACGGTCGGCCTCGACCGCTACGCCCGCGAGGAGGTCAACCGCCTGCCGCGCATCACGGCGTACTCGGTCTTCGGCGGCGTCTACACCAACGGCTTCATCCAGAACTACAACTACGACATCTGGGACCTGACGGCGAATGCGAGCGCGACGGCGACGTTCAACATCTCGCCGGACCTCGTGTCGACCACGTCGGTGGGTTCGCAGTACCTGCGTGAGCACCTGCACCAGATCTACGCCTTCGGTGCGAGCCTCACGCCGGGTGTCGAGACGTCGCTGGCCGGTGCCACGTCGGACTTCGAGGCGGGCGAGGCCAACACGCTGAACGCGACGATCGGCGCCTTCGTGCAGCAGCAGTTCGGCTGGCGCGACCGCGTCTTCCTCAGCGGCGCCCTGCGCGGCGACCAGAACACGGCGTTCGGTATGAACACCGAGTGGATCTGGTACCCGTCGGTCAGCCTGTCGTGGGTGGTCTCGGACGAGTCGTTCTTCCCGCAGCTGTCCGGCCTGAACGGCCTCCGCCTCCGTGCGGCGTACGGGCAGTCGGGGCTGCGGCCCGGCCCGTCGGACGCGATCCAGTCGTTCGCGACCGCGGTCACCCGCGTCGGCTCGGCGGATGCGCCCGGCATCGCGTTCAGCGGGATCGGCAACCCCGACCTGCGGCCGGAGCGGAGCACCGAGTGGGAGCTCGGCTTCGAGAGCGAGTTCCTCGACGGCCGTCTCGGCCTCGAGGCGACGTACTTCTCGAAGTCGTCGACCGACGCCCTGGTCAGCAAGCCGCTGCCGCCTTCGATCGGCTCGGCGGGCTCGCGCTACGAGAACATCGGCCGCGTCGACAACAGCGGGTTCGAGCTGGCGCTCAACGCGCAGCCTGTCCGCAGCCAGAACCTCACCTGGAGCGTGAACCTCTCCAGCTCGTTCATCAACAACGAGCTCGTGGATCTCGGCACGGACGCGCGCGGCGAGCCGATCCCGGACATCGTCTTCGGTCTCGGGAGCACGCAGCGCCACAAGGAGGGGTACCCGCTGGGGTCGTACTTCCACTTCCCGATCACCTACGAGGACGTCAACGGCGACGGCCTGCTCTCGCCGAACGAGGTCCAGGTCCGGACCGACACGGTCGTCTACCTCGGCAGCCCGATGCCGAAGCGTGAGATGAGCCTGGCCACTGACCTCCGGATCCGTGACTGGGTCCGCATCGGCGCGCTGGTCGACTACAAGGGCGGCCACAAGCTCCTCAACGGGCTGCGCGCCTGGCGGTGCTCCACGAACCGCGACTACAACTGCGCGGCGCTCTACGACCCGAGCACGCCGCTCGACCAGCAGGCGGCGAGCGTCGCCCAGTCGTTCTACAGCAACACCTACACCGGCTTCGTCGAGGATGCCGATTTCATCAAGCTCCGCGAGGTGTCGGTGACCTTCATGATGCCGGCGAGCTACATCAACCGCATCGGCCTCAAGGGGCTCAGCCTCACGCTGGCCGGCCGGAACCTGAAGACGTGGACCGACTACTCCGGGCTCGACCCCGAGGTCAACTACGCCGGGCAGTCGAACTTCACCGTGGCGGAGTTCTACACGCTGCCGCCGAGCCGGTACTTCACGATGCGCTTCGACGCCAACTTCTGAGCCCGAGCAAGGGATGAGGTTATCAATGATGAATCGGAATGCTCTCATGAAGCGGGGCGGCCTGTGGAGCATCGGCGTGGGGCTCTTGTCCCTGTCCCTCGCCGCCTGCGACACGAGCAGCCTCGTGGAGCTCAACGACCCCGACCAGATCACGGGCCCGGTCGCCCGTGATCCGGCGAACATCAACGAGCTCCGCAACGGTGCCCTGTACGAGTTCGCGCGTGCGGTCACCGGGCCGGCGGCGAACAACGCCAACCCGGGGATCGTCGGCTTCGTGGGCGTGATGACGGACGAGCTCTGGTACGCGAGCACGTTCCCGACGATGCGCGAGGTCGATCGTCGCGACATCACGGACACGAACGGCGGGCTGCTGACGATCTACCAGTACATCCACCGGGCCCGGAACATGGCGGACCAGGTCGCCGCGCAGTACGCCGCGATCGGCGATGCGACGAACGACAAGGATCACGCCATGGTCACCAACCTGGCGGGGTACAGCATCCTGTTCCTCGCCGAGAACTTCTGCTCCGGCGTCCCGCTGAGCAGCACCTCGCTCAACGGCGAACTGGTCTACGGCGCCCCGCAGACCACGGCGCAGCTCGTCGACAGCGCCGTCGTGCGCTTCGACGCGGCGCGGCAGCGCGCCCAGGCCGCCGGCTCCGCGGAGCAGGAGTACGTGGCTCGGATCGGGAAGGCCCGCGCGCTGATGATCGTCGGCGACTTCGCCGGCGCCGCGGCGCTCGTCAACGGGATCCCGACCGACTTCAATTACGACGTCGTCTACAGCCCCAACTCCTCGGGGCAGAACAACGGCGTCTGGTACAACATCAACTCCGAGCGGCGCAGCTCCGCCGCCACGGAGGATGGCGGAAACGGGATCGCCTTCTTCGCCTTCGATCAGAACGACCCGACCACGGATCCGCGAATCCGGGTCGAGTACACCGGCAACGGGATCGGCACCCAGCTGCCGCACTTCGCGCAGGGGAAGTACACGGAGCGGGGCTCTCCCATCCCGCTCGCCTCGGGCCTCGAGGCGCGCCTCATCGAGGCGGAGCACGCCCTGGACAAGGGCAACAGCAACGCGTACCTCGCGATCCTCAACGATCTGCGGACCGCCGAGGGCCTCCCGGCTCTCGCGGATCCGGGCACGCCCAACGGGCGCGTCCTGCAGTTCTTCGAGGAGCGCGCGCGTTGGCTGTGGCTGACCGGCCACCGCCTCGCGGACCTGCGTCGCCTGGTTCGTCATTACGGCTTCCAGGCGAACGACGTCTTCCCGACGGGGCAGACGATCGCCGGTGAGCCGTTCGGGAACGATGTGAACTTCCCGATCCCGTTCCAGGAGCAGAACAACCCGTCGTACAGCGGGGCGTGCATCGACCGCGACGCCTGATCCGGCGTCGATTCGGTAGATCCTGGAATCCAGCCGCAGGGGAGGGAGCCTTTGGGCTTCCTCCCCTGTTGTTATTGTCGCTGCAGGTAACGCGTTCTATCGTCGGGCGGCGGTCGTGGCGGACCCGGTCCCGCCCTGGTCATCACGCCGGCCGCGAACGGCCGCGCTTGACAAATCGTTGTGCAATGTATACCCTGGACATGCATCCTACCTATCGTCACCGGACGCCGGATCGAAGCAGCACCGGATTCGGCTTTCCTTGCGGATATGAGGACGAACACGTCCGGACAGAGTCCGATCGCGTTTCGCATTCGAACGCGCCTGCCTCGCGCCCATTTCCTTCTAGGCAGTGGTGCGTGCTGCGGCGCGGACCTGCGCAGCAGGTTCGTGTCTCCACCCGTGAGCAAGGGGGTGACTATGACGCATCCAAAGTAGGGACTGTTCCGGCCCGGAGATCGGACTCGGGCCGGAAAACGGACGTAGTGTCACCGATGCGCAACCCGCATAATTTCCGGAGGGATGCATGAATCGTCGAATCCGCTTGCGCGCCATCTTGCCCTTGTGCTGCATGGCGCTGGCGGCGTGGCTGGCGGCGCCGAGCCTCGCGCTGGCGCAGCAGACGGGGATGGTGCAAGGTGTGGTGCTGGACCTGTCGACGCAGCAGCCCGTCGCAGGTGCGGACGTGTACATCCAGGGCACGGCGCTCCGGGTGGCCACGAACGCGCAGGGCCGCTTCATGATGGTCAGCGTGCCGCCGGGCACGCACAGGCTCGTGGTCGAGCTGATCGGTTACGCGACCGCCACGCGTGAGATCACGGTGGTCGCGGGTCAGACGGTCACGGCGAACTTCTCGCTCGAGCCGACGGCGCTGCAGCTGCAGGAGATCGTCGTCACGGGCGTCAGCGGCGGCGCCATGGAGCGTGCCAAGGTGCCGTTCATCGTCACGCGCGTGGACGAGTCGCAGATGCCGGTCCAGGCGATGAACCCGGTGAGCCAGATCCAGGGCCGCGTGCCCGGCGCGAACATCGCGATGATCAGCGGCCGGCCGGGTGAGGCGCCGACCATCATGCTGCGCGGTCCGACGTCGATCAACGCGAGCGGCCGCGGTCAGGAGCCGCTCTACATCGTCGACGGCGTGGTGCTCAACGGGAGCATCGCGGACATCAACCCGGCGGACATCGAGTCGATCGAGATCGTCAAGGGTGCGGCCGCCTCGACGCTGTACGGCTCGCGGGCTGCCGCCGGCGTTATTTCGATCACCACGAAGATGGGCCGTGAGGAGGGTGCTCGCTTCACCGCCCGTATGGAGTACGGGGTGAACGACATCGAGCGCGACTTCGGCATCGCGCGCTATCACCCGTTCCTCATGGACGAGACGGGCACGCGCTTCTGCGTGCTGGATGCGTACGGGTCGAACACGGTCTGCTCGCGCACGATCGACTACCTGGCGGAGCAGAAGCGGATCAACGAGAACGTCGGTGACTTCGCGCTCGCCCCGCCGTCGTTCCCGGTCGACCCCGGCGCGGCGCTGTCCGGGCCGCAGAATCGTCGCGTCTTCCTGACCAACGACTGGCCGGGCACGAAGTACAACGCGGTCGCGCAGATCGTCGATCCGAAGCCGCAGCTGCTCAGCGACTTCCGCGTCCAGGGCCGCTCGGGCTCGACGACGTACATGAGCAGCTTCGGCTACGCGAAGCAGGGCGGCGCGATCATGGGGCTCAAGGGTTACGAGCGCATGACCTGGCGCGTCAACCTGGGCC
This sequence comes from uncultured bacterium, assembly GCA_937889645.1. Classification (GTDB taxonomy): domain Bacteria; phylum Gemmatimonadota; class Gemmatimonadetes; order Longimicrobiales; family RSA9; genus CALBZE01. The sequence goes on from CALBZE010000024.1 coordinate 99,418, forward strand.
AGCGGATCGGCGACGACTGGCACCTCGACGCGAGGGCCCACATCTCGCGTTCGGAGTCGGACGGTGTCAACCAGCAGGAAGGCGGGACGGGCTTCTTCCGTCTGACGCGCACGCCGGCGATCGTCGACATCACGCGGCGTGATGCCAACGGCCGGCTCTACATCCGGACCAACCTCGGCTCCGGCGGCGTGCAGAACGAGAACCCGCTGTACAGCTTCGAGAACATCGCGCGCGAAGACGTGATGTGGCGGGTGCTCGGCGGCGCCAAGCTGCGCTACACGCCGGCGCCGTGGTTCGAGGCGAACGGTGACTTCAACATCGATCGCCAGAACTACAACTTCCGTCAGTTCCACAACAAGGGCTTCCGCACCACGAACAGCAACCCGGGCACCAACAACGGGTTGATCTTCAACGGGGTGAACAACTCCCAGTCGATCAACTCGAGCCTCGGCGCGATGATCCGGCCGAACCTGCTGGACCAGGTGGTGACGCGCTTCGAGGCGCGGTGGCTGTTCGAGGAGCAGCGCGGCGACAACCGCTCGCTGCAGGGGAACCAGCTGCGCGTCGCGGACGTGTGGGCCGCGAGCAACGCGACGAACCTGCAGAACATTTCGTCGAGCGAGAACGTCACGCGTCAGATGTCGGGCTACCTCGGCGGTACGTTCGAGGTGCTGGATCGCTACACGCTCGACCTGGCGGTCCGCCGCGACGGCAACTCGCGGTTCGGTGAGGAGAACCGCTGGCAGACCTACGGCCGTGCGTCGTTCGGGTGGCTCATGGCGCGGGAAGAGTGGTTCCCGTCGGACTTCCTGACCACCTTCACGCTGCGTGCGTCGTACGGTACGGCCGGTCGGGCGCCGTCCTTCTCGGCGCAGTACGAGACGTACTCGATCGGGTCGGGCGGTACGCTGAGCGCCGTGACGCAGGGTAACCCGAAGCTGCGTCCCGAGGTCACGCGCGAGCTGGAGGTCAGCGCCGAGATCGGGATCCTGAACCGGGCTCAGCTGCAGGTCGCTTACGCGAACGCGCTCACGACCGATCAGATCCTGCCGGTCCCGGTGCCGGTGGCGACGGGCTTCCCGCAGCAGTGGCAGAACGCGGGCTCGCTGCGGAACAAGACGCTCGAGGGTGCGCTGAGCCTGCCGATCGTCCAGGGCCAGAACTTCAGCTGGATGGCCACCGCGACCTACACGCGGACCCGCACGACGATCGAGGAGCTGAACGTCGCGCCGTTCTTCATCGGGACGAGCCTCCAGGCGACGGATCAGTTCATCCGCATCGCCGAGGGCGAGGAGTTCGGCACGATCTACGGCCGCAAGTTCATGCGGAGCTGCTCGGAGCTGCCGGCCGATTGGCAGTCGCGCTGCGGCCCGGGCAAGGACTTCCAGCTGAACGACGAGGGCTGGCTCGTCTGGGTCGGCGCGGGCAACAACCCCGGGATGGGGATCACCGACAACCTGTGGAACGCGGTCCTGCCCGAGGATGAGTCGCCGTGGCCGGGTGTGCCGCTCAGCTGGGGCATGCCGGTCCTGATCCGCGACGAGACGGGCACGCCGATGTCGCTGCCGCTGGGCAACGCGCTGCCGGATTACCAGGTCGGCATGTCGCACACGCTCAGCTACGGCAAGTTCACGCTGTACGCGCTGATCGACGGCTCGTTCGGCCGCGACGTGTGGAACCAGGGCCGTCACTGGTCGTACCTCGACTTCCTGTCGCGTGACATCGACCAGGCCGGCAAGTCGGTCGAGACGGCCAAGCCGATCGGCTACTTCTACCGTGCGGGCCCTGGGCCTGGCGGCAACCCGAACGGTATCGGTGGGTTCTACGACATTCTCGGCCCGAACAACCGGTTCGTCGAGGACGCGAGCTTCATCAAGCTCCGTGAGCTCCAGGCCTCGTACCAGATCGGCCGTCTGGCCGGCTTCGGCGACTGGTCGGTCAGCGTGGTCGGGCGCAACCTGAAGACGTGGACGGACTACTCGGGCTTCGACCCGGAGGTCGGGATTGGTTCGTCGGGCGGCGCCGCGGGGAACGGGATCATCAACGCGATCGACGCGTTCACGTTCCCGCAGCTGCGCTCTGTGTCGTTCGTGATCTCGACGACGTTCTAATTCCTTCGTCCACGAGGAACGGAAGGAGATGAGCATGCGATTCAATCGCTTTCTCGGGGCCGCAGCGGTCGTCACGGGCGTGATGTTGGGCGCCTGTGACGCCCTCGACCTCGCGGTGAACAACACCAACGCTCCGGACCGGGGTCGCATCTTCAAGACGCCGGCCGAGGTGCAGAACCTGGCCAGCTCGCAGTTCCAGCAGATCATCTCGGGGACGATCGGGAGCATCACCCGGACGCACATCGGGATGCTGACCGCGTCGTTCGAGAACGCGTCGGGTCTGGCCAACAACGGGCTCGGCCCGCGCGGGGGCATCCCGCGCCAGCCGATCGACAACATTCCGGGGAACGCGTACTCGGAAGAGAACTACGCCGACTTCCGGATCCTGACGGGTGTCGCGCGCAATGCCGCGGACATCATCGCTCGGGCGTCGGCTGAGGACTTCGACCTGGCGGGCGGCGCGCCGGACGTGGACCGGCTGAAGTCGTGGGCGTTCTTCGTCTACGGCGTGTCGCTCGGGTACCTCTCGCTGGTCTACGATTCGGCGGGCGTGCCCCGTCCGACGGACGGCCCGGCGGACATTCCGCCGCTCGAGGGGTACATGGACGTGAACGCGGAGGCGATCGCGGCGTTCGACTCGGCGCTGGCGTATGCGTCGAAGGCCGGCGTGCCCGCCCTCCCGGGGCAGTGGCTCAAGGGCCCGAACGCGAGCGACGTCTCGATGAGCGAGTTCCAGCGGATCATTCGCTCGTTCCGGGCGCGGATGCGGGCGGGCGTCGCCCGTAACCCGACCGAGCGTGCGGCCGTCGACTGGAATGCGGTGATCGCGGACGCGACCAACGGGATCCAGTCGGACTTCATGATCAACATGAACCCCAGCCAGGGTTGGGACTACGCCTGGCTCGCCACGACGCTCCACTTCCGCGACGTCAACTGGCACCAGATGACGCCGTACATCATCGGGATGGCGGACGTGAGCGGCGCGTACGACGCCTGGCTGGCCACGCCGCGCGATCAGCGTACTCCGTTCACGATCGTCACGCCGGACAAGCGCTTCCCGCAGGGTTCGACGCGAGCCGAGCAGCAGCGTCCGGCCGACGACGACGACAAGCCGCTCCCGGCGGGCCAGTACTTCCGGAACCGGAACTCGGGGAAGGACAATGCGGCCCTGGGGTGGCAGAACTCGCAGTACGATCACTACCGGCATCGCGGGTGGGCTGACGCCAGCCGGATCGGGGCGTTCCCGTACTTCACGGTGGCGGAGAACGACATGCTCGCCGCCGAGGGGTACATCCGGACGGGCCAGATCGCGCAGGCGGCCCAGCTGATCGACAAGACGCGCGTGAAGAACGGCCTGCCGGCGTTGACCGGCGCGGTGGCTTCGGCCAACGACCCGGTTCCGGGCGGCAACCAGTGCGTGCCGCGCGTGCCGGATCCGGCGGCCGGTTACAAGGCCACCAAGTGCGGCGACATCATGGAGGCCATGAAGTGGGAGAAGCGGATGGAGACCGCGTACACGACGTACGGTGCGTGGTTCTTCGATTCGCGCGGCTGGGGCGATCTGCCGGAGGGCACGGCGGTCCACTGGCCGGTTCCGTTCCAGGAGGCCAACGCCCGCCGGATGACGCCGTACAACTTCGGTGGCATCGGTGGCCAGGGCGCGGCTGGGCCGAGCACGTACGGCTTCGGCAGCGGTTCGGACCTGTAAGCCGACGTAGTTTCATGCAGCGAGTACACGGATTCGGACGCAGTCACCGTGCGCGGGGCGAGGCCCCGCGCACGGGCGCCGGTCGCGCGGTGCGGGCGGTCGTGGGGATGATCCTCCTCGCCCCGTACCTGACCGGGTGCTACCACTATGTTCCTGTGAGGGAGCCGGTGCCGCCGGTAGGATCGGAGGTAACCTTCCGCCTCACGGATCAGGGACGGGTCTCGCTGGCCGAGGCCGTGGGGCCTGGCGTGCTCGACATGAGGGGGCACGTCCTGGCGAACTCCGATACGTCCATGGTACTGGCGGTCCGGACCGTGAGCTACATGGATCTGGCCATTCCGGCCAGAATGAACGGCCTAAGGGTCGAGGTCCCCCGCGCGTTCGCGTTCGACATCCGGGAGCGGCGCCTGTCCAAGCCGCGGTCCATCGTGGCCGCCGCGCTTGCGTTCGCGGTGATCGCCGGGGTGTCGATGCTCGGCCTGGACACGCTCGGAGGGAGCGACCCCTCCGGCAACCGGCCGATCGACGACGGAGGCGGGGACCAGTCCTGAAGTCGTACGCCTGAAACAGCTGGTCAACATCCAACATCGGCATAGGATGGCTTGCTATGCGATACGGTAGATTCCTGTGGCTCGTGGCACCGCTGATGGCGGTAGCCGCCTGCTCGGACGACGATGGCATTACCCACCAGCCGCCGCCGGGGCCGGCCGCGTTGGTCCGGTTCATCAACGCGGTGCCGGACCTGCCCTCGGCCGATCTGCGGTTCGTCGACAAGGTTGAGAACCTGCCGACGATGCAGGGCGTTCCGTTCCGCGGCGGGAGTGGGATGTATCAGCGCGTGGAGCCCGGGACCCGTGCGACGCGGGTTTTCCCGACCTCGTCGAACGTCGACTCGGCGAAGATCCGCCTGATCGACACGCAGCTGACCCTGAACGGGCAGGCGCGGTACACGCTGCTCCTCGCCGGTCGGGTTGCGGACAACTCGCAGGCGCTACACGTGCTGGATGATCCGGCCCAGATCAATCGTGCTCCGGCGGGCCAGATCTCGGTCCAGCTCCTGCACGCGGCGGTGGGCACGAACGAGGTCGACGTTTACGTTGTCCCGGTCGACTCGGCGAATGCGCCGCTGCCCGCCGACTGGGCCACGAACCACGTGGCGAAGTTCTCGAACGTGGGCTACCTGGAGCGGGTCGCCTACACGAACATGGCGACCGCCGCATCCGGCAAGCTCTACCGCTTCGTGGTGACCGCGGCTGGTTCGACGACGCCGCTCTTCTCGGGCACGCCGAACCTGCCCGGGCAGACCGCGCCGGCGGGCGCGACGTACGGCCCGCAGCCTGGCGTCCAGATCGAAGGGTCGGTCCTTACGGCCGTCATCTTCGGCGGGGCCAGCCCGACGGTCGGTCTGTTCGTGGACAAGACGCTGGATCCGCAGTGAGGGTAGCGCGGTCGGCAACGGCCGCATGAATCGGCCCCGGGATCCCCGGGGCCGAATCCTGCCCACGAAAAAACTCCCGCAACGGTCCCGGCCGGGACCGTTGCGGGAGTTTTTTTGACTAGAGATTACGTCCGACGGGAGTTGGGGGGTGCCTCCGGCTGGGGGCCTCAGCGCAGCAGGAGAGTGACAGCCGTTACGGCGGCGAGGCCGCCGAGCAGCTTGCGCCAGCTGAAGCCGCCTTCGCCGCCGGCGGGGTCGCGGGTCCAGAACGCGATAACGCCGCACTGTCCTCGCGGACGGAGCGCGGGCGGCGCGGAGGTCCAGGTGTACACCTCGACGCCTTCGAGGTCCTGGACCGAGATGATGTCGTCGAGTCCGGTGTAGATGTCCTGGTAGACCTCCACGCCGTCGACGTATATCGTGGGGTTGCACCCGCCGACCGCCGCGGCATCGTTCGTCATGGCGACGAAGTATCGATTCGCGCTGCCCGCCTCGCTGGCGACGGGCACGATCCGGACGCCGGGAATGGTACGCAGGAGGTCGGTGACGCGACTGCCGCGGTAGCTGTCGATCTGCTCTCTCGTGATGAAGCGGGCCGTGCCCGCGCGATGCTCCTGGCGATCGCGGAACTCTTGCGCGTCCGAGGTGGAGCGGGACACCACGACGATCGGATCGAGGGGGATGACGTTCTGCGCCAGTCGGATCTCGAACTGGACCACCTCGTTATTCTCGAGCCGCAGGGTGTCCGACAGCAGCGACTGATAAGCGATATGCTGCACGTACAGGAGGATTTGCCCTGCACGGGGGAGCGTGAGGAGGAAGTCTCCCGTCGTGTTCGTGCGCGCCGACGCCATGGTGGCGCCGCTCGGCTCCAGGACGTTGATCGTCACGTCGCCGATGGGAGCACCCGTCGCATCGTCGAGAACCTTGCCGCGAATCGTCTGTGCCGCCGCCATGTCGACGACGAGCAGCGCGAGGGCGGCAATGGCGAGGCCGAGGCGCATCGCGTTCATGCGGATCTCCGATTTCGGTCGTGTCGTGGTGTGGTGCGGTCGTACGGGTGGGCGCCGGTGCAGGTCAAACGCCGACGAATGGGGACCTCATCGCTGGACCCCTCGGGTCGTTGGAAAGATTGTACACGGAATGCGATCTTACCGGCGCGCGCGGGCAAAGTCAACGACACCGGGGCGCCGGCCGGCGGTCCGAGGGACGATGCGAATGGGGACAAAGCGAGTCTACCTGGGTCTCGGCACGAACGTCGGGGATCGGGAGCAAAACCTGCGAGCGGCATTGCGGCGCCTCCGAGGTCTTGGAGCGATCGCGGCGGTGTCGTCCGTCTACCGGTCGGAGCCCGTCGGCTATCGCGAGCAGCCGGACTTCTGGAACCTGGTGGTAGAGCTTTGCACGACGCGCGAGCCGCTCGACCTGCTCGAGGAGGTGCAGGGTATCGAGGCGGAGCTGGGGCGCGTGCGTACATTCAAGAACGCGCCACGCACGATCGATATCGACATCCTGCTCTACGGGGACGAGGTCCTGGAGACGGAGTCGCTCGTCGTGCCGCACCCACGGATGATGGAGCGGGCGTTCGTGCTGCGGCCGCTGGCGGAGATTGCGCCGGATCTGAGGGATCCTCGCACGGGCGAACGGATCGCGGATCGGCTCGCGCGCCCGGACGGGTTCGAGCGGATCGAGCGATTGGGATCCGGCGAGCGCCTTCTCGACGATGAGGGGGAACCGTGAGAAACGTTCGAGAATACCGACGTGGATCGGAGCTGGGGATATGGGCGGCGGTGCTCCTGCTCGCGCTTGCGGCGGCCGCGTGCCGAGGAATGGAGGAGGCGCCGGGACTCGACGGGCTGGTCGAAACGCTGCTTCCAAGGGTCGAAGTCCTGAGCGGCCTCGAGGCGCGGCGACCCGTCCAGCTCGCTCGGCGCGACAGCGAGTCGGTCCGCCGCTACGTCGAGGCACGGCTCGCGGAGGACCTGCCGCCCGAGGAGCTCGAAGGCGTCCAGGCCGCGTACGTCGCCTTCGGCCTGCTGCCGGACACGCTGGAGCTGCGTCGTTTCCTGCTCGACCTCTACACCGAGCAGGTGGTCGGGTACTACGACGCGGCGACCGACTCGTTGTTCGTGGTGGAGGGCGTTCCTGCCGATGAGCTCAGGCCCGTGGTCGTCCACGAGCTGGTCCACGCCCTCCAGGATCAGTACGTGGATCTGGATTCGTTGATCGCGCCGGACCAAGGGAACGACCGCCAGACGGCGGCGCAAGCGGCGTTGGAGGGGCATGCGACGCTGGTCATGTTCGCGTGGCTCGCCGAGTCCCAGACCGGGCGTCCGGTCGACCCGGCGAGCTTCCCCGACGTGGCGCGGGACCTGGCGCCGCTCCTGGAGGCGCAGAACTCGCAGTTCCCGGTGTTCCAGGCGGCGCCGCGGATCATACGGGAGACGCTCCTCTTCCCGTACGTGGGCGGCGCGGGCTTCGTCCAGGCGCTCTGGCGGGCGGGAGCCGGAGCCGGCGGCGGAGCGTTCCCCGCGCCCCTCGGCGAGCTGCTCCCCGAGTCGACCGAGCAGGTGCTGCATCCCGAGAGTCGCTTCCTGGCGGATCGAGACGCGCCGACCGAGCTCGCGTTCGCGCCGATCGCGAGCGACTGGAGGCGCGTCTACGAGAACACCCTGGGGGAGCTGGAGGTCTCGATCCTCCTCTCCGAGCACCTCGGACGCGGCATGGAGACGTTCGCGTCCGGCTGGGACGGCGACCGCTACGTCGTCCTCGAATCGCCAGGCGGCGATCACGTCCTGGTCTGGTACTCGGTCTGGGACAACCCCGCCGCGGCCGACCGCTTCGCGTATGCCTATCGCCGCGTGCTGGATGCGCGGCCCGGCCGGCACGGCGCGGTGACGCGCGTCGACGTCGGCGGAAAGCCGGCCGTGCGGGTCGTCGACGCACCCGTTGCGGTGCCGCTCGCGTCCGTGCCGGCGGTGGAGGTGGCCGCGGCGACCGAGGGCGCACGCTAGATCCGGCGCGCGACGAGGGCGGAGGCGTATCGACGGGCGTCGGTCGGCGACGACGTCGCCGCGCGGCAAGAGAGGGCGCGTCGCGGCCTTTTCCTTGCTTCGATGCCGGGGTGGCAGGGCGCACGACGCGCCGTGGCGGGGAGTGCAAACGGAGCACACGGGCCGCAGCATGGACAACGAGTTCACGATCGGCGTCGAGGAAGAGTACCAGCTCGTCGACGCCGGAACCGGTGCCCTCTGTAGCCGCGCCCGTGATGTTCTCGACACCGACTGGAGCGCCGAGATCCGACCCGAGCTGCAGGAGACGACGCTGGAGATCGGAACCCGGATCTGCTCGTCGTCGTCGGCGCTCGACCGCGAGCTCCGTCGCCTGCGATTCCAGGCCGCGACGACGGCGGCCGTGCTCGGGCTCGACATCGCTGCGGCGGGCGTGCATCCGTTCAGCCGCTGGGAGGCGCACCGTCTGGCGCAGGAGGAGCGCTATCGCACGATCGCGGAGCGCTATGGGCGCATCGCGCGGGACGAGCACAACTTCGGCATGCACATCCACGTCGGGATCCCGGCGCGGTTCGACCGGATCCGCCTGCAGAACGTGGTGCGTCATTACGCTCCTCACCTGATCGCGCTTGCGGCGAGCTCGCCGTTCTACGAGGGCGAGGACACCGGGTACGCGTCGTACCGGATGGTGCTGTGGCGGCGCTGGCCGAATGCGGGGATCCCGCCGCGGCTCGACTCGGAGAGAGAGTACCGGTCGCTCCTCGAACTGCTCCTCGCGACCGGCGCGATCGGCGACCAGCGGAGCCACTACTGGAGCGTGCGGCCGCACGCGGTGTATCCTACGCTCGAGATCCGGGTGACGGACGTCTGTCCCCGCGTGGACGATGCGGTGGCGCTGGCCTCGCTGGTCCGTGCGCTCGTCGTCGCGGTCGCGGACGGCCGGCTCCGGGAGCCGGCGTCCAATCTGCCGGATGGGACGCTGGTGACGCTCCTGGCCATCAACGAGTGGCGCGCGATGCGGTACGGGCTCGACGGGTGGCTGGTCGATCCCGCCTCGCCGGACGGCCGCCAGCCCATCCGGTCCGCCGTGCTCCGGCTCGTCGACGAGGTGGCGCCGACGGCCGAGCAGATCGGCGACGGCGCGATGCCGGGCGCGATCGCGGCGCTACTCGAGCGAGGGAACGGAGCCGACCGGATGCGCCGGATCCATGCCGCGTACGGCGGGCTCGAGCCGGTCGTCGAGTGGGTGATCGGAGAAACGAAGCTCGGCACCGGGCTCGACCGTCGCAGGTCGCAACGGGAACGAGTCGCTTGAAGATGGGTTGGATCGGACGGGTGCTCCTGCTGCTCGCGGGGCTGCTCGCGATCCTGGGGCTGGTCTTCGTTCTGCTGGACCGCTTCGGGATCGGGCGGCTCCCTGGCGACATCGTATGGCGGCGCGACAACGTCACCGTGTACATTCCGCTCGGGCTGATGCTCCTGCTCAGCCTCATCCTGACGCTGCTGCTCAACCTCTTCTTTCGCCGCTGAACGGAACGTGAGCCGGATCCGCATCCCGATCCCGGTGCCGCCGCCGGGCGACCGCGATTACGACGTCGTCGTCGAACCGGGCGCGCTGGCGCGGCTGGGGGAGCTCGCCGCGGAGGCGGCGCCCGCGCATCGCTACGCGATCGTGGCCGACTCCGTGGTGGCCGAGCTCTACGGCGCGTGGGCAAGAGCCGCGCTCGAGGCGACCGGCCGACGCGCCGACATTTTCCCCTTCGAGGCGGGCGAGTCGCGGAAGACGGTGGCGACGTGGGCCGCGCTCACGGAGGCGCTGCTCGCGGCCGGCTTCGGCCGCGACTCGGCGGTGGTCGCGCTGGGCGGCGGCGTGACCGGCGACGTGGCCGGGTTCGTCGCGGCGACATACATGCGGGGGGTCCCGGTCGTGCAGGTGCCGACTTCGCTCCTCGCGATGGTCGACGCTTCGGTCGGCGGGAAGACGGGCGTAGACACCCCTCAAGGCAAGAACCTGATCGGCGCGTTCCACCATCCGCGCCTCGTCGTGATCGACCCCGAGCTGTTGCGAACGCTCCCCGATGGGGAGCTGCGGTCCGGGCTGGCCGAGGCGGTCAAGCACGGCGCTATTGCGGACGCGGTGTACCTGGATTGGATCGAGGCCAACGCCGAAACGCTGCTGGATCGCGACGCCGAGGCGCTCACCTCGCTCGTCCGGCGTTCGGTGGAGATCAAGGCGAGCTTCGTCGCCCGTGACCCCCTCGAGTCCGGGCCGCGCAAGGCGCTGAACTTCGGCCACACCATCGGCCACGCCATCGAGGCGGCGTTGGATTACGGCATTCCGCACGGCTACGCCGTCGCGATCGGTATGGTCGCCGAGGCGCGGGCGGGGGAGGCCGTCGGGATCACGGAGACGGGGACGGCGGATCGATTGCGCGAGGTGCTGCTTCGCCTCGGTCTACCGACCGAGCCGCCCCCCGGCCTCGATCCCGGCCGGCTCGCGGAGCTCATGGGGCGTGACAAGAAGACGCGCGCGGCGCGGCCGAATTTCGCGCTGATCCGGTGCCCGGGCGTGGTGGCGCGGGGTCCGGACGGCGCCTGGGCGCACCCGCTGGAGGCGGCCGCCGTGCACGCCGCCCTCGCCGCGGCCGGCCGCTGAACAGCCCGGTGCCTCGCGGGTATCTCTAGACGAGAATTGCATTTGACGCGGGTTGCCCGTACCGCTATGTTTAGAATCTAGGCCGGCCGGCGGCGTGATTCGCCGCCGGAGACGGCGTGGGACGGTTCTCCCGACGGAGGCGGAATGGCGCTCGACGAGCGCTTTTATGGCTTGTCGGTCGCCCAGGCGCTGGAAGCGCGGGCGGCGGAAGATCCGGATCGCACGTTCCTGATCTTCAATGGTCGCCGTTGGACCTATGGCCAGGTCGATGCGCGCGCCACGGCGCTGGCGGCGGCGCTGGGCGAGCTCGGCATCGAGCCCGGGGACCGGATCGCGCTGGATCTGCCGAACTGGCCGGAGTTCGTGATCTCGGTCTTCGCGGCGGCGAAGCTGGGCGCGGTCATCGTGCCGCTGAATCCGCATTACACCGTGCCGGAGCTCCAGTACATGCTCCGGCATTCCGAGGCGGTGGTGGTGGTCACCGCCGAGTCGTTCGGGGGAGTCGACTACCTCGAGCTGTATGAAGGCTTCCTCTCGACGCTGCCGGACCTGCAGTACCTGGTCACGGTGGGCGAAGAGGACCTGTGGTACGACGACCGGATCTACCAATTCGAGGATCTGGTCTCGAGCGGGGAGAGGCGAACGGTGCCGCCGGTGGAGATCGATCCGGCGGAGGACGTGTTCGCGATCCTCTACACCTCGGGGACGATGGGGAAGCCGAAGGGCGTGGCACTCACGCACCGGAACCTGGTGACCACGGCGGGGCGGACGGTCGAGGCGATCGGCCTGGATCGCGACGACGTGGTCTTCGGGGTCACCACCGTCTTCCACGTGTTCGGGCTGGGCCCGGGGATCCTGGGGACGGTGATGACCGGCGCCTCGCTGGTGCTTCAGGAGCAGTTCCTGCCGGACGAAGCGCTGGCGCTGATCGAGCGGCACAAGGTGACGGTGCACTACGGCGTGCCGACGGTGTTCGTCTCGGAGCTGCACGAGCTGGCGCACGAGAAGCGGGATCTCTCGTCGTTGCGGGCGGGGATCGTGGCGGGTGCGCCGATCGGCGACGAGATGCTGCGCCGGATCCGCGCCGAGCTGTGCCCGAACCTCCAGGTCGCCTATTCGCTGGTCGAGACCGCGTCGGCGGTTTCGGTCACGCGGTCGGACGACCCGGAGGAGAAGCAGGTCTTCACGGTCGGCCGGCCGCTCCCGGAGACCGAGGTCCGGATCCTGGACCTGGACGGGAGCGTGCTCCCCGTCGAGAGCCTGGGCGAGATCGCGGTGCGCGGCCCGGGCGTGATGAAGGGGTATTATCGGCAGCCCGGGGAGACCTCGCAGGCGTTCGACGAAGATGGATTCTTCCTCACCGGTGATCTGGGGATGATCGACGAGGAAGGGTTCATACACATCGTCGGACGCCGGAAGGAGCTGATCATCCGGGGCGGCTTCAACATCTACCCGCGGGAGGTGGAGGATCGACTCCAGGCACACCCCGCGGTGTTGGACGCCGCGGTGGTCGGTCTCCCGCACGAAGTCCTCGGCGAAGTCGTCTGTGCGTGCATCGTTCCGGTCGAGGGGGCGATCATCACGGGCGAGGAAATCAAGGAGTGGTGCCGAGGCGCACTCGCGGACTACAAGGTCCCGGACCTGGTCCGCTTCCTCGACTCGTTCCCGCTCACGGGGAGCGGGAAGGTCCGTCGCGTCGAGCTCGCGCGCATGATCAGCGCGGAGGAGTCGACGCGCCGGACGCCATAGGGAGCGCGAGACTCCTTCACTGGTCTCACTGCGCGGCCCCGTCGCCTGCCCCCGGTGAGGGGAGGACGAGGCGAGCGCGACGTCGAGCACGGGCGAGAAAGAAGCCCGCCCTCGGCGCCGCCCTCGCGCTCCTCCCTGCGCCGGGGAGGGCGGCCGGGAGGCGGTGGAGAAAGGAAGGGGCCTCGCCGTTGGGAAACGGTTTTTCACAACAGAAGCGAGGCACATGGCTGCACAGTTTGCACGCGCCCCTCATCGGGGCGTCACGTCCGGGCCGACGCCGTCGGCGCCGAACGCTGCACTCCTCATCGACTTCGACAACGTCACGATGGGGATCCGCAGCGACCTGTCGAAGGAACTCAAGAATCTACTCAACAGCGACATCATCAAGGGGAAGGTCGCGGTACAGAGAGCATACGCCGACTGGCGGAGGTACCCGCAATACATCGTTCCCCTGGCCGAAGCGTCGGTCGACCTGATCTTCGCTCCGGCCTACGGCAGCTCGAAGAAGAACGCCACGGACATTCGCCTGGCGATCGACGCGCTCGAGCTGGTCTTCACCCGTCCCGAGATCGGGACCTTCATCCTCCTCTCGGGCGATTCCGACTTCAGCAGTCTCGTCCTCAAGCTCAAGGAATACGGCAAGTACGTCATCGGCGTAGGGATCCGCGAGTCGGCGTCCGACCTGCTGGTCCAGAACTGCGACGAGTACTACTCGTACTCCGTTCTTACGGGTCTGACCAAGGAAGACGACACGACGCGCGAGGCGCTGGACCCGTGGATGCTGGTCGAGAAGGCGGTCAAGCAGATGGCCGAGAACGGCGACATCATGCGTTCGGACCGCCTGAAGCAGGTGATGCTGGAGCTGGATCCCAACTTCAGCGAGAAGGAGCTGGGGTACAGCAAGTTCAGCAAGTTCCTGTCGGACGCGGTTGCGCGCGGCTGCCTGGCGCTGAAGAAGGGGGAGAACGGGCAGTGGGAGGTGGCGCCGGCGGAGCCTGGCGTTGCGGTCGCCGAGGAGGCGCCGGAGGCGAAGCCGGAGCGTGAGGCGCGGACGGCGCGGGAGGACGGCCGTCGTTCGCGTGGTCGCGGGCGGGGTCGTGGCGCCGCTGCGGCGGAGGCGGCCGTGGCGGAGCCGGCTGCGCCGGCCATCGAACCGGTCGCGCCTGCGGGGGAGGTCGAACCCGTCGGGCTGGTGGCGGCGGAAGGCGATCCGCTCGCTGCGGCGTACGCGCTGCTGCGGCGTGCGGTCGAGAGCGTCACGAAGGGCGGCGCTCCGGCGCGTGACTCGGATGTGAAGCGTCGCATGCTCGAGCTGGACCCGTCGTGGGACGAGTCGACCGTCGGGTTCAGCAAGTTCAGTCGCTTCCTGCGCCAGGCCCACGATGCGGAGGTGATCGACCTTCACAAGACGGGGAACGGCGCGTACGAAGTGACGCTGGCCGGTGGGAAGTCGGGGCGTGCCGGCGCCGCGCGACCGGACTCGCGCGGCGAGCGGGGCCGGCGCGGCGCGACCGAGGCGCCCGCGGAATCCCGGGGCGCGGCTGCCGCTCGGGCGGATGAGGCGCCGAAGGCCGAGCCCGCGGCCGAGGCGGCCCCGAGGGGCGAGTCCCGCGCGGACACGGCGCCAGAGGGTGGGCGCGGGCCGGAGCTGGCGAAGGATGAGGCCCGTGCGGCGGAGCCCAAGGCGGCCGAGCCGGAGGCCACGTCGGCTGCCGCGCCAGCCGGTACGCCATCGGCTCCGGCCGCTCCGACCGTCCGGCGGCCGGTCGGAGTCGGGATCGGGTTCCGCCCCGGGATGCGTCGTGGCGGGGTCGTGTCGGGTCCTCCGCCGCTCCTCCCCGGTCAGACGGTGCGCCCGAAGGGGTCGCTGAACGGCAAGACGGGGTCGGCGGAGCCGGAGTCGGCGGAGCCGAGCGCCGCGGCGGCCGAAGCGGCCGCGACGGCCGGGGCGGAGCCGGCGAAGAAGGCGGCTGCGAAGAAGGGGCAGGCCAAGTCGAAGAAGGCGGCCGAATCCAAGCAGAAGCCGACCGAGGCGAAGAAGCAGCCCGCCGAGACGACAGAGGCGGCGGCTCCGGCGAAGGAGAAGGCCGCGGGCCAGAGCACCAAGAAGGCCGGCGCCGCCGTTGCGCCCGAGCTGGTTGGGTTGCCGACGGACGCGGAAGGCGTCGTCGCCTACCTTACGACGCGCTACAAGGGCGTCGGGGCGAAGACGGCAGAGGCCCTGATCGCCGAGTTCGGAGCGGACGGCGTGTTCCGTGCGCTCCACGCCGATCCGGCACGGGTGCGCGAGCTGCTGGGCGCGCGTCGGGCCGAGGCGCTGCTCAAGGGTTGGGAGTCCGATCTGGCGCAGCGTCGCGCTGAGGCCGCGGCGGAGGTCGCGGCCGTCGGCACGACGAAGGAGGCCGGGCGGTCGAGCGGCGCCGCTACCAAGAAGTCCGCGGAGCCGAAGGCGCAGGCGAAGCCGTCCGAGGCGTCGGGCTCGAAGAAGTCGCGGGGGGCCGCGCGGAAGTCCGGGTCGGCGAAGGGCAAGGCCGCCGAGGCCGAGACGCCGAAGGCCGAGCCCGTGGCCGACGCCGCTTCCGATACGCCCGCCGCGAAGCAGGCCGCGGCGGCCGAGCCCGAAGGCGCCGCCGCGCCGCACGCGAGCGCGGCCGCGGATGGCGAAGCGGCGGCCCCGAAGAAGTCGCGCGGCTCGCGATCGCGCGGGCGGCGCGGCGGCCGCAAGCGCGGGAAGAAGGTCGAGGCCGGCGGCGACTGATGCCCGGTCGGACCGGAGGCACTCCGCTTCCGAGCCAGTTCTACGATCGGCCCGCCGAGGAGGTCGCGGCTGCGCACGATCTCGTCATCCTCGCCGTCCCG